>JBDHAS010000072.1:0-21773 GCA_039588015.1 Gemmatimonadota bacterium | reverse complement strand
AGCCGCGGGGTGCCTGATAGACCCGAAATCGGCATCGAGGATCAGGTTGCCATGATCGGTCTCGAAGGGATGCCCGTTCTCATCGACGCGAAGCACGGCATCGGCGCCGAGCATCGTCAGGTGCTCCTTCTCGGGACACCAGCCGAAGGAGGTGACCTCGACCGGCACCGCGCAGTGGGTGCCCAAGGCGGGCGACACCTTCGACTCGTCGACCACGATGACTTCTCGCCGGCTGGCCTGCGCCACGACCTTCTCTCGCAGCAGCGCCCCTCCACCGCCTTTGATGAGATCGAAGCCGCCGGCCACTTCGTCGGCGCCATCGATCGTTAGGTCAACCGAGGGGTTTTCCTCGAGCGTCGTCAAAGGAATCCCCAGGCGCTCCGCCACCGCCTCGACATGTCGCGAACATGGCACGCCGAGGATCTCATCCAGTTGCCCGTCGCGCAACAACTCGGCGATGCGACGCACGGCGAATATCGCTGTGCTGCCATGACCCAAGCCGACGACCATCCCAGACTCAACCAGCTCGACCGCTTGCTCGGCCGCCTGCTTCTTGTAGCCCTCCGCGTCACCGTCCATCGCTCACGCGCCGCGCCCTAGCCATCTGCGATTCGCACCAGCGTTGTCGGCCCGAGGAGGGCATTGTCCGGATCGACAATCACCGCGCTCGGCTTTCCAGACAACGGCCAAGCATGACGACTCTCGCGCTCTTCCACCCAGAACGTACGTGATGTTTTGTAGCCCTCGCCCTCGACATCAATTCGCAGCGGGACTGAGAACGGCGGCCACGGCTGCGACTGGAGCACATGCAGCTCTAGCGTCCGCTTTCCTTCACTCCACTCCGAGCGCACGTCTACCTGCGGATATCCGGGGCGCCACAACCACTGCTGGAAGAACCACGAGAGTTCTTCGCCCGATCGCTCCTCCATGATCCGCTCTAGGTCCGATGTCATAGCCGTGCCGTGAAGGAACTCCGAGTAGTAGAGCCGGATAGCTTCGAAGAAGGCATCGTCTCCGACAAGCAGCCTGAGCATATGTAGCACCCAAGCGCCCTTCTGATAGTTGTTGGCGTTGAGTAGTCCAAACAGGTCGTCCGGCTCATCGGCGATGACCGGTCGCGGCACGTCTCGATTCGACGATATATAGCGCTGCTCGCTGCCGGCCCGGATTCGCGCCGCCGCCGTGTCTCCATCGGCGAACTCGAAGAATACGCTGGTGAAGTAGGTGGCGAAGCCCTCCGACAACCAGAGGTGTGGCCACTCCCTTTCGGTGACGGCATCGCCGAACCACTGGTGAGCGATCTCGTGTGCCACCAACCCGTCGCCACGACTACCGCTTCCCAAGCGCTCCGTGAAGAAGATGGCGCTGGAGTTCTCCATCCCCCCGTACCGGGTGGTCGACTGAACCAGAGCGAGTTTCTCGTATGGGAACGGGCCGATGAGGCTATCGAAGAACGCCAGCATCTCGGGCGCGCGGCGGAATAGGCCGGCGGCGCGGCCAACATCTTCGGGGTACGACCACTGAGTGATTTCCACACAAGAATCCAGTTCGTCGGTACAGTGTGCACCAACCTCGCGCACTTCCAGCTCCGCGGCACCGACTACCATCGTATAGACCGGAATCGGCTTGTCCGTCGCCCACACGGTCAATCGTCGACTACCGTCATCAATCATGCGCTCGTCAATACGGCGACCATTGGCCACGACGACCCAATCCGGCGGCGTCACCACGAGAAATTCGACACGCGCCTTATCGCTGGGGTGGTCCACGCTCGGGAACCAGTAGCGCGCCCGAGCGGGCCAGTTGTCCGCGAACACCGCCGGTTCTCCGTATCTGTTGTTGCGGAAGACCAATCCGTCATCGGGAGCGCCATGATAGTAGACAGCGACCTTCATGGTGTCGCCCGCATCTGCGGCACGGTCCAGCGGCACCTCGAGCTTCCCAGCATCGCGCCGGAAGGCCGACGGCGACAGACCGGCCAGAACGGAATCCACGCTCAGGCCGACGAGGTCGAAGTGCACGCGGTCCAGGCCGCTACGCTTGACCTCGAACGTGATATCGGTTCGAGCTCTGAACGAGGAGGCTTCCCGCCCCACCTCGATAGAGATTCGATAGGAAAGCACATCGATCGCCGGCTGCGAATGATTCTGCAGCTCGACGACCGTCGATGCAGCAGCCCCGACTGCGACGAAAGTCAGCGTCAGTAGGTCAGCCCTCAGGGGGAACATGCTTTCTCACGAAGTTTGCCAGGCGACTGAAATACTCACGCCCCCCGACCATCAGCGTGTCGTTGTGACCGGCGCCGCGGATATTGTACCACTCCTTCGGCTCCGGGCTTGCCTCGTAGAGGCTGCGGCCCATCTCTACCGGCACGATCGCGTCCACGTCCCCGTGAACGAATAGAACGGGTGCCCGTAGGCGCGGTACCTTGGACAGCGATTCGAACCGGTGCGTCATCGCCCGCAACAGCACGCCGGGAAGCCAGCCGTAGTGGACCTTGCCCAGATCCAGCGCCGAAGTGAACGCCGACTCCGCGATCACGGCAGCGGACGGAAGCCTCGCCCCCAATTCGATGGCGACGGCGGAGCCGAGAGAGCGGCCGAAAAGCACCAATCGCCCGGGGACAGCGCCTCGCCTTTCGGTCAGGTATCGATACGCCGCCAGGCCATCGTCGTAGAGCGCCTGCTCGGATGGTTCGCCGTCGCTCTTCCCGTAGCCGCGGTAGTCGATAATCAGGACGTTGAATCCGAACTCGACTAGCAGAGCAACGTTGTCTAGCCGGTCGAAAAGGTTGCCGGCGTTGCCGTGGAAGAAGAGCAGGTCCGCGAACGCGTCATCCGCGCCGGCATAGATCCCGTGCACGCGCGCCCCTGTCCCGGAATCGATCCAGACTTCTTCCACGATGCTAGCGCCCGGCAACCGCGGGGGCGCTGCGTCCTTGGCCACCCTAGTGGGGAAGTAGATGAGCTGCCGCTCCAGAGAAGCCAACATCAGTCCACCACCGATGATGAAGAGCAGCGCCGCGACGAGGACGCCGGCGGCGAAGTACAGAAGCTTGCGCCACACGTCATTGCTTCTCACAGCGAAAGGTCGTTCACGATCGACTAGCCGAGGCCCAGGAACCTACACCCCCTCGCAAACGTATTGTTCCGGGACGCAGATAGTCCAGAAAAGCCGTCACGATCGCCGGCTTACGAGCGGGAATCTTAGATATGCCACCGACAGCTCGCCAGACGTAGCGCCGCTCAGGTACCGGCGGCATCTTTCAGGGATGTGAAACCCGAGCGCGGGCCGATCGCGCCACCTGTTCGCCAAGATCGTCCGTGCGCACTCGCTAGCGGAAGAGTGAAGCGACCGATTCTCCTCATCTCCGGGTGCCTGCTGCTCGCCCCCTCCTTGTGCGTGGCCCAAGAGGAGGTCGCGCGGCGTCATGTCAGCGAAGCCCTAATGTTGGCGGCGGACGGCGACACGGCAGCCGCCCTGGCGGAACTCCACAGAGCGCTGGAGAGTGCGCCCGACCTGGCGGAGGCTCACTTCCAGTTCGGCCGCCTGCTGGCCCGACGCGCCGATGCCGAGGACGCCGACCTCGGGGCGCGTGAGACGGCGCAGCTCGCCTTGCTGAGAGCTGTAGCGCTGGAACCCGAGAATCCGATCTACCTGGCCGAGTTCGTACGCCTGGGCCAGGCCGAGCGCGTAACCAGCGAGGGGCGCCAACTGCTCGAGGACCTGGTCGACAAGGCGGGCCGCGACCTCTCGGATCCAGTGCGAGCCGATATCGAGTACAACCTGGGAGTCGTTGCCGAGCGGGACTTGGAGAGATTCAGAGACCGGAGGATGGCTCCGCTGACATGGGGACCGATTTCTACTGCGATCCCAAATACCGACTATCTCACCAACTATGTCGAGCAGTACCTGGAGAACTCGCCTGCGATCGAGGGCTCGGGCGCCGAGATCAGAGAACGCATGATCAGGCACTACCGCACGGCGCTTCGCTACGAGCCTACGCATGTCGACGCGACAAGGCGGTTGCTCGTTGCGCTGCTTGACGACCATCGCCTGGCCGAGTACCTGGCGCTCGCCCAGAGTCTGGTTGAGGATCACCCCGACCGGTGGGACGCCCTCCTCTACCTGGGGCTGGGGCTCCACGCCGCTGCTCGCGAAGACGAGGCTGGTGAGGCCTTCGATGAAGCCTTGGCCGCGATGCCGGAAGAGGAACGGGCGCCGCTTCTTAACCTGGAGCCCGTCATGCGCCGGCGGGCTGCGCAGGCGTACATGCAGCTCGACGACTCGACTCGCGCGCGCTACGAAGAGTTCTACTGGCGCCTAAGCGACCCGCTCTACCTGACCGAGGCGCACGAGCGGCGGCTGGAGCACATGTCGCGAGTCGCCTACGCCGATCTGCGCTTCTCCGCGCCGGCCACCGGTCTGCGTGGTTGGGAAACGGATCGCGGCGTCATCTTCATTCGGTATGGACCGCCGCAAGTGATCGCCCGATTCCCGGGCGGCGCGAGCACCACAATCGTCTGGTACTACTATTTCGGCCGCGACGTGGAGTCCGAGTTGGGCTTTCTGGCTGAGGGGACGGAGACCGACGCCACCTCCTCGCCGATATGGCGGGACGCTGCGGTCTTCATGTTCTCTCAGACAGTCGGCTACTATCATTCACGTTTTGCCGGTGACTACAACTGGGTTGCGAACGAAGTCCGCCACGCGCGGCCGGCCAGCTACGAGAACATCCCTTCGCTTCCGGCTCTGCTAGAGATGCCGGTGCAGGTGGCGCGCTTTCGCGGTGACTCGCCGGAAGACGTGGCCGTCGAGGTACACGCCGAGCTGCCGCTGGAGATGATGGCCGCCGGCCTGAGCCTGGACAGCGCACAGATCGAGACCGGCATCTTCCTGTTGAACCTTCGGGGCGAGAGGGTCACACAGGATATCCAGACGCACTTGGTCGCGTACGCGGACGCTCCGAGCAAGAACCCTCTGCGCAGCTGGCGCTTCGTGCTCCCGGCGGCCGGCACGCTCGTGACGGCGGTCGAGGCCCGCGACGTGACTACCTGGCGAGCCGCAGCGGCACGCGACACTTTCACCGCGGAGCTATTCCCGGACGACTCGTTGAGCCTCAGCGACATTCTTCTGGCAGACGCGCTGCGCCCGCTGGCGGTGAAGCCGACCCATCGCGATGAGTTCGACATCATGGCCAATGCGGGCCGTCGCTACGTTCCCGACCAGCCCGTCGTCCTCTATTACGAGCTGTACGGCCTCGACGTCGATCAGGAAGGTTTCGCCAGCTACGAGGTATCGCTGTCGGTCAAGGTGACAGCGCTCAACCGCGAAGGCACGCTTTTCGGAGGCGACAGAAATCCGCTGGCCATTCTCGGCCTGCTGGCCGATGCCTGGGGTTTCAGCTCGGTGGGCGACGATCGGCTCGAGCTGCGTTTCAGCCGCGAACTGGATATGACCGGCCGCGACCGGGCGGCCGAATACCACAGCCTCGACCTCCAACGTGCTCCCGCCGGCAACTACGAGATCACCCTTCAGGTCTGGGACAATCTGGGCCGCCGCCTGGCCAAACGTACTCGTTCCTTCGTGGTCATGAGAGAAGAGTAATCCATCTCGCGCGAGAAATCCTGCCGTAGGATGCCCCCAGGAGCTATATTAGATGTAGCCTCTGCAATTGTGTCGTATGATGTTGCGCTCGATTCTCGTGCTTGCTGTACTCGCCGCTTTGTCTTGTAACGGCATCCCGCTCTGCCACGCCCAAGAAGATCTCGCACGCCGCCACATGGAGACGGGACTCGCTTTCGCAGCAAGCGGCGACACAGCCGCCGCGCTCGCCCAATACAGGCAGGCGGTGGCAGCGGCACCGACTCTGGCCGAGACGCACTTTCAGCTGGGTCGCCTGCTCGCACGCAAGGCGAGCGCGATCGAGACCGATTTCCAGGAACGCGTCGCAGCGGAGAAGTCTCTCCGAAAGGCGATCTTCCTGAGTCACGAAGAGCCTGCCTACTTCGCCGAGTACGGCTACCTGCTGGCCAAGCAAGCCAAGAGAGTCGATGCTGAACGCTATCTGAAGCGAGCCGCCGAATCCGCGAGAGGTGATCCGACCATCTTGGCCGAGGTCCACTTCATCCTAGGGTGGATCCAGGAGCTTCGCTACGAGAGACAAAGAGATCGTCGCTTGGTGCCAACTCTCCGCAGTGATATCCAGACAACAACGAACATTTCATCGTGGGTGTCCCGTTACGTGGACAGCTACCTCGAGGATGCACCGCCCATCGAGGACGCGGGGGACGAGACCCGCGAGATCATGCTGGACCACTACTGGACGGCCCTGAAGAACGACCCATCGCATTTTGACGCAGCAAGACGTCTCCTCGTCCCGCTGATCGAGGAGGCCCGGCTGGACGACTACTTCCGATTGGTGCGACAGTTAGCCCGAGCCTATCCCGACCGAGCGGAAGTTCAGCTCTACGAGGGCTTGGGCCTGCACATCGCGGGACGCGAGGAGGAAGCGGGGGCCGCCTTCGATCGCGCTCTGGAAGGACTTCCGGAGAAGGAACGCCAAGCGCTGCAGGACCTCGGGCCGATACTCCGGAGGGACAAGGCCGAGCTCTACGCCGCCCTGGACGACACAGCCCGTGCCAGGGCCGAGAACGCCTATTGGCGGCTAACCGACCCCATCTACCTGACCGGACCGAGCGAACGCCGCCTCGAGCACATGGCCCGAGTCGCTTACACGGACCTGCGCTTCTCCGCCCCTGCAACCGGCCTACGCGGCTGGGAGACCGACCGTGGTCTGATCTTCATCCGCTACGGGCCTCCTACAGAGATTGCCAACATGGGGACCATCGTCTGGCGTTACGGTCGAAGCGGCCCCGTGTTCATGTTCGAGCAAAAGCCAGGTTACATCCACGCTCGTTTCGCCGGCGACTACAAATGGGTCGCAGACGAATACCGCCATCTGCAGCCGGCGGTGTACGGGAGCATCCCGTCCATAGCCGACTTCTCTCGCGTGCCCATGCAGATAGCGCGATTCCGAGGCGAATCGCCGGACTGGATCGCCGTCGAGTTCCACGCCGAGCTGCCACTCGAAAGGCTGGCACAGGATCTCGATGTCGACATCGGGACGATCGAATCCGGCATCTTCCTCCGCAACTGGAATGGGGAGGAGATCACGAAGAGCGTCCGCAAGGAACTTCTTGACTACCGCGAAGCTGCGGCAAAGAGTCCGTTCCGTTCCTGGCGCGTCCACCTGCCCGCCGCCGGCGAACTCATTGTGGGCGTCGAGGCGCGCGATCCGCTCTCCTGGCGCGTGGCGGTTGCGCGCGACGTGTTCAGAGCAGCTTACTTCCCGGCCGATTCTCTAAGCATCAGCGATATCCTCCTCGGCGATCAGATCAGACTACTGTCGGTGCGACCGTCCGAGCGTTCGGACTTCGACATCACTCCGAACGCTGGCCGCGCGTATGTGCGGAACCAGCGCCTGTGGTTGTACTACGAACTCTATGGCCTCCAGCCAGACCCCGAGGGGTATGCTTCGTTCGATGTGGCACTGGCCGTCAAGGTGAGGGAGCTGGATCGCGAGGACAAACCCAACCTGCTTCAGATGCTGGGAGTGCTGGCGGACACCTGGGGCTTCAGCATCGCCGGAGACGATCGCATCGAGCTCCGGTTCAGCCGGGAGATAGACGTGGCCGACAGCGACCGAGTCACCGAGTATCATTCGGTCGACCTGATGGACGCGCCACCCGGAGAATACGAGATCATCCTCCAGATCCAGGACCGCATCGCCGAACGAACGGCAACCAGCACCCGCACCTTCAAGGTCGTCCGAACGGAATAAGCCTCTCCATCAGATATCACATCCGGGCGTGCCGGCGCGCTGGAAACGGCCCTGGATATCGGTTTCATATTGCCGCCGGCCACCGGACACGCCCGGAGCCCGGTGCGGCCGGCCACATCCCCCTCGCCCGTACCGCTTGCCTGCCGCGACCAGTACCCACACAATACGCCGTTTCGTCATCAGATCTTCAAAAGGATAGACCGATTTTGGCACAGGACCCGCTGACAATTGCCGCTCTCATAGCCGGCGCGACGGCGCTCGCCTTCTGGCTGGACCACCGCGTCCCGCTAGCATCGAAGTTGGGCGCATCGCTGCTGGCGATCCTACTCGGCGCCGTACTCTCGAACACCGGCATCGTCCCACACGACTCACCGGTCTACCGGTGGATCGAGGGACCGGTCACCTCTCTCGCCATAGTCTACCTTCTGCTGGGAGTACGACTGGCGGACCTGAAACAAGCGGGCCCGATGATGCTCGGGCTCTTTCTAGTGGCGAGTCTGGGCACGGCGCTGGGGGCCCTGATCGGCGGCCTGCTCTTTTCCGGACCGCTCGGGCCGGTCACGTGGAAGCTGGCAGGAGCCTTCACCGGCACATACACGGGGGGCAGCCTGAACTTCGCCGCGGTCGGGCGCGGCCTGGAATTGCCGGCCTCCACGTTCGCAGCTGCTTCGGCCGCCGACGCCGTCACTACTGCCATCTGGATGGCCTTGGCGCTCACCGCCCCGATCTGGCTGGGGCGCTTCCGATCGAAGCCTGCGGCCGCCGAACAGAGCCCGAGTAGTCGCGATTCCACAGGCGCGCCAGGGCCTGCGGCCGCTCGACAGACGGATCCTCACCCGTTCTGGGACCGTGTCCCCATCTCGCTCTTCGATCTGGTGCTGCTCGCGGCGCTGGGGATGGCCGTACTCATAGCCGCGCGTCTGATAGCCGAACAGGTCGGGCTCTTCCCAGAGATCCTCTGGCTGACGACCATGGCGTTGGCGCTCGGCCAACTGCAGCGCATCCGGAACTTGCGGGGCGCCCAGCAACTCGGGAACCTGGGGCTCCATCTCTTCTTCGCAGTCATCGGCATCCGGTCGCTGATCGGAGCCATGGTCCAGGTTGGCCCGGAGGTCTTCTACTACACGCTCGTTGTGGTCGGCGTTCATGGTAGCTTTCTGTTCCTGGTGGGCCGTGCGATCAAGGGGACCGTCCCGATGATGGCCGTCGTCTCCCAGGCCGCCATCGGCGGGCCATCGACAGCGATGGCGATCGCCGTATCACGCGGCTGGAGCGCGCTCGTGTTGCCGGGCGTGGCGGTCGGACTGCTGGGCTACGCGCTCGGCAACTATGCCGGATTCGGGATTGCCTACTTGGTCCGTTCGATCCTTGGCGGATAGCCTTCTCTCGGGAATCCAGTTGGCAAGTTCTAAAGACCGCTTTCTCACTTGGATACGGTAGGTAACGAAAAAGAAGGATCATTTCGTCATGCGCTTTGGAATCATCATTACTACGTATAAACGACCTAAACTGCTCCAGCGAGCCATAGAATCGGTACTGGCGCAAAGCTATGAAGACTGGGTACTCGTGGTGGCAGACGATGGCAGCGGCGATGATACTGAATCTGTGATCCGTTCGCATACAGACCAGGACAAACGAATTATAGCGAGCCCGACCAAGGAGAACCTAGGAGTGAACGCGGCTCGTAATCGCGTTCTGGATCTCTTGCTTGACAGAGATGATGTTCGGTGCTGACCATACTCGATGACGATGATTACTTCCTGCCGGATGCACTGGAGAACGCCGTCCTTCAATTCAATCGCCACCCAGAGGAAGAATGGCTTCTGACCGGCTGCGAGGTAAATACCGACAAGCCGACAGTTTTGCGCAAGACGGGCCAAGTAGATTATGTAAACGGATATCTGTGGGGGCGAAAGATCAAGGGAGACGCAACTCATTTCATTCGCAGCGAGGCTATCGGCAAGACAAGGTTTTCGAAGGTTGTGAAGCAGTGTGAACACTGGACGTTCTTCTTGGGTTTGTCTCGACACTGTCAGCCGTTCGTTTACAGTGGAGTGGGGAAGGTCATGGAATACAGTCCTACTGGCATGTGGGCCTCGCGACCAAACAAGGACTTGAGCGAATCAATAGCTATGGCCCGAGCATTGCTTGCTCTCCGACTGCGACCATGGAACTTGCGAGCACGCAAGTACGCGATCAGGTATGCCTTGAAGGGGATCAAACCATTGGCCATAGATGTGCTAGATAGATACGGCCAGAAATTATGAATGGCGTGCTAATGTAACACCCCCCATTTGACCGTACACCCTGTTGCTCGTATGCTTTCCCGTCATTCTCGCGGTAGGCAGAAGCCGCTCTTCGGCGGCATTTTTGCATGTTCGTGACAACAAACCACATAGGCTGATGGCTGAAGAAACCAAGACACCCGCGCTTCCCACCGCTCGCGTAGCGGCCCGCCCCGGGGCAAGCGGAGTTTCGGAGAAGCGCAGGCGAATCTATCAAGGACACCTGCTGCTGTTCCTGGTCGTGGCGACGGGTCTGGTTGCGCTCGACCTCTATACGTCGCCGGCCGTGCAGTGGGCTCACTTTCTCATCGTGCCGTGGCTGCTCGTGTTCCTGCTGCACAGCGCAGGTTTGAAATCGCGCGGCTATTCGGTCGCCGAGATGCTCATCCCGCCTCGGCGGAAGCCGGTCAAGGAAGTCTATACAACCCCGCTCGACTACGAACTCATCCGTGCCAGGCAGTTGCGAGACGGAGTCGCGAACGCGGCGGCAGCAGTCCGGAACTCGAAAAGTCAGCTCGCCGACGAGGCGGAAGCAGCGGCTGACAGGCTCGTCAGCACGGTGGAGAACGTGGTGGCAACAGCGCGTTCACAGAAGTATCACCGGGACGAACGCGCGGAAAAGATGGTACCAGAGACTCAGGCGGCGCTGGACGTCCTCGATCAGCTTCACCGCGGGCTGCTCAAACTGGAGGTTCTGAGCGAGCCTGAAGAGGAGTTGCCGCTCGAGGCCGTAGAAGATCAGACCGAGGCGCTTCGGAAGCTCATGTAGGTGGACCCCTGATTATGCGGCGGAGGTATCGCGCGAAATGAACAAGGGGTGCCGGTGTGTCTTCCAGCACCCCTCACCTCATTTTCGAACGCCCGAGCCGGCTACGGGACGCTCGCGACAGCGATGTCGAGGCCGCCCGTGATCACGAATTGCTTGCTGCCTTCCAGCACGTATCTGAATTCCACGTACGGAGCAATACGTGAGAGCTTCCACTTGAAACCCGCCAGCGCGTTGAGACCGTAGTTCGTCTCCGAGCGGTCGATCGGCAACCCGCCGATAGTCTGGCCTTTGACCGCCTTTTTTGCAACGTTCAAGCCTACGCCGGCGTAGGGCTGAGCTTGGGGCCCGCCGATGTGCTCGGCGTAGACCGCGTTTACGTTGACCTCCCAATACTGCCTGTCCAAACGGTCCGAGTCTTGGGGCCAGAAGTAATCGTAGGTCGCGAACAGGGCCAGCGGTGTACCATTTTGGTTAAGATCAACGGTCAGCCTTCCGCCGACGCCCCAGTCGAATGTGTCGCCCCAGTTTCCCTGCGCACCGAGGCTGAACTGACCTGATGCCGAGCTTGGGGCGAGGACAACGAGCAGCGCAAGAACCGAGGCAGCGAGCTTCCTGATGTTACCTCCTAGGCGACGTCACTAGTAGCCGGACCCGAAAAGCAGTTCGAGGCCCGCCGTGAGGACGAACTGCCTTCCGCCTTCGATGATGTACCTGAGCTCGAAGAACGGCGCAAAACGCTCGAACTTGTAGCGCGTTCCACCGACCAGGTTGACGCCGTACTGCGTGTCTTCCTCACTGACCGGATCGCCGACGATGGACTGACCTCCGGCCTTCCAGTTCGCCACGTTGAGACCCAACCCCACATACGACACGGCCTCACCCTGGTACAACGTCTGGACGTACAACGCGTTGACGTTGATCTCCCAGTACTCGGCATTGATACCGACTGGCGTTTTGGGAAAGAACCAGTCGTACGACCCCACGAACGCTACCGGAGGACCGTTAGGTGATAGGTCTACGGTCAGCCGGCCACCGACGGCCCAATCACGCCGATCACCCCAGCTTCCCTGAGGGCCAATGCTCACTTGGGCCTCGAGGGCGCTCGGTGCAAGGCCTACAGCTATCACGCAAGCCGCGAGTAGTAGCCTATTCATCTGTCCTCTCTCCCTATGAGGAGCCAACGCCCCCCGGACCAATGGCTCCGGGATGGGCTCACAAAGAACCCACTTATCGATGGCGGTGGCGAACTTCGACCGCGCCATAATGGCGAGGCCGCGAGCGGACCGTCAAGGGAGGTGCGAATCACCCACCAGTGAGGTGCATAGCCTCACTAGATGCCGATCTGTTGACAGCCCCCACGCAGCATACCCGTGAGAAGCTGACCAGTCGAACGAACTCGAGGGGACGACGGATTGGTGGTTGACATCGGTGTCCTGCGGAAGGCTTTGGCGAATTGGCGGGAAGGCCAGAGCGGGCCGCTGCTCGCTGCCCTAGGCTTCACCGGAGTGGGCTTGCGCGTCCCGCGCTCGGCCCTGAGCGACTTCGGCATCGATCCTTCGGAGCCGCTGACCCTCGAGGTCGCTGCTCGTTTCAACAGCCTGCTTGTTCTCCGGATCGCATTTGCCAGGCCGTTAGAGCCCGCTGTCATTCGCCAGGCCGCTGCGGCGCTGTACCGACACAACCCAACCCGTCGCGCCCTACTCATCTTCGAGGGGCAGGGGGATGACCGCTTGGTGTTGGCGAGCTGGGGCCTCGGACCGGGTCCATTTCAGCTCTCGAAGCTCTGGATCGACCTCACGGCTCCGCGTCGTTCGGAGCTCGATATCCTGTCCAGCCTGGCCGTCAATGGGACCGCAACCGCCAGCGAGGCCGCTCTAGCGCACGTCCGTGCCCTGGACCGCGAGCAGGTCACGCAACGGTTCTTCAACGAGTTCCGCCGACACCGCGCCGAACTGGCAGCAGGGCTCGCCGGCCTGCCGGTGGAGGCTCAACAGGACCGGCTCGACCTCGCCCTTGTCATTCTCAACAGGCTGCTCTTTCTCTACTTCGTGCAGAAGAAGGGCTGGCTCGCAGGCGACGCTGCCTACCTGAGACATCTCTACGAGGGAGCGCTCGACCGGCACGTACCATTCTACCGCAGGCGGCTCAAACCTCTGTTTTTCAGTGCGTTGAACCGTTCTCCGGCTGACAGGCGACCGGCGGCGAAAGAGCTGGGAGAACTACCTTACCTGAATGGAGGGCTGTTCGAGCGCGTTTCGTTGGAGCGCAAATACCCGCGCTTGGACGTTCCAGACGACTGCTTCGAACCGCTCTTCAGCGACCTACTCGACAAGTACCAGTTCACGCTTCGCGAGGACCAACCGGCTGATCAGGATGTCGCTCTCGACCCCGAGATGCTCGGGCGAGCATTCGAGGGCCTTATGTCCGGTGCACTTCGCGAGTCTACCGGCGCCTTCTTCACGCCCCGAACTCTCGTAGGCCGGCTCGTGGACGGTGCCCTTTTCGCACATCTCGGACACGTGGGCGACAGCGACCCGAGGAAGCTGGAGGAATTCCTCGCCAGCGCCAGGCACGACGGCGACCCCACGGTCCGCGGGCGCCTGGCCGAGCGCGTTCGGACCATTCGCGTATTGGACCCGGCGGTCGGTTCCGGAGCCTTCCTTATGTCCGCTCTGCAGCGCCTCGAGCGCCTCCGCGATGCGTTGGAGGGAGAACCAAAAGACTCATTCGCACGCTTCCAGCGCCGCCGCGAGATCATCCAGCGCAATCTCTACGGTGTTGATGTGAACGGCGCTGCGGTTCGCCTCTGCGAGCTGAGGCTATGGCTCGCTCTCGCCGTCGATCTGGAGGTCGCCCACGTATCCGACGTCCCTCCCTTGCCGAATCTCGACATCAACATCAGGCAGGGCGACGCGCTCGTCGACCCAATCGACTTCCTATTTCAGCTTGGGGACCTGGATCAGGCAAGCCTGGCGGTACGCTGGAAACGTGAGGTGATCCGCCTACAGGCCCGCCGCGACCGCTACTTCGATGCCGGTGGTGCCACCAAGCGCCGGCTGCAGCGATCGCTTCGGCACGCAGAGTGGAGACTCGCTTGCACCTTCGTCGCTGAGCTAATCGCGGCAGTTGATACCCGAAGAGCCGATCTGACAGCGGCGGCGCACAGTCGTGATCTATTCGGCAAACGTGCCGGGCTCACGCACAGCCAGAAGAAAGCGGCGACCCGCCTGAAACGGCGCCGTGACGAACTCTCGCGCCTACTTCGCCGAATCCAAGACCTGGGCGAGCTACCGTTCTTCTCTTTTCCCATCCATTTCGCCAATCCTGGTGACCCAAACGCTGCCTTCGACGTTGTCATCGGGAACCCACCATGGGTTCGTCCGCACCATTGGGCGGGAATCTCCCGACAGCGACTTAAAGAGCGCTTTCGATTCCTGGGCAAAGCCGGGTGGCGCACCGGTAGCCGCTTGTCGGGTGCCGGCGCCGGTTTCGGGGCACAGGCCGACCTAAGCACCCTATTTCTGGAGCGTTCGCTCGGACTGCTGAAAGAGAATGGAGCGCTCGGTTTCCTACTTCCAGCCAAGGTGGCTCGCTGTCTCGCCGCCGGCGCAGCCAGGGAATACCTGGTCCGCGACACCAAGATTCTGAAGATCGAAGACTGCGCGCTGGCGACGACGCGGATGTTCGAGGCCACCACCTACCCTCTGGCCCTGCTGCTGCGCCGGCAGACGCCAGTTCGAGGCGACCGGGTCGCTGTCTGCGTGCACGACCGGCGAGGCTCAGTTCTGGACTTCCACCTCGACCAGTCTCGACTCCCGCTCTGTCCCGAGGACCCGGAATCGCCGTGGGTGCTCGCGCCGTCTGAGGTACGCAGTGTGTTCGACCGCATGCGATCGGTTGGCCGGCCCATAGGAGCACAACCAGGTCGCCGACCGAGAAGAGGTATCTTCACCGGCGCCAACGCCGTGTTCGTCGGAGCGGTTGCGGATTCCGTTCCGAGCGCAGGTTTGGTGAGGCTTCGCGTGCCGGGGTGCGAGGTCGAGATAGAGAGCGAGAGACTGCGCCCTGTACTTCGCGGCGAGGATCTGTCGCCGTGGAGTTTCACAACGTCTCATTCGCTCATCTGGCCACACGACGACGACGGTGAGGTCCTTGCGAGCCTCCCACGGGCCACTCGCGGCCATCTCCAAAGACATCAGCGACTGTTGAAACGTCGGATCGATCTTCGACCCGGATCCCCTTACTGGAGTCTGTTCCGCGTTCGCCCGGAGAAATGGGCGTTGCGGGTGGCCTGGCGTGACATCGCGCCGGCACCCGAGGCTGCGGTGGTACCACCCCAACTACGGTTCCTCGATGATTTCGCACCCGTCATCAGCCTCAACACCGTCTACCAGATAACAGCCGCGTCGGGCGAGGACGCACACCTCCTGGCCGCAGTCCTCAATTCGACCGTTGCCCGCGCTTACCTACGAGCGATCGCCGAGCGGGCGTCCGGAGGGTATTTCCGGTTCCTGGGATGGACGGTCGCGCTCCTGCCTTTTCCCGAACGACCCGACGCGGCTGTCGTCACACAGTGCGCCCAAGTAAGCCGGGAGGCTCATGCCGCCGCTGGTCTCGCAGGCGACGGCCAGGACAGGCTCGACGCTGCCGTGGCTACTCTCTACGGCCTTACCGCCGACGACCTCCACGTGTTGCGAGCCTTCGACGATCGACTCAGCAATCCGGTGAGCTGAGTGAGCGAGAACCACTGGCCGGAGCCGATCGCTACGACATCGGATGAGGCTGCCATGTCCTCTGTCCGCCAACTTTGGACACAGGCCCACCGAGTGGACGCTGTTCTCAGCGCGAACCGTCTCGAGGATCTAGTTCGGTTGGTCGCCGGTGATGGCGGCGCACAAGCCGTCCATGTGCTGACCGGACCGTCAAGGCTGAACAACCACTCGACGCCAACACCGATTCCGTCAAGCTGGCTGCTTACGACGTTGCAGTATGCACCGGCCCCAGAGTTCGCGCTCTTCTATAGACCAGGAAGCACTTTCCCCGAAGGAGCTGTCCTCTTTGCCGGCAGCCCGGGGAACCACAGCTGGGTCACCTTCCACCGGCGCCCTTTGGCGCTTCACAGATTGCGCGAGCGCTTCGACCTCCTGTCCCGTCTTGGACGTCCTCGGGTTTCGGCTTCGGTACGGGAAGAGGCGGCTAGAATCGACCGACCAACCCCGGGGTTCGCGGTTGGGCCCGCTGAAACGGATCACGTCACGCCGGCACAACTGTATAAGACCATCCTGGCTGCGCACTTCGCCGCCGTAGAGAGCGAAGCCAACCCCGAGCATCGGTCACTCTCCGCGCCTACCCTGGCAGCGCATCAGGAACGCGCGCCTACCCTGGCAGCGCATCAGGAACGCGCGTACGAACGCGCCTGCGACATCTTGGGTCGCTATGGAGGTGTCATCATCGCCGATGCCGTCGGGCTCGGAAAGACATTTGTCGGCCTGCGCCTGCTGGAGCGAGAAGTGGAAGGCGGCGGTGACGCTCTGGTGATCGTCCCAGCCGCGCTTAGGGACCAGTGGCAGAATGAACTCTCCTACTTGCGAGCGTTCGCGAATGAGTCTGCCGCGTGTCAGGGGCAGCCCCGGGCGGAACAGAACCTCGACCTCTGGGTCCAGGAAGCCCTGGCCGGTCGTGTAACCCTCCTCTCTATGGAATCCTTGGGAAGGCCGACTATCAGCCATGCCAAGTATTCCGGCGCCGATCTTATCGTCGTAGACGAGGCTCACAACTTCAGGAACCCTGGCACGCAACGATACCGAAACCTGGCCAGCCTGGTTCGCCACTCGAAGCCCGGGCGCCTTCCGCCATATGGGGATTAGCGACTATAGAGAACTTTTCGCTCGTGCCGCTTCAGGCAGCGGCGACGTGCGGGGCATCGTTTCGGCGTGCGTGGTGCGACGAACGCGCCGGTTCCTTCGAGCGCACTACGGTCCGGTCAAGATCACTGACCCCACCGCCGGCCGAGAGGTTCAACTTCGTTTCCCGAGCCGCCGGCGACAGGTGGCCGTCGAATACGACCTCGCCGGCACGTACGGCGACCTATTCGCCAACCTCGAAGAATGGTTCAGCCAGCTCCATTTCCCGTCGATCGATCCACACGACAACGCGGATGCCGGCCGGTCGCCGGCTCCACCAGTCGAGCTGCTGAAGATCATCCTATTGAAACGGCTGGAATCGAGCACCGAGGCTTTTCGCCGCACAGTTGCCCAACAGCTCGCGTGGTGCCACACCGCTCTACGCGCCATCGAATCGGACCGCGTCTTGACACGGCCAGACTACCGCGCCGGCTTTCGAGGACCCGCCGATGACCCTGGCAGCCAACTTGCTTTCTTCGAACTAATGCTACCCGCGCCATCGATAGATGCAGGGCGAATCGCTGAGTTTCGAAGACAACTCGAGCACGATGCACAGATTCTCGCCCGAGTACACTCAACTCTGAATTCGGTCAGCACAGACGAAGACCGAAAGCTCCTGAGGTTGCTGGATCTGTTGGACGGACCGCTGGCCGGAAAGAAAGTCCTGATCTTCACGGAGTACCGCGATACGGCCCGTTACATCCATCATGCCTTGAGAGGACGGCCGCACATCGCCCAGATCGACAGCGACGCCGCGTTCCTCGGAGTGGAGCCGACAAGTCGCCGCGCCGTCATCGAACGCTTCGCACCGTGCAGCAACTCACTACCAGAACCGGTAGACCGAGAGCGCGTCGACGTGTTGATCACCACGGACGTCCTCAGCGAAGGCCTCAATCTCCAGGACGCTTCCGTCGTGATCAGCTACGACCTCCCCTGGAACCCCGTGCGCTTGATGCAGCGAAGTGGACGAATCGATCGCTTGGGAGCGATACACGATTCCGTCGAACTATATCACTTCGTCCCCGCGCATGCGTTGGATCGCCTGTTGGGACTCATGACTCGCCTGCAAGGCAAGGTGGCCACGATTCAAGCCGCTCTGGGCCTAGATAACCCCGTAATCGGGAGCCCAGCCGACCGTCAGCGCGCCGCCGATCAGGTTCGGATGCTCGCGCGTGATCCCGACGGCTTCGAGAAGGTCGAACAGGAACTGGAGGGCCCCCTCGATCCAGAAGAGCAGGCTCACATCGATTCCGTAGAGTTGCTCGATGCGCAGGCATCCCCAAGAGGGGAGCGTCCAGTCGCGTGCGTGATACCAGGCATCGAGGGCAGACGCGTCCGGGCGGTTGCCTACTGGCGTGTGGAGTGCGGCAGCCAGAGTCGCGGTCTTTGGCTCGTTTGTGACCCCGAGAGCGGCTGCGTCGCGGAGGACCAGGGCGCCGCCATAGATGTGCTCAAGAGTGCCTCAGCCGGCTCGGCGATGCGCTTGGACAGCGTAACTGATCGAACTCTGACCGCCGCTCGCGTCGCCTGCGCCCGCTACGCCGAGAAGACGCTAGCCCGGTTCGATGCCACTCGAATAGCTGGAGATGCTCTGCGCCCCGGCCTGCCGCAGTGCCGGATCGCCGCGTGGCTCGGCCGCTCACTTCAGTCGAAGACCCACCGCCCGGCGCCGCATCTCCGCACGTTGATTGACCAATTGCACGAGAAGCTCGCCAGGCGCTTCACCGCCGCCGGCGAGTGGGAACTTGCACGCATCGCAAGCCAGCTTCCGGAGTCCCCCGATTCCGCTTTCATCAATGGACTGATAGAGAAGCTTCACACCATGGACCGGACCGACGAAGAGAGAGCGGAGGTAAGAGAGGTGGGGCTTCTTCTGATCGTCCCGCAGCGGTGAAAGTCAGCAGGTTCGCGGTGGACGCTACCAGACCTCGTGCCAGCCGTGGTATTCGACGGTCGGATCCCAGCGCAGGAGCGCCTTTCGGATCGAGCAACTGTTGTAGGAGAAGAGCTTCGTGCCGTTCCCCAGGTCGCTTTGCGCTGCCGGCTCACCCAGCAGGACGTTCAGGCCAGTTAGAGCCGTGCCCTGAACGTTGATGAGCCCATCGATCGTAATGTAGTCACCGACGAGGATGATCCCTTCCCAAGTGAAGCCTCCGCCGACATGGAGGTCGTTGGGAGCGATGATGACGCCACAGCCGCTCTGCTCGGATCGCAGCGTGGCGGTGGGGCCGACCCGGATTACCGGCCACGTCTGACACAGGTCTCCACCGGGCCACCCGGCCCCGTCGACTTCGAAGTCGAACGGCCCTTCCCGTGCCACGCCCCATTCATCGAAGCCCAAGGCGGCTATCAGGTCGGCCAGCTCTTGATACAGTATCGGAGGTTGGCCGGCCAGCCAGACCGCGTCGTCGATTACCGGTGCGCCGCTTTCGGTTACGGTATCCCCCGCGATCAAGCCCGGAACCGGGTTGCCGCAGGTATCCGGGTCAAAGCCCGTTACCATCCCGGCGACACCGTTCTTGCGCAAACCGACCAATGTTATGAAGCCACCGAACAGGTTCCACGGCGGCTCGGCCTCGATTCGCAAGAACTCCGCTATCTTCGATTCTGCGTAGAGCGGCTCTGTATACCCGTGACCGTACACTACGAATTCAAGCGCGTTCGAGTTGTCCAGCCCCTCATCCACGCGGACGGCGGCCGCTGTTCCGTACACGTTGTCGCCGAATTCGCTGTGTTCGATTAGTGTGACGGAATCGCCGGGCGCGATCTCGTAGTACTGCTCCAGCGCTACGAAACCTAGCTCGCGTGCGCCGTCCGCAGCGTAGAAGGTCTTGGCATCCCAAGTGACGGCCGCCGAGGCCTTGTGTTCGGCTATCGCGCGTGTGAGGGCAGCCACAGCCAGCACCGTCATCAACACCATGACCAGGATCAACGCCACGAGCGCTATCCCTCGCTGGTCCCTAAGCTGCCTCATCGGTCCTCCCTAGGCACCGTCAGAGTACGGCCTAAGTCGTCATAGAACAACGAGATAGTACTCGTCGGTCGGCAGTCGGCGAAACCAAAGTTTGCTGCGCCGCACGGGCGGGGAGCAGTTGCTTGCGCGGCGATCACCCTACCAGTCTAATCAACGGCGGACGAAAACGCGACTTCGGACGAATCCGCTCCGCGCTCAGCCTCGCACTCCGGGTTCCCAATCGTACACACGCGGCGTAGCTTGGGTCCGTCCTCCCACCCGCCCTGGACGCAGGAAGACACGACGTTTGAAAGCAATCAAGTCGGTCATCAAACCTTTGCTTTGGTCGCTGCTTGTCGGTGCGATCGTAGCGGTCGTGGCAATTGGATTCGCCTACTCGCGCGATCTGTACCCCGGGCAAGGGGTAGACAACAGCGCCCTCGCCCTGATCGGCGGGCGCGTCTACGACCCATTTGCACGAATGGTCATCGACGATGCCATCGTGGTCGTTCGCGGACGCGACATCGTCGCCGTTGACGAACAAGCGGAGATACCAGAGGATGCCCGCGTTCTGAACGTCGGAGGGCTCATTTTGCTCCCCGGCTTCATCGACAGCCACGTGCACTTTAGCGGAATCCGGACTCGAGCCTCCGATGGGTCACGCGAACTAGGCTGGTTCTCCTACTTCTGGCACTTCACCCGACGGTTTCCGCAGCGACGACGGTCTTTCATCGAGGCAGGCGTCACCACCGTGAAGAGCCTAGGCGATCCATATCCCTGGATCGTCAAGCTCGCCGACCGCATCGAACGGCACGAACTGGCCGGCCCGCGAATCTTCGCAGCCGGGCCCATGTTCACAGCGCCGGGCGGACACCCCGTCGCCCAACTTCGCCGCGCGGGGCAAGGCGACACATCGTACATCGCGCAGGTCACTCAGCAGCTCACGGACCCGGTTGAAGCGCGCGCCGCGGTGCGTCTCATCTCACGACGTGTTGATTGTGTCACGGCTGTTCTAGAGAGTCGCGGGACCACTTCTCTCCCGAGACTACCAGCAGTCCTGGTCCGAGCCATCGTCAGCACGGCCCACGCACACGATTTGCCGGTCCTGGTACACGTCAGCGATGTCGATGACATGGTGCAGGCGGTGATCGCAGGCGCCGATGGCATAGAGCACGTGCCCTACGATCAGCCCATCGATACCGTCACGCTGAACCTGCTTCGCGACAGCCTACTCGTAGTCGACCCAACTCTTCAAGCGCTGGAACAGTCACTCGCCGAGCTGCAGGGCGACACCGCCTCGGCAAGACGCGCGCGTGAGAACACCCGACGTCTTATCGACGCGGGGATCCGCCTGGTCGCGGGCAGCGACGTCCCCAGTCCGGGCACGACGTTCGGCTACACGCTGCACGAGGAATTGAGAAACCTGGTTGAGCTCGGATTTGCGCCGGCGGATGCGATCGCAGCAGCGACCGCGGTAGCGGCACAGCATCTCGGACTCTCCGCCAAGCTGGGATCCGTCGCCCCAGGCAAGTGGGCGGACATTCTCGCGGTCGGCGGCGATCCGCTCACGGACATCACCGCGATCGCCGACATCTACCTTGTGATTGCCGATGGCCAGGTACTCGTTGACAGGCTCAGCGAGGTCAGGCGACGCGGTCAGGTTATCGCCTTGAATAGGCCAAGCTCTCCGGCGCACCCAGCCGAGTGAGGAATGGGATTCAATGGCGCGCCCCAAGGAAGCTCGAAGCCAAATAGGAGACATGCGTGGCCTATAGTGTACCTGCTGAACGTCAGATCGGAGGCGAACGGTGGAGGATAGGCACATAGGAATGACAGGCACCGAGGGTCCAACGCTCGAGCGTAGAGAGCGCTGGCGGCGAACGGTAATGATAGCCCAGGGCGCATACTACGTCCTCGCGGGTCTATGGCCGCTGGTCCACTTTTCTAGCTTCTCGAGCATCCTGGCCATGCAGGTCAATCCGTTCCAAGCTCAGTCCTTTGGCGCCGTGCTGGTCGTCGT
>JBDHAS010000071.1:0-16398 GCA_039588015.1 Gemmatimonadota bacterium | reverse complement strand
AGATAGCGATGGAAGAGGGTCTGCGGTTTGCGATCCGCGAGGGTGGGCGGACCGTGGGAGCCGGAGTGGTCACGAAGGTATTGGAGTAGAGGGGAAGTCGTCGGTCATCGGCACCGTTCGCCGATCACCGATAACTCTTTCAGACAATGGCAATGAATCGCGTGAAGATCACACTCTCCTGTACGGAGTGTGAGAGCAGGAACTACCAGGGCACGAAGAACCGGCAGAAGCACCCGGAGCGCGTGGAGTACAAGAAGTACTGCCGCCGTTGCGCGAAGCACACGACCCACAAGGAGACGAAGTAGCCGTGGCGATAGTCGACACCCTTAATCGGTGGCGCGAGTTCGTATCCCAAGTCCCCGGCGAGATGAAGAGGGTGACATGGCCGGACTTTGAGCAGCTCCGAAACGCTACGGCCGTGATCATAGTGTTCGTGCTCGTAGTGGCCGGAATCATCGGCCTGATGGACCTCGTGTTCCGCCAGATCGTTGATCTCATCATCAGTACGGCCGGCGGTTGATCTGTATGACTGAGAAGACGACGGAACAGGACGCCAAGTGGTACGCGATACAGACGTACGCGGGCCACGAGAACAAGGTCAGGACTCTCATCCTGAACAGAATCCAGGAAGAGGGGGGGGATTCCGTCGAGGAGAAGGAAATCCAGGAAGTCATGGTCCCGACGCACGAGGTCGTCGAGGTCAAAGGCGGCAAGAAGGTCGCAAAGAGCAAGCGCCTCTACCCTGGATACGTGCTGGTCAAGATGGTGCTGAACGAGAGGACCGTGCACGAGATCAACAATATCCAGGGCGTCATCAAATTCGTCGGCGGCGGCACGATGCCGCAGGCGTTGCGTGAGGATGAGGTCAACAAGATCCTCGGCATTGAGACAGCTGCGCCTGTGGAAGGGATCGAGGAGGACCAGAGGATCCCATTCTACGTAGGTCAGTCGGTGGAAGTGTCGGAAGGGCCGTTCAGCGACTTCACGGGCACCGTCGAGCACATCGACCATGAGAAGGGGAAGGTCAAAGTACAGGTGTCGCTGTTCGGGCGCTCGACTACGATCGAGTTGGACTACATGCAGTTGAAGGGATACTGATCGGTAAAGCGGTATCCGTGTACTATAAACGGTGGCGGTGACCGACGCGCATGCACGCACCGCCGGCCGAAGCACTGAGAATATGGCTAAGCCCAAGAAGAGAGTCATTGGCTTTATCAAGCTGCAGGTCCCCGCGGGTCAGGCGACCCCGGCGCCCCCCGTTGGCCCGGCTCTGGGTCAGCATGGGGTGAACATCATGGACTTCTGCAAGCAGTTCAACGCGCGGACGCAAAGTCAGGCGGGCATGATCATCCCGGTTGAGATCTCTGTATTTGCGGACCGCACGTTCGGCTTTATCACCAAGACGCCGCCGGCCGCGGTCCTCCTGAAAAAGGAGGCCGGGCTCGCGAAAGCGTCGGGCGAACCGAACCGCGAGAAAGTCGGGACGGTCAGCCGTGATCAGGTGAAGAAGATCGCAGAGATCAAGAAGGAAGACTTGAACGCAGCTTCGGTCGAGGCCGCCATGCGTATGATTGAAGGCACGGCCCGGTCGATGGGAATCGTGGTTTCGGACTGATGCCTAAGCACGGAAAAAGGTATCGCGCAGCAGCTGACAAGCGCGAGAAGGCCAACTATTACGGTATGCGCGAGGCGCTGGAGATCGTGAAGGACTCGGCCTCGGCAAAATTCGACGAGAGCGTGGACGCGGTAGTGCGGCTGAACGTCGATCCGCGGCATGCCGACCAGATCGTCCGCGGGACGGTGAACCTCCCGCATGGCACCGGCAAGAGCATCCGCGTGTTGGCGATCGCGGAGGGCGACAAGGCCCGGGAGGCCGAGGAGGCCGGAGCCGACTTCGTGGGTACCGAGTTCGTCGAGAAGATCCAGCAAGGCTGGCTCGATTTCGACGCTGTTGTAGCCGCGCCCGACACCATGCGCGAAGTGGGGAAACTCGGTCGCATCCTGGGCCCGCGGGGGCTGATGCCCACGCCTAAGGCCGGGACGGTGACCATGGATATCGGACGGGCGGTCAGTGAGCTCAAGGCGGGTCGGATCGAGTTCCGGGTGGACCGAACGGGAAATGTCCACGCTCCCATCGGTAAGGCGTCGTTCGAACTCGAGAAACTGATGGAGAATCTCGAGGGCTTCATGGACGCGGTCCTGCGGGCTCGCCCGGCGGCGGCAAAGGGCGGCTACGTGCGCGGCGTGACCGTCTCTAGCACGATGGGGCCTGGAGTCAAGATCGAGCCGACGCAGTTTCGCAAGAGCGCCTGATCAGGCGAATTGACCAGCGGTAAGATGGCCGCCACTCGGGACGGCGGTCGTTGACGGAGATTAGAAAGAGCGGTCATGGCGCAGCGCATGAAGAAGGAGAAGATCCAGCTCACAGACGAGCTGGTCGACGTTCTTAGTGGTTCGGAGGTTCTCTACCTGGCGGACTTCACAGGACTGAGCGTCAAGGAGATCACAGAGCTCAGGCGGAGGTTTCGCGAAGCGGGTAGCCGATTCCTCGTAGTGAAGAACCGGCTGGCCTCGAGGGCGCTCGAGCAGTTGGACGTGCCGGATATCTCCGAGTACCTGCGGGGACCGACCGGGTTCGTCATTGGTGGCGACGATCCGATGGTGCCGGCGAAGACACTGCGCGAGTTCGCTAAGGAGTATGACGATCGCCCAGCCCTGAAGGTCGGGGTGGTCGAGAATCGCGTGATCTCGGCGGAGGAGATCAAACAACTGGCGGATATGCCGCCACGCGAACACCTGCTGGCTGGTATCGCTGGCTCGCTGACGGCACCCGTGGCGGGCATAGTCGGAGTTCTGAACGGGCTCTTGCACGACCTGGCATACATGGTCGAGGAAGTCGCCCGGAAGAACGAAGCCGGCGGCTCCTGAAGGAGCATTCAGGGCGGGGTTCTGGGTTTCGAGAGTACAAGAGTGAATCATTAGCAGAGATAGGGAGAGAATGAGCAAGGTCGAGGAAATTCTTGATGCGATCGGCTCGCTGACCGTGCTCGAGGCGGCGGAGCTCAAGAAGGCGATGGAAGAGAAGTTCGGCGTGAGTGCGGCCGCACCCGTGGCGGTGGCGACTGCCGTGCCGGGTGCCGCCGAAGCGGCCGAAGAAGAGAAGTTCGAGTTCGACGTGGTCCTTGCCAGCATCGGTGACAAGAAGATCCAGGTCATCAAGGCGCTGCGCGAAGTTACCAGCTTGGGCCTGAAGGAGGCCAAGGAGCTGGTGGACGGTGCGCCGAACACCGTTATGGAGAGCGCTACGAAGGAGGAGGCTGAGCAGATCAAGGCCAAGCTCGAGGAGCAGGGCGCTACGGTCGAGCTCAAGTAGGCTTGGTAGGGGCTCTTCGTGCCGGCGGCGAGTGCCGTCGGAGGTGTGGTACTGAAGACGAGGCGATGGCTCCTCTGCCTATGCCGCTCGAGTGGCGTGAGAAAAAGTTGTCCGTGAGTTCACAGAACCCCGCGACCCAACGGGACGACGGGGGTTTCTGTGCTCTTTTCGGACCCGCAACCGCCGAAATCGCGAAGAGTAAGCGCTGAAGCGGCCGTCCGGCCCTGGCGAATGCGCTTACCGTGCACCTTTCTTGGAGGTATTGACGTTGACCAAGACCCTGACCCGTGGAAGGAAGCAGATAGCTCCCGTTCGGACTGGTTCATATTCTGACAACGGGATGGACCACGGAGCTCTGCCCGTCATCTCGTTCGCGCACCTCGATACGGCTATGTCGATGCCGAACCTCCTCGATGTGCAGCGTGAGGCTTTCGATGCCCTGCTGGAGACCGGCGTCGACGAGGCGTCTGCCAAGGACTTCGGGCTCGAACGCGTCTTCAACGAGATCTTTCCCAGCGCTGACAGCAAGCAGAACTTCTTGCTGGAGTTCGTCAGCTACTCGCTCGGCGAGCCTAAGTACAGCGTCGAAGAGTGCATGGAGCGCGACATGACATACGGCGCTCCGCTCAAGGCGACCCTCCGCCTCGTGATCAACGAGGACGTGGGTGGCGAGAAGCGTCCGCGCGACATTCTCGAGAAGGAGGTCTACCTCGGGGAGCTGCCGCTTCTGACCGAGCAGGGCACCTTCGTGATCAACGGCGCGGAGCGAGTGATCGTCAGTCAGCTGCACAGATCGCCGGGTGTCGTCTTCGAGGAGACGATCCATCCCAACGGAACGCGGCTGTATTCGTCCAGGATAATCCCGTTCCGCGGCTCGTGGGTAGAGTTCTCGATCGATATCCACGATGTGATCCACGTCCACATCGACAAGAAGAAGAAATTCCCGGCTACGGCCCTGCTCCGCGCTTTCGGACATGGGAACGATCCGGACATTCTCGATCTCTTCTACTGCGTCAGAGAACTGAGCTTGGCGGATGTAGCTGCCGACAAGGCGTTTCGCCGCGAGGCGGTTGGGACGCTGTTCGCTCGGGCCGTACCGAACCCGGCGTTCACCGAGGCGCCCGAGACCGTCGTGCTGACCGGGTTCGACCTCGAGGGCGACCGGGGCCGGCTCGCCGGCGATCACTTCCACCCGGAGACGGGCAGATTGATCGGCGGTATAGGCGATCCGATCACTCACGACCTCATCAATCGCCTGATCGAGGTTGGGATCGAAGAGGTCCCAATCTATCGCGATTCCGATGCGTTCCTGGCTCACCGTGCCGACGAGTTCTCGCCGGATCTGATGAAGCAGCTGATGCGCGGCAAGGTCGATGCGGTCTGGGTCTACTCCAGCCCGGCCCGTGTTCCGTTGCGGGGGCGCTATGAGGACCTGACAAACCGCCGCGATTGGAGTCAGGATCCTCGGCTTGCCGCCGACGTCGTCGACCCCGATACGGGTGAAGTGCTCGCCGAGGCAGGCCAAGAGTTCGATTCCAAGCTTTTCGATGCGTTGGGCAAGAAGGGCATCCGCTACGTACAGGTCTTCGCTGGCGGGGCCCGAGGCGAGTCGCCTCTGATCAAGAACACGCTCGGCAAAGACCCGACGCACTCCGAAGCGGACGCGCTGTACGCCATCTACTCGCTGCTCCGACCGGGCGAGGCGCCTAACCTGGACACCGCTCGCTCTGCGATCGAGCGGCTGTTCTTCAACCCGAAGCGGTACGACTTGGGGCGCGTCGGTCGCTACAAGATCAACCAGCGGCTAAAGGAGACGTTCCGCCTGCTGGGCGTCGAGCCGCCGGCCCGCGAGATCACGATTCTGACGGTGGCGGACTTCATCGCGATTGTGCGGTACCTGATCGAGCTCCACGAGGCGCGAGGTTACGTAGACGACATAGACCATCTGGGCAATCGACGCGTGCGCTCGGTGGGCGAGCTCATCGCCAACCAGTTTTCAGTGGGCCTGTCGCGTATGGCGCGGCTTGTCCGGGAGCGTATGTCGATCGCCAGCGACCCCGAGCAGATCAACATAGACGACCTGGTCAACGCGCGGACGGTCAGCGCGGTAATCCAGTCGTTCTTCGGGTCCTCGCAGCTGAGCCAGTTCATGGATCAGACGAATCCGCTGGCCGAGCTCACTCATAAGCGCAGGCTCTCGGCTCTGGGGCCGGGAGGTTTGACGCGAGAGCGGGCAGGTTTCGAGGTGCGGGACGTGCATTACTCGCACTACGGCCGCATGTGCCCGATCGAGACGCCGGAAGGGCCGAACATCGGCCTGATAACCAGCCTTTCCACGTTCGCGCGGATCAACGACCTCGGGTTCATCGAGACGCCCTACCGCAAGGTCGATAAGGGCAAGGTCACGGGAGAGATCGTTTGGCTGACGGCGAACGAGGAGGAAGAGTACGCTGTGGCGCAGGCCAACGCGCCGCTCAACCCCGACGGCACGTTCGCCAACCCGCTGGCGTTGTGTCGTCAGGCCGACGACTACCCCATGCTGCAGCCCGGGCACATCGACTACATGGACGTCTCGCCGGACCAGTTGGTCGCTGTATCCCCGGCGCTGATTCCTTTCCTCGAGCACGACGACGCCAATCGCGCTCTCATGGGATCGAACATGCAGCGTCAGGCAGTGCCGCTGCTATTCCCGGAGCGGCCGCTGGTGGGCACGGGCCTGGAAGGCAAGGTCGCTCGGGACTCCGGCGCCGTCGTCGTCGCGAAGCGCGGTGGCGTGGTGACTCAGGTCAGGGCGGACGAGATCATGATCGACACCGGAATGGTCAAGCCCGGCGGCGACGAGCCACTCGCAAAGCTTAGCCAGTTTGATCGTTATCGTCTGAAGAAGTTCTGGCGGACCAATCAGGATACGGCAATCAACCAGCGTCCGCTGGTCCAGGTCGGCCAGCGTGTCGACACCGGCGACATCATCGCCGATGGCGCGTCTTGCGATCGCGGCGAGCTCGCCTTGGGCCGCAACGTCGTCGTCGCCTTCATGCCTTGGTACGGGCACAACTTCGAGGACGCGATCGTCATCAGCGAGCGGCTGGTGAAGGAAGACGAGTATACGTCGATCCACATCCAAGAGCTCGAGCTGCACGTGCGTGACACGAAGCGCGGCATGGAGGAGATCACGCGCGAGATCCCAAACGTGTCGGAGGAGGCGCTCAAGGACCTGGATGAGCGCGGGATCGTGCGGATCGGAGCCTCGGTGACGTCCGGCGATATTCTGGTAGGAAAGATCACGCCGAAAGGTGAAACGGAACTTTCGCCGGAAGAGAAGCTGCTGACGGCGATCTTCGGTGAGAAGGCCAAGGACGTAAAGGACAGCTCGCTGCGCGTGCCACCGGGCATGGCTGGCACGGTCATTGATGTGAAGATCTTCTCGCGTCGTATAGACGACGCGCTGCTCGAGAAGGAACACGGCGAAAAGATCGGTCTGTTGCGCGAGCAGGAGCGGGACGAGATCGGCCGGATCACCGAGGTCCGCAACGAAGAGCTGCGCGAACTGCTCAGAGGACAGACGGTACAGCTGTTCCTGAAGCGCGGAACCATCGAGCCCTACTTCAAGGAGGGCAAGAAACTCGGCGAGAAGATCGTTGATGAATTGGACTTCGCGAAGCTGGATCTGACCGCCCTCAAGGTGAAGAACCAGGGGGCGAACGAGAAGACGCGGCGGGTCATCGACGAATCGCGCCAGCGCATCGAGCGCGTGCGCGAGAAGACGGAAGAGTCGATCGACAAGGTGCTGCAGCCGGATGAGCTGTCGCCGGGCGTCGTCCAGCTCGTGAAGGTGTACATCGCCGAGCGGCGAAAGATAGCCGTTGGCGACAAAGTCGCGGGACGTCACGGCAACAAAGGCGTCGTTGCCCGTATCGTTCCGGAAGAAGACATGCCGTTCCTACCCGATGGTTCGGCGATAGACCTCGTCTTGAACCCGCTCGGTGTGCCGAGCCGAATGAACGTCGGCCAGATTCTCGAGACGCACCTCGGCTGGTGTGGGCAGGTTCTCGGCTTCGAGGCCAAGACCCCGGTGTTCCACGGAGCCAGCGAGGACGAAATCGGCGTCCTGATGAAACTGGCGGGCGTGCGGTGGGCGCATAGCTGTCTCAACATCAACTCGGTCACGCCGCCGGAGTTCGACGATAGCATGATTCCGGAGCTCGTCGAAGATATTCGTATCGGAGGTGGCAAGGACCGAGGCGGGCACGGTAACGGAACGAGACCGTCGGGCTCGCGCCTCGGGCTTGGTCGTGGCGTGGACCACGTGTTGGCAGAGTCGAGGTCGAAGCCGGTCGGAGCGTACATGGACGCGCTGCGCGATTACTTGGTGGAAGCCTGCAAAGAGGTCGCAGCGCGCAAAGGTGAAACCGACTTGGCGAAGGCAGGCTTCGAGTCCGTAGCCAGCCTCGCGCGCAAACGTACGTCGAAGGATGGACTCGACCTAGCCGTCGAGGAGTTCGTCAGGCACGCCGGCCTCACGCCTGCTGGCAAGATGCGGCTGCGTGACGGCCGAACGGGTGAGTACTTCACGATGGAGGTGACGGTAGGCAGCATCTACATGATGAAACTGGCCCACCTCGTTGACGACAAGATCCACGCGCGTTCGATCGGCCCGTATTCGCTGGTTACTCAGCAGCCGCTGGCCGGGAAAGCACAGTTCGGTGGTCAGCGCTTCGGTGAGATGGAGGTCTGGGCGCTGGAAGCCTACGGCGCCGCGCACACGCTACAAGAAATACTCACCGTTAAGTCTGATGATGTGGCTGGACGTTCGCGGGCCTATGAAGCGATCGTGAAGGGCGAAAACCTGCCGGACCCGGGTATACCCGAAAGCTTCAACGTGCTCGTCAAGGAACTGCAGTCGTTGGGTCTGAGCGTCGAGCTCGGACAGAGTGACGAGGGAGTATAGGAGAGCACTGCTCTTACAAGCTTAAAGGATCGAGACGGACATGATCGATTTCCCAAGGCACCGCGAGACTCGTCCTACACAGTTCGATTTCATCCAGCTGAAGATCGCTTCGCCGGAACAGATCCGTGCTCTGAGCTTCGGCGAGGTAACCAAGCCAGAGACCATCAACTACCGGTCGTTCAAGCCGGAACGCGATGGGCTCTTCTGCGAGCGAATCTTTGGACCTGTGAAGGACTGGGAATGTCACTGCGGCAAGTTCAAGCGCATCCGCTATCGCGGGCACATATGCGACAAATGCGGTGTGGAGGTGACGCTCTCCAAGGTGCGGCGCGAGCGAATGGGTCACATCGAGCTCGCCGTGCCCGTAGCTCACATCTGGTTCTTCAAGACCTTGCCATCCCAGATGGGCTACTTGCTGGGGATGACGCTACGTGACCTCGAGAAGGTCATCTATTACGCAAACTATGTGGTAGCCGAGCCCGGCAAGCAGGATGTCAAGCGCAAGCAGTTGCTCGATGAAGAGGAGTACTTCGAGCTCAAGACGAAGGCGCGAGAGGACAAGGACTCGGAGTTCTTGGCGGAAATCGGCGCCGAAGGAGTGCGCCTACTTCTACGGCAGGTCGATGTGGAGGAATTGGCCAAGGACCTGCGGCGGCAGGTCGCGACCGAGACCAGTCAGCACCGCAAGAAGCAGCACCTCAAGCGGCTCAAGGTCGTCGATGCTTTCCGCAATAGCGACAGCGATCCGGAACGACGGAACCGTCCGGAGTGGATGGTGATGGACACCATCCCCGTGTTGCCACCGGACTTGCGCCCACTGGTACCGCTCGACGGTGGCCGCTTCGCCACTTCGGACCTGAACGACCTCTACCGGCGTGTGATCAACCGGAACAATCGGCTGAAAAAGCTGATGGAGATGAAGGCGCCCGAGGTCATTCTGCGCAACGAGAAACGGATGCTGCAGGAAGCCGTGGATGCCCTGTTCGACAACGGGCGCCGCGGAAAAGCGATTCGCGGGCGCGGCAAGCGGCCGTTGAAGGCTCTTTCGGACATGCTGAAGGGCAAGCAGGGCCGATTCCGCCAGAACCTTCTCGGTAAGCGCGTGGACTACTCTGGCCGCTCAGTCATCGTGGTGGGGCCCGAGCTCAGGCTGCATCAGTGCGGTTTGCCGAAGGTGATGGCTGTCGAGCTCTTCCGTCCGTTCATCATCCACGAGCTCGAGCGGCGGGGCGAGGCCGAGACGGTCAAGCGCGCTAAGAAGATCGTGGAGAGGGGCGATGATCCGCGCGTCTATGAAGTCCTGGAGGACATCATCAAGGACCATCCGGTCCTGCTCAACCGGGCGCCGACTCTGCACCGGCTGGGGATTCAGGCCTTCGAGCCCGTTCTTGTGGAGGGCAAGGCCATCCGGATCCACCCGTTGGTCTGCGCGGCGTTCAACGCGGACTTCGACGGCGACCAGATGGCGGTGCATGTGCCACTCTCTTTCGAGGCGCAGCTGGAGTGCCGCGTCTTGATGCTGGCTTCGAACAACATTCTCAAACCGTCGGACGGAAAGCCCATCGCCACCCCGAACCAGGACATGGTGCTGGGAATCCACTACCTGACCAAGCTCCCCCTGGACTTTGAAGAGAGGGTCGAGCGTGCTCACCGCTACGCGTCGGTCCATGAGGTGGAGCTGGCTCTCGCGAACGATTGCTTCATACGGCGTGACGGAGCGCTGGATCACCATGCGCCCATCTACTTCCGACACGACGACGAGTGGAAGGCCACTACGGTGGGGCGGGTTCTCTTCAACCACATCCTGCCGGAGGAAGTCGGTTTCGTCAATGAGACGATTGGCAAGGGTGCCGCGTCCGATTTGGTGTTCGAGTGTTTCCGACGCGTAGGCTTGAAACGGACGACTGAATTCCTGGATCGGCTGAAGGACTTCGGCTTCACCTTCGCCACGGTGGGTGGGACGTCGATCGGGGTCGAAGACCTGGAGATTCCGCCGCAGAAAGCGGATATCATCGAGTCGGCGCGCTCCGATACGGAACGCTTCACGAAGGCGTATGAGAAGGGCGTGATCTCGAACGGTGAGCGGTACAACCGGGTGATCGATGCCTGGACGCATGCCAACAACGACGTGGCGGAAGCCATGATCGGCGCGCTTCAGAAATCGCGGGACGGCTTCAACCCGGTCTACATGATGTTCGACTCCGGGTCGCGTGGCTCGCGCGACCAGATCAGGCAGCTGGCCGGCATGCGGGGACTGATGGCGAAGCCGCAGAAGAAGCTGACCGGTGGTATCGGCGAGATCATCGAGAGCCCGATTCTCTCGAACTTCCGCGAAGGGCTCACCGTGCTCGAGTACTTCATCTCGACGCACGGAGCGCGCAAGGGGCTGGCGGACACGGCGCTCAAGACCGCCGACGCAGGCTATCTGACGCGCCGCCTAGTGGACGTGGCTCAGGACGTGACGATCACCGAGGAGGATTGCGGGACCGTCTTGGGGTTGGAGATGTCGGCGCTCAAAGAGGGTGAGGACATCATCGAGCCTTTGCGCGACCGCATCGTCGGTACCGTAGCCCTCGAGGAGGTAGTGGATCCGATCGACGGGCAACGGCTGGTGAAATCCGGAGAGCTGATCGACGAAGAGACCGCCGAGGCGGTAGAGGAGGCAGGGATTCAGTCGGTGCGCATCCGCTCCGTGCTGACTTGCGAGTCGCGCCGGGGGATCTGCCGGCAGTGCTACGGCCGGAACCCCGCCACGATGGACACGGTGGATCTCGGTGAGGCGGTGGGCATCATTGCCGCTCAATCGATCGGCGAGCCGGGGACGCAGCTGACGCTACGGACGTTCCACATCGGCGGTACGGCGGCGCGCATAGCGGCGCAGACGCAGCGTAAATCGAAGGTAGACGGAACGATCAAGTTCGACCGCGTGACGTTCGTCTCCGGCAAGGACGATCAGCGTATCGTCACCAGCCGTGAAGGTGAGATCCAGATGCTCACTGGGGACAGCCAGGTACGGTCGCGGCTGACGGTGCCGTACGGCGCGACGCTGCATGTCGAGGACGAACAAAAGGCTAGGACCGGCGAGCTCCTCTTCAGTTGGGATCCGTATTCGGAGCCTATCGTGGCGGACGTCGGCGGCGCGGTGGAGTTCCACGACATCGTCGAAGAGGAGACGGTACGTGAGGAGCTGGACGAGTCCACGGGACGCCGCCAGCTGACGATCATCGAGGACCGCGATAAGAAGCTGCACCCGCAGATCAACATCATGCGGGACGGGAAGAAGATGCGGGAGTTCATCGTCCCGGTCGGAGCCCAACTCGTGGTTCGAGATGGCCACGAGGTCGAGCCGGGCGATACGCTCGCCAAGATCAGCCGCGAGGTTTACAAGACGCGGGACATCACGGGCGGTCTGCCGCGTGTCGCGGAGCTGTTCGAGGCGCGGCGGCCAAAAGACCCGGCGACGATCGCCGAGGTGGACGGATCGATCTCATTCCGCGCGATCAAGCGCGGCAAGCGCGAGGTCGTCGTGACGTCCGAGAGCGGCGAGGAGAAGATCTACGAGATCCAGGTGGGTAAACACCTCCGCGTCCACGAGGGCGACCGTGTGCGGGCCGGCGACCGCCTGTCAGAGGGACCGGTGAACCCGCACGACATCCTTCGTATCAGGGGCCCGCGGGCGGTGCAGGAGTACCTGCTAAACGAGATTCAGGAGGTCTACCGGCTCCAGGGTGTACGGATCAGCGACAAGCACATCGGTGTCATCGTGAGGCAGATGCTGCAGAAGGTGCGAATCGTCGATCCCGGCAACACCGAGTTCCTGGAAGGCGAGCACGTGGATCGGGTGGAGTTCCTGGACATGAATGCCAAGATGCGTCAGGGGGGCAAGAAGCCTTCACGCGCCGAGCCGCTTCTGCTTGGTATCACCAAGGCCAGCTTGACCACGCGCTCGTTCATCAGTGCGGCATCATTCCAGGAGACGACAAGGGTGCTCACCGATGCTGCCGTCCGCGGCGCGATGGACAATCTCGAGGGCCTCAAGGAGAATATCATCATCGGCCATCTGGTGCCCGCGGGAACGGGTATTCACCGCTACCACGACACCGAGTTCCTGGTGGAGGGCGCGCCTATCGAGAAGGAAATCGGCGAGCTGGCCAGCGCCAGTGTGGAAGCCGAGGAGGCGTCGGAGGTCAGCCTGGCCGATCTGGTAAAGGGAGCGAACCCGCCGGCAACGGGAGCGGCCGACTAGCCAACCTGTCGCACGGGCCAGGGCGGCCAAGAGCGGGCCGTCTCGTTCCGGCCTCCGCCGCGCTCACGGCTGCGGGCATGACCGCGGCGTCGCTAACCCCAGCTGCGCTCGACGACCCCGCTCCCGGCCTGTCCGTGCACCGGTCGGGACCTGTAGGAGCCAGGGGACTGCGGTGCTGATTTCATTCCTGGCTACCCAGAGCTCTGTGTGCGCCCCCCTCGAACAGGGTTGAGAGGAGCCTGGGCTCCGACCCTGGGCCGGCCGCGACCTGGAGGTCGGGTCGAGGCCGCTACGGGGCCTCTTTTCTGGCCTCTGGGGTCGCCCGCCGGCTTGCTTCGGGACGCGGCGTTGGATCGGTTCCCGGAAATCGTGTCCGAGCTCACAGTCCGGACATTTGTAGGCCAGCCGGGTCGCCCGGGTGACGATGCCTTGGGGGGCGTTGACATCCGTGGGTGCTGGGATAGGTTTGTTGCGCCCCAAACAAAGCCGCGATGATGCAGCGGTGGTGCGGTGAAACGGGCTTGACGCACAGGCCAGGCAGGCCTAGTTTTTTCGGTCTGCCCACGGACCGGTTTGCAGTGTTTTCCTAGCGTCGGGGGCGGTTTTATCGTCTCCGGCCTTTTTGTCGGATCGGTGCGTGCTAAGCGAACGGAGACCGCAAGAGACAGGTATGCCGACAATCAGCCAATTGGTCCGCACGGGCCGAAAGAAGGTTGCCGCGAAGGACAAAGCGCCCGCGCTGGAAAAGAACCCTCAGAAGCGCGGAGTGTGCACGCGTGTCTACACGACGACGCCGAAGAAGCCGAACTCGGCGTTACGCAAAGTGGCGCGTGTCCGGCTGACCAATGGGTACGAGGTCACCGCCTACATACCCGGTGAGGGTCACAACCTGCAGGAGCACTCGATCGTGCTGATCCGGGGCGGGCGTGTGAAGGATCTACCGGGCGTTCGGTACCACGTAATTCGCGGCAAACTGGACGCCGCAGGCGTTGCGGATCGCAAGCGAAGTCGAAGCAAGTACGGGGCAAAACGGCCCCGTGCATAGTAAGTACGTTCGTGTCGCCCGTACAGGCCAGCTAGAAGTAGCATCTTGAACTATGGCAAGAAGACAGAGAGCGGTTCCTAGAAAAGTGATCCCCGACTCCCTATACGCGAGCGAGTCGGTGGGCAAGTTCATCAACGCGCTGATGTTCGACGGCAAGAAGTCGGTCGCTGAGCGGATCTTCTACGATGCTATGCAGATCGTTGAAGAGCGCCTGGGTCAGCCCGGGATGAACGTGTACCGGCAGGCGTTTAGCAATACCAAGCCGGTTCTCGAGGTGAAGAGCCGCCGCGTGGGTGGAGCGACCTACCAGGTCCCGGTCGAAGTCCGGCCGCGCCGCCGCGAAGCGCTGGCTCGGCGCTGGCTGATCGGGGCCTCACGTGATCGCGGCGAAAAGACGATGGCAGAGCGGCTGGCGGCAGAACTGATGGCCGCGGCCAAGGGCGAGGGCTCTGCGGTGAGGAAAAGGCAGGAGACACACCGCATGGCCGAGGCCAACAAGGCCTTCGCTCATTATCGCTGGTAAACGAGACGACCCAGGCGAGGAGACTGAGAGAAGTCTAGTAACGATATGTCCAGGCAGGTCCCTCTAGAGAATCTCCGCAATATCGGCATCATGGCGCACATCGATGCCGGTAAGACGACGACCACCGAGCGCGTGCTGTACTACACGGGCAGGGTGCATCGGATGGGCGAAGTCCATCACGGCAATGCCGTAATGGACTGGATGGAGCAGGAGAAAGAACGGGGCATCACCATCACGTCGGCCGCGACCACTTGCTTCTGGAAGCGGGATGGCGTGGAGCATCGCATCAACATCATCGACACGCCGGGACACGTGGACTTCACGGCGGAGGTCGAGCGAAGCCTCCGCGTGCTGGACGGCAGCATAGCGCTCTTCTGCGCCGTCGGCGGCGTCGAGCCGCAGTCGGAGACGGTCTGGCGTCAGGCCGACCGCTACGGCGTTCCTCGCATCGCCTTCGTGAACAAGATGGATCGAGTCGGCGCGGACTTCGACCACGTCGTCGCAATGATGCGCGAGCGGCTCGGCGCGAACGCGCACCCGCTCCAGTATCCGTTGGGAGAAGGGGAGCTCTTCACAGGCGTCATCGACATCGTTAAGCAGGTCTCGCTCGTCTACGACGAAGCCTCGTTGGGCGCTCGCTGGACGGAGGGGCCGATCCCCGAGAGTCTGCAGGACAAGGTGGCCGAGTTGCGTCACAACCTCATCGAGTCGGCGGTAGAGCATCACGAGGAGCTTGTCGAGAAGTATCTCGAAGACGAGGCTCTGTTGACCGACGCCGAAGTGAGCGAAGCGATTCGTCACGCGACCGTCCACAACTACATAACCCCGGTTCTCTGCGGGGCCGCCTTCCGCAACAAAGGCGTCCAGCAACTGCTCGACGCCGTGGTCGATTATCTCCCCACCCCGCTGGATGTCCCCTCGGTACAGGGTCACCTCCCGCACCACGACGAGCAGATCGTGACACGGGAGACTAGCGATGATGCGCCGTTCAGCGCTCTTGCCTTCAAGATCGCGACGGATCCGTTCGTTGGCCGGCTGACCTATGTGCGGGTGTACAGTGGTTCGTTGAAGGCGGGTTCCTATGTCTACAACGCGTCGGTCGGCAGAAAAGAGCGCATCGGACGATTGCTGCAGATGCACGCGAATCGTCGCGAGGAGCGAGATGAGGTCTACGCCGGAGACATTTGCGGGGCCATAGGGTTGAAGCAAACCAAGACCGGCGAGACGCTCTGCGATGAAGAGCATCCGATCATCCTCGAGGCGATGAAGTTCTTGGAGCCGGTTATCTCGGTGGCGATTGAGCCGAAGACGAAGGTGGATGAGGACAAGCTGGCGAGGGCCTTAGCCAAGCTGGCCGAAGAAGATCCCACCTTTAAGGTGCACACAGACCCGGAGACGGGGCAGACGATCATCTCTGGAATGGGCGAACTTCACCTGGAGATCATCGTCGATCGCCTGCGCCGCGAGTTCAAAGTAGACGCCAACGTGGGCCGGCCGCAGGTCTCCTACCGAGAGACCATCAGGTCCGAGGCTCACGATGTAGAAGGCAAGTATATCCGCCAGACCGGCGGTCGCGGGCAGTACGGTCACGTCGTGGTCGATCTCGATCCCGCCGAGCCGGGCAGCGGCTTGATATTCGAAGACAAGGTCGTGGGTGGCGTCATCCCGAGGGAGTACATCGGCTCCGTGGAACACGGTGTCCGCGAAGCGATGGACGCCGGCGTGCTGGCGGGCTACCCGATGGTCGATCTCAAGGTGAGCCTGATCGACGGGTCTCACCATGAAGTCGACTCCTCGGAAATGGCGTTCAAGATCGCCGGCTCCATGGCGTTGCGCGAGGCTGTCCGGAGGGCCAACCCCGTGCTGCTCGAGCCGGTCATGGATGTCGAGATAGTCACCCCGGAAGAATACTTGGGCAATGTCGTGGGTGACCTGTCCGGCCGGCGCGGCAAAGTAGGCGGCATCATGCAGCGTGGCGAGGCCCGCGTCGTAGGCGCGAGCGTTCCGCTGGAGGAGATGTTCGGCTACTCGACCGCGCTGCGCTCCATGAGCCAGGGACGCGCGGTCTACACGATGCAGTTCTCTCATTACGATGAGGTACCGAAGCAGAGGGCCGACGAGATCCTGAATCGCGGCCAGGCCAAAGTTGCCGTAGGGTCGTAGCGACGGTCAGAAGGAGCGAGGAGAGAATGGCGAAGGCAAAGTTTGAGCGAACGAAGCCGCATGTGAACGTGGGGACGATCGGCCACGTGGACCATGGGAA
>JBDHAS010000070.1:0-16484 GCA_039588015.1 Gemmatimonadota bacterium | reverse complement strand
TCCGCCCCTCCACGTAGACACGATCACCCTTCTTCAGGTACTGCTCCACGATCTCCGCCAGCTTGCTCCAAGCGATGATCCGGTGCCACTGGGTTTCCTCCTGCATCTCTCCCGATCGGCTCGCCCAGCGGCGGTTGGTGGCCACCGACAACGTCGCCACCCGGGCACCGTTCGGCGTGGTGCGGACCTCCGGATCATTCCCCAGATTTCCGACGATAATCGCTTTGTTTACGCTGCGTGACATGCTTCCTCCATTGAAGCCGTTGGCGCCTGTGCTGCTCGAATCGACGCCAGCAAGCATTATACCTGACCGTCAACTTATTGTCAACGCAAGGCTTGCTGGCCCCTTCTTCTAGCAGAATCTATACCGGCGGCGTCAGATCCAGACACATGACGCGCGCATCCTCGGTCGGTGCGCGGTAGTAGCGCCGCCTCAGGCCGACCTGCCTGAAGCCGCGACTCTCGTAGAGCTCTTGAGCGAGCCGATTGCTGGCGCGCACCTCCAAGAATATCCGTACGGCCCCGCGCTCATAGGCCCTTTCCAACGCCCAATCGAGCAGCCAGCGGCCTACCCCGCAGCGGCGCCAGGCCGGGGCCACGGCAATGTTTCCGAGCTCGCCTTCGGTCGCCACGTACCAGATCACGGCGTAGCCCACGACAAATTCGTCCGAGACGGCGACCCAGAGGTCGGCATCGCTACGGCCGAGGAGATTCTGGAAGCTGCCTCGGCTCCAGGGCGTCGAGAACGAGGCTTGCTCGATCTCCATGACGACGTCGATATCATCGGGGCGCATGGGCCGGATTTCGGGCGCCGGTAGCCGCTCGGCGGTACTCACCCTCGCTCTCCCTCCTGGCGCACCCTCCAATCACGCACGTACAGCGGCTCCCAGCCGTGGGGCCGGGTCACCCGTCCGAGCTCGGGAGCGACCCTGCGAAGCCAGAGCAGACTCGCCGCTCTGGGGATGCCCTGGTGCTCGGGCAGCACGATCGCACCTTTCCACTCGCCCTCGATCGCCTCTCGATATGCCGTCGCCCCTTCGCCGACAAAGGCCGGGTTCAGATCCCTGGCCGCGAGTTCCTCGAGCAGGTCTAGAATCCGCCACGCGCCCGGCGCTAGTCGTTCGCTTACCCTGCCTCCCGCCACCTCGTAGCACGCCGCGTACACCTGATCCCTCCGAGCGTCGAACAGCGCGCACACGGCGCCTACGGCACCGCAACCCGCCGCCACGGCCAACAGACTGGAGTAGGCATAGAGCGGCGTACCCCTCGCCATCGCCCAACCCTTGCCGATCGACGCAGCAATGCGAACGCCCGTGAACGAGCCCGGTCCGCTGCCGACCACGAAATCGCCCAGCTGATCGGGTTGGACGTCGGTAGTGGTGAGCGCGCGCTCGATAGCAGGGAGCAGCAATTCGGAATGTGATCCCTGAATGCGGAAGTTCTGCTCGATGGCGAACCCGTCCTTCCACACCGCCACGGACCCGACCGGCGTGGACGTTTCCACGGCCAGCCAGACCTCCGGATGCCGGCTATTCTCCGCCGTCTTCCCCCTACTCGCCGCTTGGCTCACCAGTCCACCAAGGCCTGCGCTTCGCCCAGTCGAGCGGCCCTGACAACGCGCTCGTCGGGGTTCGCGCCGTAGTCAATCCGGACAGACCAGCGATCCTCCGGCTGCAGATCGCCGGCGCGATCCGCCCACTCCAGCAGGACCAGGCCTGTTGAGCCCAGAAGCTCCTCCCATCCGAGAGGATCGATACGGTCTCCGGGCATGAGGCGAAAGAGATCGACATGATAGACCTGAAATCCCCGCGAGCTGCTATACCGCTGCACCAACGTGAAGCTGGGTGACGGTATATGTCCCGCGATCCCCACCCCCCGGCATATCGCGCGGGCCAGCACGCTCTTGCCGGCGCCCAGTGGGCCCAGCAAGGCAACCCAGAGCGGAGGCTCGGCAAGCCGGCCTATTCGCTCGCCCCAAGCCGCCAATTCGCTCTCCGAGAAGCTACGAGGCCCCAATTTCGATCGCATCGCTCTAATCTGTGGACAGGTCGGCGCCGTTAGCGGCGGCGGCCCGCCCCGCGTTTTTCGCCGCTGTCACGCTTGCGCGTTTCCATGTCGGCCCTGATCTGAAAGATGTGATCGCGCAGCTCGCTCGCCAGCTCGAAGTCCAGCTCCTCTGCGGCATGTTCCATTTTTTCCGTCAGCCGCTCGACCATCTGGCCGGGCTCGAGATCCGAAAGGTTAGCCAGCGCATCGACGGCACGGTCTCCCGGCTCGATGCGCGTATCGGCTACCGCCGTAGTCCGCCGCACCTCGTCAACCGACTTGCGAATCGACCGTGGCGTGATGCCGTGTTCTTCATTGTAGGCCCTCTGAATCTCGCGCCGCCGATTCGTCTCTTCTATGCACCTTCGCATCGAGCGGGTGATTGTGTCGGCGTACATCACCGCCTTGCCACGTTCGTTGCGAGCGGCCCGGCCAATCGTCTGAATCAAGCTCTTGTCGGACCGAAGAAATCCCTCTTTGTCGGCGTCGAGGATCGCGACCAAAGACACCTCCGGGAGGTCCAGGCCTTCACGCAGCAGGTTGATGCCTACCAACACGTCGAAGAGGCCCAGGCGCAGGCCGCGCAGGATCTCGACCCGCTCGATCGCATTGATGTCGGAGTGCATGTAACGGACCCTGATTCCGACACCGAGCAGGTACTCCGTAAGATCCTCGGCCATGCGCTTCGTGAGCGTCGTCACCAGGACCCGCTCGCCGTTGGCGGCCCGCTCTCGAACCTCGGCGATCAGGTCGTCCACCTGACCCCGCACGGGGCGCACGTCGATTTCGGGATCCAGCAGTCCGGTCGGTCGAATGATTTGCTCGACGACGACTCCGCCCGAGCGCTCGAGCTCGAAATCGCCCGGCGTCGCGGAAACGAAGATTGCCTCGGGCACAAGACTCTCCCACTCGTCGAACATCAGCGGGCGATTGTCGAGCGCGCTGGGCAGGCGGAAACCGTATTCAACGAGCGTCTGCTTTCGCGATCGGTCTCCCTCGTACATGCCCCCGATTTGCGGCACGCTCACATGCGACTCGTCAACGATGACCAGGAAGTCATCCGGGAAGTAGTCGATCAGACAAGTGGGGCGCTCACCCTCAGCTCGCCCCGAAAGGTGACGCGAGTAATTCTCGATTCCGGCGCAGAAGCCGACCTCGCGAAGCATTTCGAGGTCATAACGGGTCCTGTGCTCGAGGCGCTGAGCTTCGAGCAGGCGCTCCGCCCGCTGGAGTTCCGCCAGCCGGACGTCGAGTTCTTTCTCGATCAGCCCGATCGCCCGACTCAACGACGGCTTGCCTATTGCATAGTGCGTCGCGGGATAGATCGCCGCGCGATCGAGCCCGGCGATCGTGTCTCCGGTCAGCGGGTCAATCTTGGTGAGGCGATCCACCTCGTCACCCCACAGTTCTATTCGGACCGCCTGCTCCTCGTACGCCGGAAAGACCTCAACCACGTCGCCGCGCACTCTGAACGTGCCTCGCCGAAAATCGAGGTCATTACGGCTGTATTGCACGTCGACCAACGCCGAGAGAATCTCCTCGCGCGTGACCTCCTGGCCCCGCTCGAGGAGTAGCAGGAGTTCGCGGTACTCGGTCGGGTCGCCCAGACCGTATATGGCGGATACCGAAGCGACGACCACGACATCGTCGCGTTCCATAAGGCTGGATGTGGCGCGTAGCCGGAGCTTGTCGATGTCGTCGTTGATTGAGGCGTCTTTTTCGATATAGGTATCGGTTTGCGGCACGTAGGCTTCGGGCTGGTAGTAGTCGTAGTAAGAGATGAAGTACTCCACCGCGTTCGTGGGGAAGAACTGCTTCAGCTCGCCGTAGAGCTGAGCGGCGAGCGTCTTGTTGTGGCTCATCACCAGAGCTGGGCGGCCCCACTGCGCAATGACGTTTGCAATAGAGAGGGTCTTCCCCGAGCCCGTCACGCCCATCAGGGTCTGCCAACGCTCCCCACGCTCGAAGCCTGCCAGTAGCTGCTCGATCGCCCCAGGCTGGTCGCCGGTCGGCTGGAACGGAGCGCGCAGATCGAAAGGAGAGCGGCGCGACCGTGAACCGAGTTGCTCCCGCGTGAAGCTTGGCCTGGAGGTTGGGGTTATTCGCGGAGGACGAGCCATGCAATCAAGAGTCCGAGCGGAGGTGAACAATCGTGGCCCGGCGATCGCCGCTCCCAACTCGAACAGGTCGGTCAACCTTCAAAACTGTCAAACCAATCGTCGATCTTCTGTTCGTCGATCGACTCCTCTTTCGACTCATCCTCCGCCTCTTCGTCCGCCGGCAGCGCTTCGCGTAGCTGCATTGCCCGGTTCAGCATCGGGGTTGCGTCCAGAGTGGTGAACAACTCGATGGCACGATCCACGGCCTGTCGGGCTTCAGCCGGCTGCGCTCGGGCTAGAACGCAAGACCTGTGGTACTGAAGGAACCCTTCGCCGTACGGGTCCTTGTCGGCGGTCTCACCGATACCCTGCTGCGCCACGGTGCCAGCCAGCCAAGCGTCGCTGTCGAGATCGATCACGCGGATCCGCACCGCGTCACCCTCGGCCCGATGCTCGAACCACCCTTCCTTGCCCTGGTACAGCTGCTCGAGGCGTGCCGCTTCCTGCCAGGCTTTCAGCTCGTCGCCGAGCTCCAGATAGGCTAGAGCGCGTATCGCCGTCGTCAGGAAGTTCTCCTTCCACGCCCCACTCTCGGGCAGCGCCCTGCGTATCTCCTCGGTCTGCTCCAGAACACCGGCATAGTCCCCACGCTCGAAATCCAGGCGCGCGATACCAGTCAGACAACGGCGCGCCAAGCGCTGGTCGTCAAGTTCCTCAGCCGTCCGCAGCCCAGACTTGAAGAGTTCAAGCCCTCGCTCGAAGTCTCCGCGGAGGGTGAGCAAGTCCGCGATGTTCACCTGCATCGCGACCTGCTGATCCGGCACACCCGCCACTTCCATACTCTCGAGCGCCGACTCCCAGTGGTGCAACGCCCCGTCCCACTCGCCGGCCCGGAAGTAGGCCAGGCCCAAGAGATCATGGCACACAGCGACGCCGACTAGCTCGTCCATCTGCGTGAATACGTCCAGCGCTCGCTCCGCCAATGCGCGACCTTCATCCGGGCTACCCCACGACATGTGCACCCGCGCCAAGCGGTACGCCGCCTGCGCCATCAGGTCGGGCCCTCCGCTGCCCTCGGCGATGTGCAGCGACTCTTCCGCCATCATCAGGGCCTCTTCGGCCCGGCCGACCCGCTCTGCGACCACGCTGGAAAGGTCGAGTGCCGCCACCAGTTCTTCCGTCATCCCTTGGTCTCGAGCGGTGTCCACTAGCTGGCCGGTCATTTCCCACAGCTTCAGGGGTGGCGTCCCCCGCTCGAGCCGAAGCCAACCCAGCATCGTCCCCGACCGCACCTCCGTGGCCGTATCACCTAGCTCGCGAGACCGTTCGAACACAGACTCTTCTAGCGCTTCGGCCTCGGGCTCCCTTCCCGTGGCCGCGTAGATCTTGGCCAAGCGGTTCTCGATACGTAGCCGTTCGCGCTCGTCCTCGGTCGTACGTGCGGCGACGAGCAAGAACTCGTCAACCTCGTAGGTGGCGTACAGGCGTTCCGCGAAGTCTGCCGCGCGAAGCGACCATTCGTGAGCTTTCTCCTCTACACCGGCGCTGACGTACAGGCCGGCGATTTCGCCGATGAACTCGTTCGGCTCGTCGCCGGCGAGGCTTCCCAACATTTCCGCGGCTCGGCTCAGCAGGTGTTCTCGGCGCTTCTCCGGAACTCGGTCGGCAAGCGCTTTCCGAATCATCGGATGGCAGAAGCGGAAACGGACCGACCACTGACCCGTCGGCCAACGCTGGTCCCCCAGCCCGGAGACGAGGCCATACTCCTCGGCGGTTACGTACAGTTGAGCCCGCACCGCGTCCGGCTTGGTCCCGACCTGCGCAGCCACGACGGCCGTGTCTACGATCGAGCTGCCGAATGCGGCCGCCTCCAGCGTCCAGCGTAGATTGGGCTCGAGGCCGTCGAGCCGACTAGCGATGATGTCATAGGTGTCGCTTGACTGGACAGGTAGCTGTCGCGCCCGGGCCGAGAACCGAAACAGGCGCTTGCGGATCAGTCCGCTCTCCGTCATCAGGTATACGAACTGCTCCGCACGGAGGGGATTTCCTTGAGCGGCGACGCTTAGCCACCCGCCCAAATCGCCGGCCAACTGCCCGTCGAGGATGGTCTCCGCAATTTGGATGATCGTGTCTTGTTCCAGCCCTCGAACGGTCAAATCAATGCAGTGCGGCCCGGCCCGGTGCTGTATTCCCTTGATGGAGGCTGCACATTCCGGGGTCGTATCCTCGAACGTGATGAGCAACAATGCCGGAAGCGAGCCCAGCCCGCTCGCCAACCGAGCTAGCAAGTCCAGCGAAGACCGATCACTCCACTGTAGCTCGTCGAAGAAGAGCACCAGCGGTCGCTGGCGCGAGATCGCGCGACACAAAGCGAGGAATTGGTCGAACAGGGCGTTGCGGCCGGCCATCTGTGCGGCATCTGGTTGCCAACCCGGGGCCTCTTTCTGGAGCATCGCCGGCAGCGCCGAGTCCCCCTGCATGAGCCGCAGTTGAGCCAGCATGTCGGTGAACGGCCCATAGGGCCGGTGCGGCGAAAGTCCTTCCACACAGCGAGCGCTCAGTGCCAGCGCGCGGGGATCGGCGGTCGCGATGTTCTCCAAACAGGCCCGCGCCAGCGTGCTTTTGCCTATTCCGGTGGCACCCGCAAGAGTTACAAGGCGTCCACGGCCAGTCTTGCCCTCGCGGACTTCCTGAAAGACCCGGTTGAGTTGGGTTAGTTCGGTAGCACGGCCGAAGAGGCGGTTCATATGCTCCGTTGGCTCGTTACATTCGAGCGCCTATCCGAGTCGGCGCTTCGTGGGTCTGCCCGCTAGGTGTCCTCAAGCCCGACGACGGGAGACCGTCCAGTCAGGCGGAGTGAAGCGTGCTTCAGGGCGCAGCCCACCTAGAAGCTATCTGCCGTTGTTGTGGTTCTCAATGGCGGGGGTCAGCGTGACATTGCTAGACGGATTCGGGCGCACGCGACATGCTCAGGACGTTAGACCAATCCCGTCTCGATACAGGCATGACTGACAGGCGTGGCACGCGTACCAGCGCCCAATCCGCGAACTCGCCGCACGCTTTGATTTCTGCCAACGTCACCGGCCGAGGCAGGCTTTTCTCGGGGCTGACATCGAATACCGCGAGGCGCTCGTCATCGGCTTCCGGATCCGGATACGCAGCCGTCTCCACGGTAGCGATCCCGATTATCGCCTTTTCTGAACCGGTATGATAGACGAAGGCCTTGTCGCCCGGTTGAACCGCGCGAATGTGCTTCAGAGCCACCGGATTCTTGACGCCATCCCAGACCGCACGCCCATCCCGCTCCAGGTCGGCATACGAGTAGTCGTTAGGCTCGGTCTTCAACAGCCAATAGTCAGGCATTACTCGGATTCCGGCAAAAGGTCCGACTCCACCAGCCGCTCGTGGCGCTCGACATTGATGACGCCCTTCACTCTTTGAACCGCTTTGAGGACCTTCACGAGTTGAGCCAAGTCTTCGACCTCTATCACGAACTCCCCCTGCATGCCGCCCTCGACGGCGGCTGTTTCGGCGCTCTGGATGTTCGTCCCGGTATTGGTGATCGCTCGTGCGATATCCGACAGCAAGCCGCGCCTGTCGGTGCCCTCCACCGATATCCTGACAAAGAGCAGTTGAGCACTGTCGCTCTGCCAATCGATCTCGATTCGGCGTTCGGGATGCTCGCTGAACTTCAGGATGTTCGGACAATCGTGGCGATGGATGGATACTCCGCGCCCCCGCGTTATGTACCCAACAACCTCGTCGCCGGGAACAGGCTGACAGCACTGCGAGTAACGGACCATCATGTTGTCGATCCCCTGGATCTTCACGCCCCGCGGCCCGCCGCGAATTTGCTCGACGAACCGGGTCAGTGCCGACGGCCGGTCCGGTTCAGCCGGCAATTGCTGGTCCGGCCATAGCTGCTTGAGAAGCTGAGAAAGCCCGACGTCGCCGCGGCTCAGAGCGGTGTAGAGGCTCTCGAGCGTGTGATAGCCCGCTTTGGCCCCGGCTTCTTCGAGTTCCGCCTCCGAGAGTTTCTTTCGTCGCTTGCGGAGCTCTCGCTCGAAGTACTCTTTGCCGATTTGGACCGCGGTCTTCTGTTCTTCCTGCCGGATCCATCCCCGAATCTTCTGCCGAGCGCGGGCCGTTCCCACGAACATGAGCCAGTCGGGAGACGGCGTCTGTTTCGAATTCGTGATGATCTCGACGGTATCACCGCTCATGAGCTCCCGTGTCAGCGGCGCAATACGGCCGTTGACGCGGGCGCTAGAGCAGTGGTAGCCGACTTCTGTATGGACCGCGAAGGCGAAATCGATCGGCGTGGCGCCGCGCGGCAACTGCTTTACGTCACCCGCCGGAGTGAAGATAAAGATCTCGTCCTGGTACAGGTCAATGCGGAGAAACTCCATGAACTCATCCGGCTCCCTCGTGTCCTGTTGCCACTCCAGAACCTGTCGGAACCAAGCGAGTTTCTCATCAACCTCGTCGGGTGCTCCCTTGTAGCCTTCTTTGTATCGCCAGTGCGCGGCGATGCCGTACTCCGCGGTGCGGTGCATATCGTGCGTTCGGATCTGAATCTCGTAGAGCCGACCGCCCGGGCCGAAAATCGTGGTATGCAGCGACTGGTACATGTTCGACTTCGGCATGGCGATATAGTCGTGGAAGCGCTCCGTCAGAGGCGTCCATTTGTTATGGATGACGCCCAAAGCGTGGTAGCAGTCTTTGATGCTCTGGGTCGTCACACGGATCGCCATCAAGTCGTATATCTCTTCGTACGGCTTGTCTCGCCTCAGCATCTTGTTGTGGATCGACCAAAGGTGTTTTGGTCGGCCAGTCACGTCGCAAGGGATCCCGGCCTTCTCCAGCTCTTTGCGTAACGGAGTCGCCAGCTCTCGGATCCAAGCCTCGCGCTGTTTTCTCCGCTCGCGCACCTTCTTGGCAAGCTGCTTGTAGGCATCCGCCTCGAGGTACTTGAAGGCCACGTCCTCGAGTTCCCACCTGAGCTTCGCCATCCCGAGCCTGTGCGCGAGCGGCGCGTAAATGTCTCTCGTCTCCAGGGCGATGCGACGCCGCTTACCCGGCGGCAAGGCTTCCAGCGTACGCATGTTGTGCAGGCGATCGGCCAGCTTGACGATGATCACGCGGGCGTCCTGCGCCATCGACAGCAGCAGTTTGCGGTAGTTTTCCGCCTGTTGTTCCGTACTCGAACTGAACCGGACCCGGCCTATCTTGGTGAGTCCGTCGACGATCGTGGCAATCTCTTCACCGAATGCTTCGCCGATCTCGTCGACGCCGATCGAGGTGTCTTCCACGACGTCGTGTAGAAACGCCGCGCAGATCGAAGCCGTATCCAGATAGAGATCGGCGAGGATCTTGCCCACCTCTACGCAATGAGTGATGTATTCCTCACCCGACTTGCGCGTCTGCCCGTGGTGCGCCTGCTGGCTGTATTCGAAAGCTCGGGCCAGCAACTCCAAGTCCAGTCTTGCGCGAGTCTCCTCGATGGCCTCGAGAAAGTCCGCCGGCAGTTCGGGCTTCTTTTCCTCGTCGGACGACGCAACCGGGTAGGTCGCGGGTTCGATGGTCTTCGTGGTGCGATCGCCTGCCATAGATATCCTTGTGAACGATGGCGCGGGTTGCCCTGGCCGGTGGGCACGCCGTCACAGTCCTACTCCTACACGCGAGCGGGGTGCGGATCCTACACTGAGGCTCGCCTTATAGTTTCGCTAGATTCAAGCCACATGGCAAGTTACGGCGTCGATGGCCGGACTCGGGCGCGTTGCCGAAAAGGCGGGCGAATCGGCAAATCTACGCGGCGGCGGAGTTTATCAGCCCCAGGTCGAGGAAGCTGGTGAAGCGCCCGTTTCCCACCACCACGTGGTCGCGGACCGGAATTCCGAGAACACGACCGGCATCAACCAGCTGTCGCGTCACTTCCCGATCCGCAGGAGAAGGAGTTGGGTCTCCGCTGGGATGGTTGTGGACCAGGATCACAGCGGCCGCGGCCTCGGCCAGAGCAGGCGCGAACACCTCGCGAGGATGCACCACGGACGCGTCCAGTATTCCCCGGGTGATCATCAGTTCGCGGATCACCGCGTTTTGAGTGTTGAGGAGCAGAACGTGGAACTCTTCCTGTCTCAGGTCCCTTAGCCTGAGCTCGAATCGCCGGTAGACATCGCGAGGGGTTGTCACCCGCTCGTCGTTGTTGCGGACCTCCTCGGCCGCGCGGCGACCCAATTCGAGCGCCGCCTGGATGGCGACCGCCCTGGCTTCGCCGATGCCGGGCACGGTCATGAGTTGGGATCCAGGCGCACTGCCCAGCCGACGCAGCGATCTCTCGAATCGATCATACAAGGTCTCGGCGATCTCCAACGCGCTTCGACCACCGGCGCCGCTGGCAGCAAGGATTGCCAGCAACTCAGGCGTCCTCAAGGCCGTTGGACCCAGGGCGAGAAAGCGTTCCCGAGGCCGCTCAGTCGATGGCCAGTCTTTGATCGTGAGAGCTCGTCTCTCCTCGCTGATCATGGCGTTGACTCCGTTGAGAGCGTATGGCCAATACTATGGCGTGAGCCGTCAACGAATCGTCACCAACGCCGCGTCAGCGGACTTTGCGAAGGCTAGCAAGCGAGCGACCGCTCGAGCAGGCCTCAGGCCGGAGGCGCTCCCGGTCGACCGTGGCATTTCTTGTACTTCTTCCCCGACCCACAGGGACAGGGATCGTTCCGGCCAACGCGTTCGCCGCTTGGAACCGGCCCGGCGGGAGGGGGCAGGCCGGGTTGGGGGGGCGCCTGTCCGGGGCGCTGTTCGGGTACGACCGGGCCCGTCAGAACCCCGGTCGAAGCGGGCCCAGTAGTACCAATAGCCGGTCCCGCAGCGGAATCCGTCTGAGCCGACGACGCCACACCAGTAGGTGCGAAGGCCTGACGAGCGACGGCAGCCACGGCGCCCGGCGCGTAGCCCTCGTCGGTGGTATCGAGCGTGGGCCCGCTGATGCGGGTGATTCGCGGGGCACGGAGCGGTTGCGGTGGCATCATCTGCGTCTTGAAGAGCCTGTCGGCCAGAGTCGTCCGCATATCGGCCATGAGATCCACGAACATCTCGTAGGCCTCTTTCTTGTACTCGATCAGCGGATCCTTTTGACCCCATGCCCGGAAACGGATCCCAGCTCTCAGCTGGTCGAGATCATAGAGGTGATCCTTCCACTTCTCATCCACGGTGTAGAGGAAGATGTATGACAGAATCCGCTCGGCCTGTTCTCCAAACTCCTCGCCCTTCTTCCTGAAGGCAGCTTCCGCTTTCTCTACGGAGTATTCGGCGACCTTTTCACGGTCGCCCCACTCCATCGCTTCATCGAGCGAATTCTCGTCGGGCAACTCCGGACAGTGTAGGAAGAAGTCGATCAGCAGTCGGCTCTTCAGTTCAGCTAGATCCCAGTTCTCCTCGTTTGCGGTCTCGGGAACGTATTCGTCCACGCGGCTCAACACCGCATGACGGATCATGTCCCAGACCTCGCCTTTCAGGTCCTCACCGCCCTCCAGAGCGAACAGGCGCAGATCATAGATCACCTCCCGCTGCTGGTTCATCACGTCGTCGTACTCGAGCAGCTGTTTGCGCGCCTCGAAGTTCATCATCTCGACACGCGTCTGCGCTCGCTCGACCGCCTTTGTCACCAGCGGATGCGTGATCACCTCATCCTCGGCCCCCAGCTTCTCCATGATCTTGGCGAGTCGTTCCGCCATGAACAGCCGCATAAGATCGTCCTCGAGCGACAGGAAGAAGCGAGAGCCACCGGGATCGCCCTGCCGGCCGGAACGTCCTCTCAACTGGCGGTCGATTCGCCTGGAGTCGTGCCGCTCGGTGCCGAGAATGGCCAGACCACAAGGAGGATCTTCGTAGCAGCCGAACTCTCTGGTATAGGTCTGCTCGAGGTCGGACTCTTCGTGGACTTGTCCGAAAGCCGGCTGCTGCGCTTCAATTGCACACACCCGGCACTTGACCACGCCGCTCTGAAGTTTGATGTCGGTACCGCGTCCCGCCATATTTGTGGCGATGGTCACGGCGCCGGTCCGGCCCGCCTCGGCAATGATTTCCGCTTCGCGCTCGTGATATTTCGCGTTGAGCACCTGATGCTTGATCCCGCGCCGGCGAAGCATGCGTGAAACGGTCTCCGACGTTTCCACGCTGGTGGTCCCGACCAGTATCGGCAGACCGTTCTGATGCAGTCTCTCGATCTCGTCGAGCAGGGCTGAGTATTTCTCACGTTTGGTCCTGAAGATCACGTCGTCGTGGTCGATACGGCGAACCGGACGGTTCGTTGGAATGACTACGACGTCGAGCCCGTAAATCTCGTGGAATTCCGCCTCTTCGGTCTCGGCGGTCCCCGTCATGCCGGCGAGCTTGCTGTACATGCGGAAGTAGTTCTGGATGGTGATGGTCGCGAGCGTCTGAGTTTCGCCGCGCACCGTCACGCTCTCTTTCGCCTCCACCGCCTGGTGCAGGCCGTCGCTCCAACGCCGCCCCGCCATCTTACGACCGGTAAACTCGTCGACGATTATCACGTTACCGCCTTCGACGACGTAGTCCGTGTCACGCTCGAACAGCGTATAGGCCTTCAGTAGCTGATGGATGATGTGGATCTTCTCCGACTTCTCCGCGTAGCCTCGCTCGCACTGCGCAACCTTCTGCTGCTTCTCGTCGGTCGACAGCGATTCGTCCTTCTCGATCTCGTGGAACAGCTCCGATAGATCCGGGACGACGAAAGCCTCGTGGTCCTTCGGCGAAAGGACGTCCAGTCCCTGATCGGTCAGGTGGACCTGATGGCCCTTCTCGTCCATCGAGTAGAGTAGCACTTCGTCGAGCTCGTGAAGGCGCTTCTCTCTCATGTAGTCGGCTTCGACCCGTTGCATGAGCTTGCGAACGCCAGCTTCCTGCAGCAGCTTGGCCAGCTTCCTGTTCTTCGGCTGACCCCGGTGCGCCAGCAGGGTCTTTTCGCCGATCTGATAATCCAGTTCGGACTCCCCCTCCTCGCCGCGTCCCTGCTTCAGCAGGTCCTCGGCCTCGGCGAGCAGCCCGTTGACAAGGCGAGCCTGTCTGCGGGCAAGGCCGGCCACCTGGGAGTTGAATTCGCCGTACCGCTTATTGTCCTCTCGACCGACGGGGCCGCTGATGATGAGGGGTGTCCGCGCCTCGTCGATAAGCACGGAGTCGACCTCGTCGATGATCGCGTAGTTATGAACCCGTTGAACTCGGTCCTCGAGCCGATGGACCATGTTGTCGCGCAGATAATCGAACCCGAACTCGTTGTTCGTACCGTACGTGATGTCGCATTCGTAGGCGGCGCGTCGTTCCGGGCTTCCCGGGTCCGTCAAATCGATACACCCGACGGTCAGGCCTAGGTACTCGAATACCGTTCCCATCCACTCCGAGTCACGCCTGGCCAGGTAGTCGTTCACCGTAACGAGGTGCGCGCCCCTGCCGGGCAGGGCATTCAGGTAGAGCGGCAGAGTCGCGACCAGAGTCTTGCCTTCACCGGTCGCCATCTCCGCGATCTTGCCCTGGTGCAGCACGACGCCGCCGATGAGCTGTACGTCATATGGGATCATGTCCCATTGCGTCTCGTGCCCGCGTACCTCTATGTCATCCCCCATCAGCCGTCGGCATGCCTCGCGCACCGTCCCATAAGCTTCCGGCAACAATTCGTCCAGAACCGCCTGAGTCTCCGCCTGCAAGTCCGCTTCGAGCTGAGCGATCCGCTGCGCCATACGCTCTCGCTCGGAAGCAGCCTCCGTGCGTTTCTTCGTTTCCTTCAGCTCGTTCAGTTCGTCTTCGAGAGCCTGGACCCGCTCGCGGATAGTGACCCGAAACCTCTCGGTCTGCGACTTGAGCTGTTCCTCACTGAAATCTGCGAGGACTTCTTCGTGACGAAGGACCTCGTCTACGATCGGCTGAATGTTGCGGACATCTCGCTCGAACTTCGATCCAAGGACAGTAGTAACTAGCTGCTTTATCATTCCTCTATCTTCTCGCTGACCTGTCTGCTGCTCTCGTACAGAGAGTGCTCCCTGATTATTCGATACACGCGGTCAGGCACAAGGTATCGAACAGGTCGATTCGATCTCACTCGCTCGCGAATCTCGCTGGATGATATAGCAACGTGTGTGACATTGACCCGCGTGATCTTGACGTCGACCCCCAGCTCGACCTCTGGAACATCAACCCGCGACATCACCACGATTCTGGCTCGTTCAGCGATCTCGAGAACTCTGTGCCAACGATGGATCTCACTCAGAATATCCGAGCCCACCAGCAGATACAACTCCGCCCCTGGGTTCTCGGCGCCCACCTCTGTGATCGTGTCTATGGTATACGAGCGGCCCATCCGTCGGACTTCCCTATCATCCACCACAAACCGCGCAGACCCAGCCGTAGCCTCCCGTACCATCTCCAGGCGCAGCTCGGCCGGCGCTTCGACCTTGTCACCCTTTAGCGGATGAGAACCGGTGGGAATGAAGATGATCTCGTCGAGGTCTAGGGCGGCCGCCACGTCCTCGGCAACGATCAGATGACCCACGTGCGGTGGGTCGAACGTTCCGCCGAATATGCCTAGCCTCATTTGCCGTCACGATTCCAGCCCGACTCAACCCTGAAGTCAGTCCGAAGACCGCCTCCGCACCTTCTCGGCCTGGGTTGATTCGGGGTAGTTCTGCATCAGACGATCCTTGGTTGCCTCGGCTTCCTCAAAGTACCCGAGCCTGGAATAGGTCTCGTACAGCGTCAGCAGCGCATCCGGTTCTACGGTCGAGCCCGGATAGGCGGCGATGACATGTTTCAGATAGATGATCGCAGAGTCGTAAGCTCGCCGCTTGTAATAGTACTCCGCGTTGAGGTAGTGCTTGCGCGCCAGCTTGTCCGCCAGTTCCCTAGCCCTCTGCGCCGCCTCTTGGGCCAAGGGGCTTTGCGGGTAGAGAAGGACGACCGACTGGCACTGGTCAATGGCCTCCTCCGTATACTCCTGATCGAGTTCCGGCCGCGGTGATAACTCATAGTAGCATTGACAGGCACGGTATCGGGCATCGTCGGCCAGTTGCCCCGCCGGCCGGTTCTGCGCCAGCCTCAGGAATTCCGCCGCCGCCGTCAGGTACTGCCTCTGCTGGAAGTACGATTCCCCGATCAAGTACTGAGCGCTGTCAGCGTTTTGGTGTCCCGGATCCTGAAACAGGAAGCGCTGAAGTGCTTCGATGGCGCGCGTCCAGTCTCTTCTTTCGAACTTCTCGACCCCGATTCGATAGAGCTCTTCCGCCGGAGTGTCCGGCGGCAGTTCCTTGGGACAACCGCACAAAACGAGCGTAGCAGACGCGAGCGCCAGCCTGCGAATCGGGCCGCTCACCTCTGCTCCTCCTCCGTCCTTCCATAGCGGATGCTGCGAATGCGGTCCTCCGCCAGCCGCACCCGACGTCCGGTTCGGCTCGGATTCAATTCTAAGACCCTCTGATATGACATCACCGCTCTGTCATACTCACCCAGCGTGAACAGGAGCTCCCCACGTTCAAACCAGGCGTCATCCTGGAGCGCGCGCGGCGAGCCAAGCTCGATCACGAGTTCGTACTTCTCCAAAGCCTCCGTAGGTCTACCCGCGAGGGCGTCCTTTTGAGCCAGTTGATAGGCACACTGACCGGCGTGCCAGCGAGCATCGGCGCTCAACTCTCCCCAGCGGCGCTGCGCCAAGAAGTCACGATAATGTACCAGAGCCTGGCCGCACTCACCCAGCTCGTCGTACACGCGCGCCAACTCGTAGCGGACCTCTGGCTCGACGCTATCCTGATCCGCCGCGACCACCGCGAGGTACAGAGGCAGAGCGTGCACATACTCGCCCAACTCGTAGTAGTAGCGCGCAAACGGCAGCGAGAGCTCGACAGGGACTCCGCCAGCCTGTATGCTCTCCAGCTGTTCCAAGGCTCGTGCCATTCGCGCCCGGTCATTCCGTTCGAGTGCCCGCTTCGCCATGGCGATGAAGTCAGCCACCGCCTGGTTCGCATAGACCGAGTCGACGTTCAGGAGTCGCGAGTAGTAGTCGCTCGCCTCGTCAAGTCGATTGAGGTGCGCGTACCCGTGCGCAAGGCGCAGCAGAATCTCCGGCTCTTCGCCGCGTTTGCGCAGAGCTACCTGATATTCTGCAATCGCAGCCTCAGCGCGTCCGGCTCCGAGCAAGCGATCGCCCCACGCGACGTGGTCGCGCACATCTCCCCGGCATCCTGCAACGAAGAACAGACTCAGGAAGGCTACTGCGATGAAATGGCCTGACGCTCTCAGCCGTTCCCCCCCTCGCCCACGCTCTTGGTG
>JBDHAS010000069.1:0-21410 GCA_039588015.1 Gemmatimonadota bacterium | reverse complement strand
GCAGAAGAGCGGGGACACGATTCTGCGACGAACATCGACACCGTCGAGCTTCGCGAGTTCGTCTACAGCCTGAAGACGTCCGGTTTGGCGCCAAGCAGCATCCGCCGGAAGATCTCAGCCCTACGTAGCTACTTCGGGTTCCTGCTGGCGGAGGCGCTGATCACGTCCGATCCCAGCGAGCTACTGGAAGGACCCAAGGCCGGTCGACAATTGCCGAATGTGCTGACACCGGCGGAGGTCGAGACGCTCTTGGCGGTTCCGGAAGACGATGCTCCGCTGGCCCTGAGGGACTGGGCCATGCTGGAGCTGATGTATGCCAGCGGCGTGCGAATTTCTGAGGCTGTGACTCTGCGGCTCCGGGACGTCGACATGCAGGAGGGGCTCGTCCGGGTACGAGGGAAGGGATCCAAAGAGAGGATCGTCCCCTTCGGTCAGGCGGCGAGCGAGGCTCTGGGCGCTTATCTGAACGGGGCGCGGCCGGCGCTGGCGCAGGCCGGAGGTCGGGGTTCCGGCGGAGCGCTCTTTCTGGGCCGAAGGGGCCGGCCTCTGACGCGCAAGGCGGCCTGGCAGATCGTCCGGCGACAAGTCCTGCGGGCGGGGATTCAAAAGCGCGTGACGCCACATACGTTGCGCCACACCTTCGCGACCCATCTCTTACAGGGCGGCGCCGACATAGCGGCCGTCCAGGAGATGCTCGGCCACGCGGACATATCGACGACGCAGATCTACACCCACCTCGACCGTAGCTACCTGAGCGAGGTGCACCGCCGGTATCATCCGCGCGCCTAGTGTGTTACACGCGAGACGCGTATCACATGATATTATTGATAGATAACTACGATAGCTTCACGTGGAATCTAGCCCAGGCGATCGGCGCTCTCGGCGTCCCGGTACGCGTGGTTCGTAACGACGAGACCTCGCTAGACGAGGTGGCCGCTTCGGCGCCGCAAGCCATCGTGATCTCGCCTGGCCCCAAGACCCCGGCAGAAGCGGGAATATCGGTGGACGTCGCCGCGCGTTTTTCGGGAACGATCCCGATTCTCGGTGTGTGCCTGGGGCATCAAGCGATCGCGGTCGCCTTCGGGGGGCTAGTGTCACGAGCGCCGCGGGTGATGCACGGGAAAGTGTCTCAGGTCCATCATTATGGCCTTGGGCTGTTCGAAGGTCTACCTTCCCCGTTCGAGGCGACCCGGTACCACTCGCTCGTGGTAGAGCGGGACGCTCTGCCGGACGTGCTAGAGGTGGTCGCGTGGACGGATGAGAGCGACGACGGCGTGGTGCAGGGCGTTCGGCACCGTGAGCACGAGACGTGGGGAGTACAGTTTCACCCCGAATCGGTGAGCACCGACGTTGGACCTAGACTGCTGCGCAACATGTTGGTGAGGGCTGGATGTCTCTAGCCCGCAGAGCGGGGCTGCATGCCAGTGCGGCCGTGTTGGGGCTGTGTCTTTGCGGTCTAGTATCGGAAGCTCCAGCCCAGGAAGTAGTATTTCGGGCGAGGGGGCGCGGGATGCCGCGGGCCAACGAGGCCCTGACACGGATCCTGCAGCGAGGCGACTACCGTGTCATCGCTCGCGATACGGTGCTGGCGCCGGACGCCGTCATCTCGGGCGACGTGATACTGATCCGGGCCACGCTTCGTGTGGAGGGGCGGATCACAGGGGACCTCATCGGCGTTCAGAGCAATATCTTCGCGCGGCCGGGCGGCCGTTTTGAAGGCACTATTGCGGTCCTGGGCGGCGGCTTCTACGGCTCATCCCTGGCCGACCTGACGGCGGCTCCCATCGACGCGGCGGTCTACGACTACGTGGTCGCACTCCGGGATGACGGCGTGTACGTGATCACCGCGCCGGGCGCGAATGCGAGGGTGCGGCTGCCGGGGCTGTATGGGTTCCTGGCGCCGACGTACGACCGCGTGAACGCGCTCACGGTTCCATGGGGTCTGGAGTTCGAGCGCGGCGCATCGGTCTGGCTGCCAAACGCCAGCGCGCGGGTGCGCTACCGTAGCGTCAGAACCGATGTGGACGGCGACCTCGAACTGAGTTGGCCGTTTGGGCGTCACTCGGTGGCGCTGCGCGGCGGGCTGACCGTGCGGACGAACGACGACTGGATCAACTCCGATCTCGAGAACTCGATCTACGCGATCGTCGGCGGCATCGACACGCGCAACTACTACGAGGCCGGTTTCGCTGAAGCCGAACTCGACCTCGAGTTTGGCTTGGGTACTCAGTGGCTGACCGGTGTGACTCTGGCATGGGAGCGGGCGGATTCGTTGTCCAATCGAGATCCGTTTTCGATCTTCTCGATCCGAGGCGGCTTCCAGCCCAACGCGCCAGTCATGGAGGCGGAGGCGGCGAGCGCGAAGCTCGAGGCCGGCGTTCGCTCTTGGATCGGAGGTACGACGTCCCTGAGCGTCGATCTCGAGGCGGAACGCGCCGACCAAAGCGTGGCCGGAGACTTGACGTTCAGCGTGTTCGGCGGTTCGCTGGAAGTCGAGATCCCCACGATCGGAGGCCAGAACCTTGTCGTCGAGGCGCGCGGACAGGTTCCGGGCACGGATGGCGCCCCCGGACAGCGCTGGCGGGCGCTGGGCGGCTGGGGTTCACTGCCGACGCTTAGGCCCGTCGAGCGCCAGGGCGACGTGATGTGGTGGACCGGAGCGAAGTACCGCATTCCCCTCAGACCCCAAGCCGGCTTGCTGACCCGGATTGACGCCTGGGTCCAGTATGCTGCGGGAAACGCTTGGGTGGACGGCGAGAGAAGGCCGCCCACCGTGCACAACCTCGGCTTGGGCGCCACCCTAGGACCTCTCGCCGGTGGCGTCTACACCGATCCTAGCGATGATTTCAAGGCCGTTTTCGCTTTGGGGATCGATACCCGCCGCTAGGACCTCACGCCGCTAAAAACTAGTTTTGACAGCCATTTAGTGGGTTGCTATCTTTACTGGCGTGAAAATTGCTAGCGGCGCCCGGGCTTCTGATTCAAACCCCGCAACGGGGAACGGTGTGCTGGGCATAATCCCGGCACGGATTGGCTCGACCAGATTGCCCAGAAAGCCGCTGCTGGCGATAGCCGGCCGCCCGCTGATCGAGTGGGTGTGGCGACGGGCAAGCTCGGCGGATGTCTTGGATGGTCTCGTCGTGGCGACTGACGACGCCGAGATCGTAGAGGTTGTTGAGGGTTTCGGCGGCAGTGCCGTACTGACCGAGAGAGGCCACCCGTCTGGTACCGACCGGGTGGCAGAGGTCGCAAATCGGCAGGAGTTCGCCGACTTCGCCTGGATCGTCAATTTCCAGGGCGACGAGCCCTTCCTGCCGCCGCGGGCGGCACGGTCGGTGGTTGAGAGCGTCCAATCGGGCTGGGATGTGGGAACGGCCTCGGTCCCGATCTACAACACGGAGGAGTGGGAGGATCCCTCGGTGGTGAAGGTGGTTCGGGACGACAAGGGCGGAGCGCTGTACTTCAGCCGCGCGCCAATCCCGTACAATGGAACAGGCAGGGCAGCGGAGAGGCTGCCGTTGTTGCGGCACGTGGGGATCTACGCCTTCAGACGAACGGCGCTGCAACAGGCGACTGCGCTTCCCAGACATCCGTTGGAAGAGCGTGAAGGGCTGGAACAACTGCGCTGGCTTGCGGCTGGACTGCGTATCGGAGTGGCTGTCGTCGACGGTGGCGGCCCCGGAATAGACACGGAGGACGATCTGGTGCGAGCTGAACAGATCCTTGGGGGAGGGAATATACGACATGACTGAACGGTCTGGGCCTGCCAAGATGATCTTTGTCACCGGCGGCGTGGTCTCTTCACTTGGCAAGGGGATCGCCGCCGCGTCGCTTGGCAGGTTGCTCGTCGAACGGGGATTGGCCGTCACGATCCAGAAGTTCGACCCGTACATCAATGTTGATCCGGGCACACTGTCGCCGTTCCAGCACGGCGAGGTCTACGTCACGGATGACGGTGCGGAGACCGACCTGGACCTGGGTCACTATGAGCGGTTCATCGAGGAATCGCTATCGCAGGACAACAACGTGACGACCGGCCGGGTGTACCAGAACGTGATCACGAAGGAGCGGCGCGGTGAGTACCTGGGATCCACGGTCCAGGTGATTCCGCACATCACGGACGAGATCAAGGCGATGATCCGGCGCTTGACCCCGAACCACGACGTGGTGATCACCGAGATCGGGGGGACGGTCGGTGACATCGAATCGCTGCCGTTCCTCGAGGCCATCCGGCAGCTTCGCAGCGACCTTGGGCACGAGCACACGCTGTTCGTGCACCTGACGCTGGTCCCGTATATGGCGGCCGCCGGCGAGCTGAAGACCAAGCCAACCCAGCACTCCGTACGCGAGTTGATGGAAATCGGGATCATGCCGGACGTCCTGATCTGCCGGACCGAGCAAGAGCTGACGGAGGAGTTGCGCCGCAAGATCGCGCTGTTCTGCAACGTGAAGACCGAGGCCGTGATCGAGGCGCGCGACGCTGGGTCCATCTACGAAGTGCCGCTCGTCTTCCATCGGCAAGGGCTCGATCAGCTGGTCGTGAACAAGCTGAATATGGACGTCCCGGCGCCGGACCTGACGGCGTGGCGCGCTCTCGTCGAGCGGGTGAACGACCCGAAGAAAGGCACCGTGCAGATCGCGGTCGTGGGCAAGTACACCGAGCTTGTGGATTCTTACAAGTCGATCAACGAAGCGCTGGTCCACGGCGGGATCGCGAACGATGTCCGAGTGGACATCGGCTGGGTGTCGTCCGAGGACGTCAATGGCCCGGAAGACGCGAACTTCCTGGCCGACTACGATGGACTGCTGGTGCCCGGTGGATTCGGTGTCCGAGGCGTCGAGGGAATGGTCTGGGCCGTTCACTGGGCCCGTGAGAACGAGTTGCCCTTCTTCGGAATCTGCCTTGGCCTGCAGTCCGCGATCATCGAGTTCGCGAGAAACGTCTGCAACCTGGAGGACTCGCACTCGCGAGAGTTCGCTCCTGAATGCGCCGATCCGGTCGTGTCGCTGATGGACTCGCAACGGCAGGTGACCGACATGGGCGGTACCATGCGTTTGGGGGCGTACCCTTGCCGTTTGGCGCCTCAATCGCGCGCGGCGGCGATCTACGGCCAGAGCGAGATCAGCGAGCGGCATCGCCATCGCTACGAGGTCAACAACGAGTACCGAGAGGTCCTATCCGAGAACGGAATGCGCCTGGCCGGCCTTTCTCCGGACGGAATGCTGGTCGAGGTGATCGAGTTGACGGATCACCCGTGGTACACCGCGACGCAGTTTCACCCCGAGCTGAAGTCGCGACCCGCGCATCCACACCCGCTCTTCGCCTCGTTCATCGAGGCCGCTGTTCGACACCGGGATCAGCAGCGGGCGGGCGAAGTCCAGGCGGTCGGGGTCGGGGAGTGACGGAGGGGCGAGCGAATGCGGGACCCCGTATCCCTCTTCCAACCGGGTGGCGGTTTCTTCCTGATCGCCGGGCCGTGCGTCCTCGAGGATGAGGGCACCAACCTGGCAGTGGCCGAGGAAATCGCGCGGCTGGGCGAGCGCTATTCCATCCCGGTGATATTCAAGGCCTCGTTCGACAAGGCGAACCGCAGCAGCCTTGCATCGCCGCGCGGGCCGGGGCTGGAAGCGGGCCTTCGGCTTCTCGAGCAGGTCAAGTCCGATGCGGGCCTGTCGACGACAACCGACGTACACCTGCCTGAGCAGGCGAAGTTGGCCGCCGAGGTCGTGGACGTCATCCAGATACCGGCGTTCCTTTGCAGGCAGACGGACCTAACCGTGGCGGCCGGGAACACGGGCCTGCCGGTGAATTTGAAGAAGGGGCAGTGGATGGCTCCACAGGACATGGCGAACCAGGTCCAGAAGGCGCGCGACGGTGGAGCCGCCGGTGTTGCTGTGACGGAGCGCGGCACTGCCCTGGGCTATCACAACCTCGTGGTCGACATGCGGTCGTTCTCGCTCATCAGGGACGCGTGCGGTTGCCCGGCGGTGTTCGATGCCAGCCATTCGGTACAATTGCCGGGCGCTGCGGGTAACATGAGTGGAGGAGAGCCCCGCCATATTCGCACGCTGGCCGGGGCCGCAGTCGCTGCGGGAGCCGACGCTCTTTTCGTCGAGGTGCACCCGGAGCCCTCCCGGGCTCTGTCGGATGCCGCGAGCATGCTGAGGTTGGACCAACTCGAGGAGCTCGTCGGACGTGTCCTGGCCGTGCGCGAGGCTCTGGAGGCTTCGCCGGAGGCGCTCGATGCTTGAGGCGGCCGCAATCCCCAGCGATGTCGCCGGCGCGATTGGGTTGGTGATTCTCGATGTGGACGGCGTGATGACCGACGGCGGCATCTACTTGGGCGCCTCGGAGTCGGGCGAGAGAATCGAGATGAAGCGGTTCGAGATCACGGACGGGCTGGGTGTCTTGATGCTCCAAAAGGCGGGCATCGAGGTCGCTATCGTCACGGGCCGTCGCTCGGAGGTCGTCGCGATGCGAGCCCGCGAATTGAACATCGAGGAGGTACATCAGGACCCGAAGGCTCGCAAGCTGCCTGTCGTGCGCGAGATGCTCGAGAGCAGAGGGCTGGAGTGGGAGAACGCGGCGTTCCTGTCCGACGATCTCGCCGATATTCCGGTGCTGCGCCGGGTAGGGCTGCCCGTGGCCGTGTCGAACGCGGTTGCGGAGGTACACTCGATCGCGCGTTGGCGGACGAACAAGCGGGGTGGTAACGGTGCAGTACGCGAGTTCGCCGAGGCGCTGCTGAAAGCGCGGGGCGAATGGGATACGGTTCTCGACAGCTATCTGCAGGAACGCGAGGAGCACCATGGAGCGGCATGAGCTGATCGATACCGCCCGCCGGGTCCTCCGCTTGGAAGGCGATGCCGTGCTAAGGCTCGAGGGCCGCATCGGTGACGAATTCGCGCGCGCTGTAGAGATGCTGGCAGGTCTGAAGGGTCGAGCTATCGTAACCGGCCTCGGCAAGTCCGGCATCGTCGCGCGAAAGATAGCGGCCACGCTCACGTCGACGGGCACCCCGGCGCTCTTCCTTCACCCCGTAGAAGGCGTGCACGGCGACCTCGGGTTGGTGCTGCGCGAGGATCTGCTGGTCGTGATCTCCAAGAGCGGCGAGTCGGACGAACTGTACGATCTGCTCCGGGTCGTGAAACGTCTCGGCGTACCGATCATCTCCCTGGTTGGCAAGGTGCGGTCCGCCTTGGCTAGCGAATCCGACGTGGTTCTGGATGTGGGAGTGGAAGAGGAAGCGTGTCCGCACGACCTGGCGCCGACGGCCAGCACGACCGCGGCGCTCGCGATGGGAGACGCGCTGGCGGTGGCGACGCTCACGCTCAGGGGGTTCACCGCCGACGACTTCGCCATGTTGCACCCCGGCGGCGCCCTGGGCCGGCAACTGCTGCGCGTGGCGGACGTGATGGTGACGGACCCGGACAGCGTGCCATCGCTGCCGCCCGACGCCACGTTGCGGGAGGCGATGCTCGAGATCGCGCACAAGCGCGGGACGGTCACGGTCGTAGACGAGGCGCAGCGGATCGTCGGCGTGATCACGGCCGGGGATCTCACGCGCTTCGTCGACACCAACGAGGAGTTCTTCCACCGCCACGTGCGGGAGGCGATGAACGAAGACCCGAAGACGGTCACCGAAGACACGTTGGCGGCGGAAGCTGTCTTTTTGATGGAGAAGTACGGGATCATGGCCTTGCCGGTGCGAGACGGCGACAAACGTCTGACCGGCATCGTGCACTTGCACGATCTGATGCGGGCTCGAGTGGTATGAATAGGAAGTTGCTACGCCAGATTCTCGTCGTGGCCTGTCTATCGGCGCTGACGGCCTGCGGCGACAGCGGGGAACCGCCGCTAGTGGCGGAAGACGCTCTGAGCCTGAACGAGGAAGCGAACCAGGTCGTTTTCGGTTTGGAACACTGGGTGACACGCGAGGGAATTCGCCGTGCCCGCATAATGGCAGACACGGCCTTCTTCATCGAAGAAAGGGCACAGGTGGAGCTGCGCGTGATGCACGTCGTGTTCTTCGACGTGGCCGGCGACACCACGTCGATTCTGACCTCTGCAAAAGGGACGTACCACTGGAATACCCAGGACATGGTCGCGGAGGAGGACGTCGTGGTCGTTAACCCGAGCGACGGGAGCCGCATTGAAACCTCGGTCCTGTACTACAATCGTGGCGAAGACCGAATCTGGGGCGACCAGTCGGCCAAGATGTGGAAGTCGGACGGAACGGTGGTGGAGGGGACGTCGTTCGAGACGAACTCGCGGATGGACGACGTGGTCATAGGCGGCGCTTCGGTTCGGCGCGCCGGGCAGCCGTCCGGCCAACAACCTCAACGTGAGCCGTGAGATGCATCCGCTGCTGTCGGCTAGCGCACTTAGCGCGGTCGTCATCTTCGGGTTTGCACAGGCACGGCAGCAAGTGGACTGTGTTTGGGAGGTGGTGGGCTTGGATCCCGACAGGTCCGCGCGAGTCCGGACTTTGGCCGATGGCGGCTCCGTGTGGGAGCAGGGCGGTGGTGTGGAGGCCACGTGCGGCAGCACGTGGATTAGGGCTGACAGCGTGAGCCTCTACGAGAAGCTCGGCGTCCTAGATGTCCTATATCTGTTCGGGGATGTGCAATACAGGGACGAAGGCCGCTCGATGAGCTCGGAGCGCGCGACCTACTATGGGGCTGAGGATAGGATCGAGTGCGAAGGCAACGTGCAGTTGACGGACGAAGCCGGGCGTTCGAAGCTCAGCGCGGACTCGCTCGACTACTACCCGCTGAATGAGAACCGAGTGAGTGAGCGCATCGTGGCGCGCAATCGCCCTCATCTGACGTTCTATGCCGATACCGTGGGGAGCGGGGCCGCGGCCCCGTTCGAGGTCGATGCCGACTTGTTGTACATCCACGGAGATTCGGCGGTTGCCGGCGTCGGTTCGGTCGAGGCCACGCGAGGCGATCTCGAGGCTTACTCGGACTCGATGGACCTCAACCTCGCCACGGGTGAGCTTTGGCTGCTGGGCGAGAGCCCACGCGTCGAGGCCAGCGAGATGCTGCTGCAGGGTGACACGATTCTGGTGTTGATGATCGGGAATCAGGTTCGCGAGATCCAGTCGTGGCCAAATGCCTCCGCTCTGGGCGAGAATCTCGAACTGGATGCGCCGTCGCTACGTCTGTTCGTGGACGGCGAGGAGGTAGCCCGCGCGGTAGCATCGGCGGGCGACCTGGCACGAACAGGTGCGGTCGATTCGGCCGGCCGTGCCCCATGGGCGCGAAGCGTGAGTGAAGAGTACTCGCTCGTGGCCGATTCCATCGATATCCTGCGCCCGGGGGGTCGGCTGGAGCAGGTCGTCGCCAGCGGTCGAGCGCGGGCGAACACGTTCCATCCCGTGGCAGCGGCGGACTCGACGCTGGCGGAAGATTGGCTCGTGGGGGACACGATCACCGGGTATTTTGCGGCGATCGACACGTCGCTCGTTCGCGGCCAGACCCCCGCGCTCGAGCGACTGGTGGCCGCGAGTAGCGCTAGGGCTTTGTACCACATCGTCAATGCGGAACAGCAGATGGGTACCGACCGGCCGGCCGTGAACTACGTGATAGGCAAGGTCGTGACTCTGTTCCTGGTGGACGGCGAGGTCCGTGAGGCGCAGGTCATTGGGCCGAGCACAGGAGTGTATCTGGAGCCCGTGCCGGCTGGAGCGGCCACGGATACATCCGCCGTCCGGGCCGATACGACCGTCGTCGCGCCTGACACCTTGAGGGCCAGGGCCGACACGACGCGCACCTCGCGCGGGAAGAACGAGCCGAGATGAGCGGGGGAGCCGACTTTCGCGCTTTCGTGCAGGGCCTACCTGCGCGCGACGCACCGCTACTGATCGCGTTGGGCGTGATGGTCAGAAAGGCGGACGGGGATGGACGCTTTCCGCGCGAGCAGTTGGCGGCGGCGTTCCGCGATTCCTACGTGTCCCACTACGGCCAGGTCGCCCAAGATGGTTCCCCGGAAAGCCGCCGCCTGTTCGAGATTCGCCAGATGACGTCAACCGAGGTCAATACGTACCTGGGCGAGCAAATATTGGCGCGTCTGGCGGCGGAAGGCTGGTTGGAGGTAGACGGCGAGGATGTTGGCGTCGCGTTTCCCGGCGATGTCTGGACGTTGATAAGCACTGACCGCTCCGGGTTCGCCGATCTGGTGGAGGGCGAGATCGATCGACGGTTGGGCGCTCCGGCGCTGGCCGAGTCCGCAGCCGACCTGAAGGTAGATGGCAGCAGGATGTCTACCAAAGGTCTGGTCAAGATTTACAAGAAGAGACGGGTGGTTGACGAGGTCGAAATCGAGCTGACTCAGGGCGAGATCGTGGGCCTGCTGGGACCGAATGGGGCCGGCAAGACCACAACGTTCTACATGATCGTCGGTCTCGTGTCGCCCGATGCGGGCGAGGTCTACCTGGACGGCCGGCCGTTGACGAACACCCCGATGTATAGACGAGCTCGTCTCGGGCTCGGTTACCTGGCCCAGGAGCCGTCCGTGTTCCGCAGACTCACGGTCGAACAGAACATCATGGCAATCCTGCAGACGCTGCCAATTCCCGACGCGGAACGTAAGGAGCGTCTGGAGGGCCTGCTGGACGAGCTGTCGATCAAGCACCTGCGCAAGAGCAAGGCGTACTCGCTCTCGGGCGGAGAGCGGCGCCGGCTAGAGATCACCAGAGCGTTGGTGACGAACCCGAAGTTCATGCTTTTGGACGAGCCGTTCGCGGGCATCGACCCGATCGCGGTGGATGACATCCAACGTATCGTGGCCGACCTGAAGCAACGCGGCTTGGGCGTACTGATCACGGACCATAACGTCAGGGAGACGCTTTCGATAACCGACCGCGCCTACATCATGTTCGACGGCCGAATCCACATCGAAGGTACGTCCGAAGAACTAGTTAACGATCCGCAGGCGCGTAAGTTATATTTGGGAGAGGACTTCCGCCTCTAGGAAGGGATGGGAGATGAAGGTTGGTCTGCAGCAGAGCGTGAGACTAGGGCAGGAGCTGAGGATTAATCCTCGCCTGTACCAGGCGATGGATCTCCTCTATATGCCGCTTCTGGACCTGCAGCAGCACCTGAAACAGGAACTCGTCGCGAATCCGTTCTTGGAGCTCGTCGAGCCGACCGAGGACCCTGGCGAAGATTCCAATGAATCGGAAACCAAGGAAGAAGAGAACGAGGTCGACTGGGAGGACATCCTTCTAGACGGATTCGAGACCGGTGGCCGCCGCGAGGAGTACGAAGAGCGGGAGTACTTCGAGCCGACTGCCGTGGCCACGCGCGATCTTTACGACCATCTACGAGATCAAATCGCGCTGCTTCGCCTGGAGTTCCGCCAGATCGTGATCGCCGAAGAGATCATCGGCAACATAGACGATTCCGGCTTCCTTACATGCTCGGTCGAAGAGGTTGTCGAGTCGCTGAATCGCTGGCTGGAAAGCGACGAGGCCAAGCTGGCGGGCTTCGATGAGGAAGAGGCTTTCGCATTGGACGAGGTCGAGGGAGTTCTGAGCGTCATCCAGGGCCTCGATCCGGCCGGCATCGGCGCGCGCAATCTGCAGGAGTGCCTGCTGCTGCAGCTTCGCGACCAGGAGTTGAACGATGGACTCGTCTACGAGGTTGTGGACAAGCACTTCGACCAACTTGTGAACCACCGCTGGGCCGAGATCTCGAAGGAGCTTGGTGTGAGCCCGCGAGAGGTGCAGAGCGCCGCGGACGAGATCGCAAAGCTCGACCCGAAGCCGGGCCTTCAATACTCCGGCGGCGAAGGCAACTACATCATCGCCGACCTCGTGGTCGAGAAGGTGGACAACGACTACATCGTCTTCCACAACGATACGGCGCTCCCGCGCCTGAGGTTGTCGCGCTCTTATCGAGAGGTCGCGAGGGACAAGGCGAGTTTCAAAGGTGAGAATAAGGAGTTCATCTCGAACAAGCTCAACAACGCCAACTGGATGCTGCAGGCAATCGAGCAACGTCGCCAGACGATGCTCAAAGTGATGAACTTCATCGTCAATCGGCAGCGCGACTTCTTCGAAGAGGGGATCGAGCAACTCAAGCCGCTGACGCTTCGCGAAGTGGCAGAAGTCATCAACATGCACGAATCGACCGTCTCGCGCGTGACGAACCAGAAGTACGTTCAGACGCCACGAGGCGTTTTTCCGCTTAAGTTCTTCTTCTCGAGCGGTCTTTCGACCGACTCCGGGGAAGACGTCTCGGCGCGCGGCATCAAGGCGCGGATCCAGAAGCTCGTCTCGGATGAAGACCCGAAGAAGCCGCTGACGGACCAGGCCATCGTCGACATTCTCAAGCGAGAAGGGATCAATATCGCGCGCCGCACGGTAGCCAAGTACCGCGATCAGCTCGGCATACTCTCCGCACGCATGCGCAAGCGCGTATGAGTCAAGCGGCTATGACCGAGGAGCAGACGCCCGGATTGCCCGGTCTACGGCGGGACTTCTCGGTCATCATCCCGGCGCTCAACGAGAAAGACAATATTCCCGAGCTGTTTCGCGAGATCGGCGAGACCTTCGAGCGGCACGGCCTCGCCGGCGAGGTCATCTTCGTGGACGATGGCTCGACGGACGGCTCGGAGGAGATTGCCCGGTCCGAGGGTCGAGGGCTGTCACGATTCAAGTACGCGCGGCACGGGCGCAATCTGGGGAAGACCGAGGCTCTACTGACGGGGGCAGGTGCGTCGGAAACCGGCTGGCTCGTTCTGTTCGATGCGGACCTTCAACATAGTCCAGAAGAGATACCTCGACTTCTCGCGAAAGCGGACGAGGGATACGACATCGTCTGCGGGAAAAAGGTCGGGAAATACAAGAAGCGATTCGTCTCCGGCATCTACAATTGGCTCGCGCGTAAGGCGTTCCGGGTTCCGATCCGCGACCTCAATTCGATCAAGCTCTTCCGCAAGTCGGTTGTGAATGAAATCCACCTCCGTCACGACTGGCATCGGTTCTTCGTGGTCCTGGCGTACGCGCGGGGTTACTCGGTAGGCGAGATCGACGTCAAGCTCTACCCGCGGCGGAAAGGCGATCCCAAGTATGGAGGAACCGGCCGCATCTTGATCGGCTTTCTGGACCTGGTGGCCGTCTGGTTCCTGCTTCTGTTCAGCCGAAAGCCGATGCTGCTGTTCGGCGTCACAGGACTAGCGCTCTTGGGTATCGGGCTGCTGGTCGGCCTGGGGGCCATAGTGATGCGCCTGCTGGGCCAGGGATTTCGCCCACTGCTGACTCTCGTAGTCCTCCTGGGCGTCGTGGGCGTCTCGCTGTTCGGGTTTGGCTTCGTCGCCGAGCTTGTCGCCACCATGCGAGCGGAAGTCGACGATCTGCGCGAGATGGTCCGCAAGCTGAACGACAGATTGAACGACGAGCGTCGGGAGGGTGACGAGAGGGAACGGGATGGTGGTGGCTGAGGAGCGGGTGGAGGTCGGGCCTGCCGGGACGCGGCTGCTTTGGGCTATCGTGGCGTGCCTGGTCGCCGCGCATGTCGTGGCGGCCTTCCTGCTTTTCGACCCAAAGCCATTTATCGGCGGTGACAACGCCGCCTACATGACCCTCGCCGAGTCGCTGGAGACGGGGCAGGGGTACCGCGACTTGTATCTTCCCGACGCTCCGAAGCATGCGCAGTACCCGCCCTTCTACCCCATGATTCTGGCTGTCACACGCGCGCTCGGGGGACAGCTTATCGCCTTTAAGATCCTCTCGCTGATCTTCACTGCTACCTCTGTCATATTCCTGTTCCTGCTGGCCCGCAGCAGGCTCGGGTGGCTGGGCGGTCTGGCGGTTACTACGCCGTTTGCCCTTAACCCAGTGCTGCTCTATTACTCGCACTGGGTGTTGTCCGAGGCGCCGTTCGTCCTGCTGACTCTGCTCGCGCTGTGGGCTTCAGAAGAGATGCTGACGTCGAACCGTAGGCTGACGCTGGCCGTCGCAGCGGCATTGCTGGCGTATTTGACGCGGGCCGCGGGCCTGCCTCTTGTAGTCGCGCTCGTCATAGCCTTGGGGTGGCGGCGTTCGTGGCAGAAACTGGCGTACGTCGGTGCCGCTGTGGTGATCGTGCTAGGTGGTTGGTGGGTGTGGGGCAGGCTGGCGGCCTCGGGAAGCGCGCAGGTTTATTCCGGCAATCTCTTGCTCGTGAATCCTTATGCGCCGGAACTGGGCTATGTGGGCCCGGCGGACCTGATCGCCCGCACTTTCAACAACATCCGCCTGTACACGGTAGACGTGTTGCCGCAGTCTCTGGGCGGTGTGGGGTCGGGCGGCGGCCTGGCGCTCTTCCCACTGCTGGCTGCCCTGCTGATCGTGGCCCTCTCACTCATATCCTGGGTCCGCGAAATCCGCCGGGTTCGGGTAGTGGAGGTTTTCACGATCCTGTATGCCACCCTGATCATCCTGTGGCCGCAGGTCTGGACGGATCGAAGGTTCCTGTTGCCGCTGCTGCCGATCCTGATCCTGCATGCTGCCGCTGGGGTCGTATGGTGTTTCGATTTCCTGAGGGTCAAGCGCCCGGTCTGGGCGTTGCCCGTCTTGGGAGCGCTGCTGGTGCTGCTCGCCGTACCCGACCACGTGCGGGCTGTCGGCTTCAACAAGCGCTGCATGAGCTTCTACAGGCAGGGCGACGAGCTGGCCTGTTATCCGCCGCCGTGGCGCGCGTTCGTGCAGATGGCGTTCTGGGTAAGGGAAAACACCGCCGAGGACGCGATCGTCGTCAACCGAAAACCGCGGCTGTTCTATTATTTCTCCGGACGGCGCGGCAATGTATACCCGTTCACGGCGGAGGACGACGAGATGCTGGCGTTCCTGGACGGAATCGGGGCGAATTACGTCGTCGTTGCGTGGCTGAGTCAGACGACATCGCGCTACTTAGTCCCGGTCATCCAGAGCAGATCCGAGCACTTCCGGCCGGTGCATCAAATCACGGACACCGAGCCGACCGCGTACGTGCTGGCCTATCGTCCAACCGAGGTATCGAGACCTGTCCCGGAAGAGAACGGGGACGAGGAGGGAGGCTAGCATGGAGCGTCGGCCGCGGGCCCTCGTGTTGCTAGGTACTCGCCCGGAGGCGATCAAGCTGGCGCCGGTAGTGAGCGCGCTGCGTGCTCGCGAAGAGGGAGTAGAGGTTCGCGCCGTGTCGACCGGCCAGCACGACGAGCTGCTGGACAGCGCTCTGGGCAGCCTCGAGCTGGAGGTCGACGAAGATCTACAGATCATGCGGCCCGAACAGGATCTCTATGACATAGGGATGGAATGCCTGGAGAGCCTGCGGCGGACTCTACGGTCGTGGAAGCCTGATGTAGTGGTTGTCGAAGGTGATACGGCTACCGTCTTCTTCGGAGCTTTGGCGGGATTCTTCGAGAAGGCCGAAGTGGCGCACGTGGAGGCCGGCCTCCGCTCGCATGACAAATGGGCTCCGTTCCCGGAAGAGGTTCTCCGGCGCCTTACGGACGTGCTGGCCGATCACTACTTCGTTCCGACTCTGGGAGCGAAAGAGAATCTACTGCAGGAGGGTGTGGCCGAGGATCGCGTGAATGTAACCGGCAACACGGTGGTCGACGCCGTCCGGGCGCTGGCGCGAGCCGACGTGCCGATCGCGAACCGCGAGCTTGGCGAGATCATCGAATCGAGTCGCCGGATAGTTCTGGTCACGGCGCACCGCCGAGAGTCGTTCGGCGATCCAATGACGGAGGCTTTTGGAGCGCTGAAGACGCTGGCCGAGGAGCACGCGAACGTCACCTTCGTCTACCCGGTGCACCCGAACCCGAACGTTCAGAGGCCGGCCCGGCATCTTCTGTCGGGCATACCGAATTTCCGGCTTCTCGAGCCGCTGTCCTATGCCGATCTCGTGAGCGTTCTGGCGCGGTCGTGGCTGGTCTTGACCGATTCCGGCGGTATCCAGGAAGAGGCCCCATCGTTCGGAGTCCCGGTGCTGGTGATGCGCGAGGTCACCGAACGGCCCGAGGGCGTAGCGGCTGGCGTCGCGGCGCTTGTGGGCACGTCACGAGAATCCATCCTCGAGCGGGGGAGGGAATTGCTGAACGATCCCGCCGCACGCCGACGCATGGCCCAGGCGCGCAACCCCTATGGTGATGGACGGGCGGGCGAGCGGATAGCGGATATCCTCATTCACAGGTTCCTAGGCGTGCCGCGTCAGACGGAGGACTGGGGCTGAAAATCCTGCAGCAGTGTCTCTACTACCCGCCGGAGGTGGGCGGTTTGGAGAGCCACGTCGCGGGGCTCAGCGAAGGCCTGGCGGCAGCCGGCCACGGCGTGGACATGCTCACCTCTCGGTCGCAACCGGGGCTGGCGCGAGAGGAGGAGGTGCGAGCCGTTCGAGTTCACCGAGTCTGGATGCCCAGCCGCGGACCACTCGGGTGGATGGCTCACGTTGCTGCGACGCTCCCGCATCACAGGCGCCTAGCAGCCGCATCCGATGTGCTGCACGCTCACACGTTTGCCTGTGGGGTGCCGGCCATGCGCACGCGCCGGCGCCTACGGCGCCCGTACGTGCTCACCCTTCACACATCGCATTTTCTCATGCGAGCCGGGAAGCCGGCCTGGCGCTCGATCTTCCGGCGCATCGTCCGGGAGGCGGACTACCTGTTGGCGACCAGCGAAGAGATCCGCCAGGTGGCCTTGGAACTCTTCCCGCATTCTCGATCGGAGACAATGACGAACGCGGTGGACACGGAGCCTCTTTCCAAAGAACGGCGTGGAGTATTTTGTCCGGGCGATGCCGTTCATCCTCCGGGAGGTGGACGTCGAGGCGATGGTCGTGGGTGACGGTCCCGAGCGCGAGCGGTTGAAGCAGCTTGTAGAGGAATTGGGCGTCGGTGATAGGATCGAGTTCCTCGGCGCCCAATCGAACGATCAGATGCCGGGCCTGCTGGGCGAAGCCGATGTGGCGGTCATCCCCTCGTTGATCGAGGCGACTTCGATCGCGGCGCTAGAGGCCATGTCTTGCGAGCTTCCGGTTGCCGCTTCCGCTGTCGGCGGCTTACCCGATATCATCGACGGGGCGGTCGGGGCACTGTTCGAACCGAAGAATCCGGAGGCTCTGTCCGCCGCCGTTGTCGCTCTGCTCCGGCGCGATGATCTGGCCGCTCTGGGGAGGGAAGGGAGGCGGCGAGTCGTGGCCAACTGGAGCCTGCACCGAATGGTGCGGCGGCACCTTGAGATCTACAGCGAGTTGCTCGATGAAGCGAAAGCAGACGAGGAATAGTCAGAGGGACTCGGAGAAGAACCGGGCCCGAGGCGACGACGCTTGGCTACCGGGCTGGGCGCCCTATGTCATTTTCGGATTGCTGGCGCTCTTCGTCTTCCGCGAGTTCGTCGTTTCGCGCGGGATGTTGTTCGGCACCGATGTAGTCGCGCTCGGCTACTTCGCACGACACTTCTATGCAGAAATGGTGCGGACGGCGGGCGTCTTCCCGCTGTGGAACCCGTACATCTTCGGCGGGCTTCCGTTCGTCGACGCGATGCACGGCGACATCTTCTATCCGACGACGATACTGAAGTTCTTGATGCCGGTTCACAGGGCGATGGGCTGGAAGATCGTGCTGCACGTATTCCTGGCCGGCGTAGTGACCTACGGCTGGCTTCGTCACCTGAGAGTGAGCCGTCCGATCGCCGTATTCGGCGGGGCCACGTATATGCTGGCGCCGGTGTTGGTCACGCTGGTCTACCCCGGGCACGACGGCAAGCTGTTCGTGACGGCGCTGACGCCGTTGGCTCTTTGGGCCACCGATCAGGCGATCACGCGCGGGGGCGCTTGGCGATTCGCCGTACTCGCCTGCGCCGTCGGCCTTCTCATCTTCACCGCCCACATGCAGCTTGCCTACTTCGCCACCTGGGCGCTGGTTGTAGTCGGGTTGTTTCGTCTGTTTCAGGCATGGCGGGAAGGGAAAGGCGGAGTGCTGGTGGCGCGCCGGTTCGGCGCGTTCGCGGTTGCCGGAATCATCGGGGCCCTGGCGATGGGGGCGGTTCAACTGTGGACGCCGGTTCGGTATCTGACCAAGTACTCGCAGCGGGCCGAGAAGACGGTCGAGGCCGAGACTGAATCGGGTTACGCGTACGCCACCAGCTGGTCGCTACACCCCGAGGAGGCGTTCTCGCTCGTCGTCCCGGAGTTCATTGGAGCCAACCTGCAGACGGAAGGCGGCCTCAGCCAGACCTACTGGGGCCGCAACCCCTTCAAGCTCAATCACGAGTACGCCGGTCTCGTTCCCCTGCTTCTGGTGCCGCTGGCCTTCATGGCGCGACGGCGCCGGGGGGAGGTATGGCTGTTCACGGGCCTTGCGGCCGCGAGCCTCATTTACGCCTTGGGAGCCACCACACCGCTCTTCCATCTCTTCTATTGGCTGGTACCCGGCGTGAAGCTCTTCAGAGCACCCAGCAGCATCATGTTCGTCTTTGCTATCTGCATCGTGACCGCCGCGGCCCTGGGATTGGATGGGCTGCGTAGGGCGGAGAGCGAGGAGGATTGGGAGAGAGTTTCTAGCAGATCGAACCTCTACCTTTGGATTGCGAGCGGCGTCTTCCTGCTGCTGGCCGTCCTCGGTTCAGCCGGCATCCTGACGGACATCTGGACGGCAACGATCTACCGCGGCGCTGACCCCGCCAAGCTGGCGGCGTTGGAGAACAACCTGCCCAACATCAAGCGCGGGCTCTGGTTCAGCGTGCTTCTCGTCGGGCTTGTCGCGGGGGCGTGGTGGCTGCGCAGTCGCGGTAAGCTACCCCAGGCGGCGTGGATCACGGCTCTGATCGTGCTCAGCGCTCTGGATCTCATGCGGGTAGACGGCCAGTTCGTGAGGGTCGTGAACCCGGCCGCCTACTACCCTAGGGATGATGTCACGGACTACCTGCTGGAACAGCGCGATGCACGAGGGTTGTTCCGAGTCTTCCCGCTGCCCGGCGCTCCGTATCAAACGAACCACTTCGCCTTGTACGGACTCGAAGAACTGACCGGACACCACGGCAACGAGCTCGGGCGCTCGCGCGCAATGACGAACATGAACCGGCCCGGCACCAACGTCGTCCGGCTGCTTCAATTGCTCAACGTCGGCTACGTCGTCAGCGGCTCGCCGCTCGAAGTGCCGGAGCTGAGGGAGAGGTTCCGAGGGCAGCGTTCCATCGTCTACTCGCTCAAGTCCCCACAGGAGCGCGCCTTCATCGTCGGCGAGGTCGAGGTCGTGCCCGACTCGCTCGCCCTCGACCATTTATCCAAGCGCGAATTCAACCCTCGACTGTCCGCCGTCCTCGAATCTGCTCCCGACTTTGAATTGGAGGCGGGTGCGACAGGCGAAGTGACTTGGCGCGAATGGGGTGTGGACAGTCAGCGACTCCAGGTGGAGGCGAGCGGTCCGGCACTGCTCGTGGTGTCCGACAACCACTACCCAGCCTGGCGGGCCACGGTCGATGGGGAGGAAGTGCCGGTGCTCCGAGCCAACTACGCCATGCGCGCGGTACCGGTCCCGGCCGGGGCTCATGAGGTCCACTTCGAGTATCGTTCTGGCCTTCTCAAAGCCTCGCTTTGGACGACCCTCGTATCTACCTTCGCCGTCGTAGCGTTGATCGCGGTCTCGCTGCGCATGGCGCGGAGACGTGCCGTCCAGCAGGAGCCGGCCTAAGAGGGCCCGCGATCGTGACGGATCGTCTCAGGCGCGGTGCAGGCTGGGTCATCAAGCTGACCCTCACGGCAGTCGTCACCTACTTCCTGTTCCGGCTCCTGCGGGTTTCCTGGGGTGAGATCTCGACGCTGGAGCCAGAACAGTGGCGCCCGCGGCTGCTCCCTCTGGTCGGCTCGTTCGCGCTGCTGCTACTAGTATTCGCCTATCTCGTCGGACTCTGGGCACTAATGGTGCGTTCCTTAGGTGGCCCCACGCTTCGACTGACCGACGCCTTCAGAATCGTCTTCATAGCAAATCTTGGCCGCTATGTACCTGGGAAGGTCTGGCAGTTGGCCGGACTGACCTATCTGGCCGGCAAGAAGGGCGTGAGCATCCCGATAGCCTCGTCGGCAGCCATCCTGGGGCAGATCTACTCTCTCGGCGCCGCGGCCGTCGTCGCCGCTGCGGCTCTATCGATAGGGAAGACCTCCGCGCTACCAGACGGCATTGCCCCTGCGGCGCTCGGGTTCGCGGCGCTCGCTATATTGTTTACGACGATACCTTCGATATTGAGGGTTATATTGCGCTTTGGCTTCAAGTTAGGGCGCTCGGATCATGCGATTCCTGAGATCGATTCGTGGTTCGGGCTCCGCTGGTTGGGTCTGCATCTGCCGGCCTGGGTCGGCTACGGTTGGGCCTTTGGGTTGCTGTGGGCTTCGTTCCCGCAGCTACCCCCGGTAGTCTGGCCCGTCGCGATCGGTGGATTTGCGGGCGCGTATTTCCTTGGATATGCTGCTGCCTTCGCTCCGGCCGGAGTGGGAGTACGCGAGGGAGCCCTGGCGATTCTGCTGGCACCGGGAATGGGTCCAGCGTCAGCCGCCGTGCTCGCCGTGATTGCTCGGCTCTGGATGACGGTGGGGGAGATCGTCCCCGTGGTAGTCATCGCGTTTGGTTCATTGCGACGAAGCTCTCGAGACTGATGACCATGGCAGACAAAGAACTCACGCTGGTTGTGATGCCGACGTACAACGAGTGCAAGAACCTGCCTGCCATCCTGCCTCTGGTGCTGGCACAGCGCGAGGGAATCCATGCGCTCGTTGTCGATGACAATTCTCCCGACGGTACCGGCGAGGTGGCGGACCAGTTGGCGGCCGCGGACGAGCGAATACACGTGCTTCATCGGCCCGGAAAGCTGGGTCTGGGAACGGCCTATATCGCGGGCTTCAAGTGGGCCCTGGAGCGCGACTACGAGTACATCCTGGAGATGGACTCCGACTTTTCGCACAATCCCGAGCACATCCCGGAATTCCTGCAGGCGGCGCAGGAGCACGACCTCGTCCTGGGTTCGCGCTACCTGAGGGGGGTCACCGTAGTGAATTGGCCGATGTCGCGCCTGTTGTTGAGTTATTTCGCCAACATCTACTCGCGCGTGATTACAGGGTTGCCGTTCACTGACACGACCGGCGGGTTCAAGTGCTACCGGCGCAAGGTGCTGGAGAGCATCGACCTCGAAGCCATCACGTCAGAGGGGTATTCCTTCCAAATCGAGACTACTTTCCGGGCCTGGCGGAAGGGCTTCAAGATCGGCGAGATCAAGATCGTGTTCACCGACCGCACCGAGGGCAGCAGTAAGATGAGCGGCAAGATCATCCGAGAAGCGGTATGGAAGGTCTGGTGGCTTCGCGTGCTGCGGACCTTCAGGCGGTTGTAAAGTCTCCCAATAATGAGTTTTGCCGGGGCAGTGAGGCGATATGGAAAGCGTCGAGCG
>JBDHAS010000068.1:0-17236 GCA_039588015.1 Gemmatimonadota bacterium | reverse complement strand
GCCAGAGCACCGCCGAGACGGGCCGGTGCTTGGTCAGCAGTACGTCGAACGTCAAACCGGCGCCCAATATCAGGTGGCCCGCGGTGAGCAGAGTGAAGTCGAACATCTCAAGATCAAATCTATACGGATCTGGGCTGGGATGCGCGGTTTCAGGAGCGCCGCGTCGCCCAAGTTCAGGGCCGGACAGCGAGGCCCAGATGCTGTCTGCCGCTTGCCGGGTCGTGCCCTCCGGAGGCACATTTGCCCTCTTCCGCGTGGGATCCGAATCTGCGTCTAGATTCCCAGCTGATGCAAAACCTCTGGGGGCTCAAATGACCGCGAGTGCTGTTCGACGAGTGCGCTTCTTCGCTTGGATCTTGCCGTTCGCCTGGCTCGCGCTGGCCGGTTGTGAGGCCGGTACGAACCCGGGCCTCGGTTCCGACGACACCGCCCAGTACATCCGAGACAACTATACGAAACGCGAGTACCGCATTCCCATGCGCGACGGCGTGACCCTGTTCACCACGGTCTATACGCCGAAGGACACGACTCGCAGCTATCCGATGCTGATGCGCAGAACGCCGTACACCGTTGCCCCCTATGGAGAGGGAGCGTATCCCGGGTCGCTGGGCCCAAGCGACCTGATCCTCCGTGATGGCTACATCTTCGTGCTTCAGGACGTGCGCGGGCGTTTCATGTCGGAAGGCGAGTTCGTGAACATGACTCCGCACGTTCCCGAGAAGCGGTCGGAACGGGATATCGACGAGAGTTCGGACACATACGACACCATCGAATGGCTTCTGGCGAACATTCCCAACCACAACGGCAACGTCGGGATGTGGGGGATATCCTATCCCGGCTTCTACGCCGCGGCGAGCATGATCGACGCCCACCCGGCGCTGAAAGCGGTTTCGCCGCAAGCCCCGATCGCCGACTGGTGGTACGACGACTTTCACCATCACGGCGCCTTCTTTCTACCGCACGCCTTCGATTTCCTCTCGGTGTTCGGCCAGGCCAGGCCGGAACTGACCACCGAATGGGGCCCGAGATTTCAGTACGACTCCCCGGACGGCTATCGGTGGTACCTGGATCTTGGACCGCTGAAGAACGTCGAGGAGCGATACTTCGGCGGCCGGATCCGCTTCTGGACGGAGACCGCCCGGCACCCAAACTACGACGAGTTCTGGCAAGCACGGAACATCGTTCCGCACCTTCAGAACGTCGCTCCCGCTGTGATGACTGTGGGAGGGTGGTTCGACGCCGAAGACCTCTATGGACCGCTGAACATCTACCGGTCGATCGAGGCGAGGAACCCCGATGTCTTCAACATCCTGGTGATGGGACCCTGGCGCCACGGCGGTTGGGCACGTGGCGACGGCGATGCGCTGGGCAACGTTCGTTTCGGGTCGAAGACATCGCTCTTCTACCGCGAGAACGTGGAGTTTCAGTTCTTCAGCCATTATCTGAAAGGTGAAGGATCGTTGAACCTGCCCGAAGCCTACGTGTTCGAGACGGGCGCTAACCGCTGGCGAACGTTCGATGAATGGCCGCCAGCGGGCCTGGATGACCGCAGCCTGCACCTGAGGGATGGGTTCGCGCTCGACTTCTCAGCACCGGCCGGGGCAGGCGAAGTGTGGGACGAGTACGTGAGCGATCCCGCGAAGCCGGCCCCTTACACTCAGGACATCGCGATTTCGATGACACGCGAGTACATGACGGACGACCAGCGATTCGCCGCTCGACGCCCGGATGTGCTCGCGTATCAGACAGAAGTATTGGAGGAGGATGTCACATTTGCCGGACCTGTGGTCGCCGATCTCTGGGTGTCGACATCGGGGTCGGCCTCCGACTGGATCGTGAAGCTGATCGACGTCTTTCCTGATGCTGCGAGTGATCCCGAAGGCCTACCGCGCGGAATGCGCATGGGCGGCTACCAGATGATGGTGCGCAGCGAAGTTATCCGCGGACGCTTCCGCAACAGCCCCGAGCATCCAGAGCCGTTCGTGCCGAACGAGCCGACACGCGTCGTCCTACCATTACAGGATGTGCTGCACACCTTCCAGCGGGGCCACCGAGTCATGATTCAGATTCAGAGCACCTGGTTCCCACTGGTGGACCGGAATCCGCAGACGTATGTGGACAACATCTTCGAGGCGGATGAAGCAGACTTCATCAAGGCGACGCAGAGGGTCTACCGTTCGCAACAGCACCCTTCGCGGATTCGCGTAGGCATCCTGCGGCAGTAGCGCGTAAGAGGCGCGAAGGACGGTCGAAAGGCTCGATAGTCTAGCCCGGCAGGCCGGAGAATCGCCGGGCGTGCGCGCGAGGGTTCAGGGAGGCGATGGTGTCGGCCCCGCGGCTCGCGTCGAGATCACGAGGTGGCAGATACCGGAATCGGCGGTCCGATAGAGAACCCGGCCCGAGTCTTCGAATAGCGCGATCGTCGCGTGATTGTCGGCCAGCAGATTTGCCTCGAAGGCGAGGACCCCTTCGTAGTATGCAACGAGGGCGAGATGCTCTAGCAACAGCGTCCCGATGCCGCGGTGCTGCTCGGCGTCCTCGACCGTGACCGCCACTTCGGCTCGGTCCTCGGGCCCTTCGGCCGTGCTCGCGTAGCGACCGACGCCCACGAGGCGCTTGGCGCCCTCCCTTTCCAGAATGGCCACCAGCGCGGCCTGGCGGTGGAAATCCAGCTCGGTCAGGTAGACCAACTCCTCGGGGCTCAGGCGCTTCTTTGCACCGAGGAATCGGTAGTAGATCGTCTGCGGGCTGAGCCGTTCGAACAGCGAGACCAGGCCCGCCTTGTCGTCGGGGCGGATGGCGCGAATGTGGACGGGTTCGCCGTCCGGGAGGGCCGCATCGATCGAGTAGTGACGGGCGTCCATGCCGACCTCAAGCGACGGCTCTACGCTTCCAGCCGGTAGAGCGCCGCGACGGTATTGTGTGCCAGCACTCGGTCCTTGACGACAACGGATACGGCCGGAACGTCGAGCCGGCCTATCGTGGCAGAATCGTGTCCCACGCACTGGCCAAGGACCAACGCGAGTTCGATTCGTTCGCGGTTCAGCAGCTCTGCCTGAGCCAACGGATTGCAGATCATCTCGGGTTCACCCGGCCTGACCTTCTGTGAGTCTTCGATTCCCAGCCGTTCCTTGGGTATAGCTCCGCTCTTGCAGCAGACGGATGTCGCTCTCGGAATAGAGATAGTCAAAGGAAGGAAAGTCACCCACCATCGGGCAACCGTCAGGCGCCGCGTCCGCGCGGCCTCGGCGGCAGGCGAAGATTTACACTTGGAGCACTGGATAGACATCAGCGGCCGCTATTGCCGGGAGTGGCAGTCTGTCTGTGTCGTGATATGCACCTTAGTCTATAATAACATCGCGAAGTCGATCTGGGACGTGATGGTTGACCGGCGAGCGAGCCGGTCACCCCAAGGAGGATCATCGAGATGATCGCGACGGCTGAGATCCAGGTTATTCCCATCGGTTCCGGCGTATCCGTTCGTGAGGAGGTCAAGCGCGCTCACCACATCCTCGAGGAATCGGGACTCAACGCTCAACTGCACTCGAACGGTACGAACGTCGAAGGCGAAATGGCCGAGATCTTCGAGGCGGTGAGAAGGATCCACGAGACGCTTCACGCCGAGGGGACCGTCCGGATCGCGACCTTCATGAAGGTCGCGACCCGAATCGACAAACAGCCGAGCTTAGCGGGGAAGCTCTTCTGACGCGCGACCGTCTACAGCACGTTGAACGGGTAGTCCGGGTTCCCGATCTCCTCCTGCGAGCGGCTCGCTTCGCGTAGCGTTGCCTGGGCCGCTGCAAGCCTCGCGATGGGCACACGGAAGCTCGAGCAGCTGACGTAGTCCAGGCCGATGGTATGGCAGAACTCGATGCTGCGCGGGTGGCCGCCGTGCTCTCCGCAGATCCCAACCTTTAGGTCCGGCTTCCGATTGCGCCCCGCCGCGACAGCCTGCTTCATCAGCCGGCCGACGCCGTGAATGTCGAGTGCTTCGAACGGGTTCTCTGGCAGAACGCCCATCTCGACATACGCCGGCAGGAACTTCTGCTCGGCGTCCTCTCTCGAAAACGAAAAGGTCGCCTGCGTCAGGTCGTTGGTCCCGAAAGAGAAGAACTCGGTGACGCCCGCGATGGCCTCGGCTCGCACGCAGGCCCTGACCGCCTCCACCATCGTGCCGAACTTGAAATCGAGTGTGACACCGTATTTCTCCTCCACCTCACGGCGAACCTCGGCGACGAACTCGTTGACCCGCTCTAGTTCCTTGGGCTCCGTCACCTGCGGGATCATGATCTCGCACACGGCGTTGACATTCTCTTTCTGCAACTCGGCCAGCGCCTCCAGGATCGCACCGATCTGCATCCTGTAGAGAGCCGGTGCCGTGATCCCCAGCCGTACGCCGCGGTGCCCCAACATCGGGTTCACTTCGGTGGTCTCGCGGACCTTGTGCAGCAGCGCTTCCTTCTCCGCGATCAACTCGTCGATGACCAAGCGTCCGTCGCCTCCCGGAGTTTCCTGGGCGAGTTGCTCGATCTGCGGCAGCGTCTCTCTGAGCGATGGTTCGAGCACTTCCCCAACGGAATCCGGGTTGACGTCACCGGCGCGGATGCGCTCCCTGGCCAGCTTCATACTGCAGATCTCCAGGAGCAAAGACTCCAGAGAAGGGAGGAACTCGTGCAGCGGAGGGTCGAGCAACCGGATGGTCACGGGATACCCTTCCATCGCGGTGAAGATTCCCTTGAAGTCGGCCTTTTGAATGGGACGCAGTTTCTCTATGGCCGTCGTCTGCTCCTCGGGCGTGCCGGCCAGAATCATATCGCGCACTATCGGCAAGCGGTCGGCCGCGTTGAACATGCGCTCGGTGCGGCAGAGACCGATGCCCTGGGCCCCCATCTCACGGGACTGGGCGGCGTCGTCGGGCGTGTCGGCGTTGGCCCTCACGCCGATCGTGCGCACCTCGTCGGCCCACTCGAGGACCCTCTTCATCTCGGGGCCGAACTCCGGCTCCACCGTCGGCACAACGCCCAGGTAGACGGCGCCCGAGCCTCCGTCGATCGTGATGACGTCCCCTTCCGTGAGGCGTTGCTCGTTGACGAACGCTACGCGCTCGCGGTCGTTGATGAGGATCTCCTCCGCGCCGACGATGCACGGCTTGCCCATTCCGCGCGCGACCACGGCCGCGTGGGACGTCTTGCCGCCGCGGCTGGTTAGGATCCCCTTGGCCTGGAAGAAGCCGTGAATGTCATCCGGTTTGGTCTCCTCGCGGACCAGGATCACCGACTCTCCGGCGCGCCCCTGTCTTTCCGCTTCGTCGGCGTCGAAGACCACCTTACCGTAGGCCGCCCCCGGCGAGGCAGGCAGCCCGATGGAAAGGGGCTCGGCGTCCGCGTTCGGGTCGATCCGTCTGTGCATGAGCTGCTCGAGATGGTCGGGGCTGATCCGCAGCAGCGCCTCTTCCTTGGTGAGCACGCCCTCCTCGACCATGTCCACGGAAGTCCTGACAAACGCGGTCGCGTTCATCTTGCCGTTCCGGGTCTGCAGCATGTAGAACGTGCCCCGCTCGATGGTGAACTCGAGGTCCTGCACCTCGTGATACTGCTGTTCCAAGGTGTGTCGGACCGCTTGGAGCTCGTTCCACATCTCCGGCATCTCATGCTCGAGCTGGGCGATTTGCTGAGGCGTCCGAATCCCGGCCACGACGTCTTCACCTTGAGCGTTCGTGAGGTACTCGCCGAACAGCACGTTCTCGCCGGTTCCCGGGTCTCGAGTGAAGGCGACGCCGGTCGCGCTGTCGTCACCCATGTTGCCGAACACCATGGTGCAGACGTTGACCGCCGTGCCATTTGCCATGTCGGGCGTGATCTTGAACTCGCGCCGATAGTCGACGGCGCGTTTGCCCATCCAGGAACCGAACACCGCTTCGATCGCCAACTGGAGCTGCTGGGCGGAATCCATTGGGAATTCGGTCCCCGCTTCGCGTTGGATGACCTGTTTGAACTCCTCGCAAAGGCCCTTGAGCACGTCGGGTGTCAGCTCGTTGTCGAAGCTCGCCCCTTGACGCTGCTTGGCGCTCTCTAGGAGCTCGGCGAAACAGTGCTCGTCGATATCCATCGCGATCGCTCCGAACCCCTGGATGAGTCGGCGATACGCGTCGTACGCGAAACGGGGATTGCCGGTGGCCTGTCCGAACCCCTCTACGACCTGGTCGTTCATGCCGAGGTTCAGGATGGTGTCCATCATGCCCGGCATCGACAAAGCTCCGCCCGAGCGAACCGAGACGAGTAGCGGGTTCTCCGGATTGCCGAACGCCTTTCCGGTCTTCCGCTCTAGCTCCTCCATATTGGCTTGGACCTCGTCCATGAGGCCGTCCGGGAGACGCTCGCCGGCGGCGTAGTACTGCCGACAGGCCTCCGTCGTGATAATGAACCCCGGTGGCACAGGAAGCCCAATCTGGGTCATTCGCGCCAGTCCCGAGCCCTTGCCGCCAAGCAGCTGCTTGTCTCCGCTGTCGCCTTCCTCGAACGTGAAAACGTATCGCATCGCGCCCATTTCCTCTCACCCCTCCGGATACGGCCGGTAGGTTCCTACTGAGGTACGTTAATGTAGCCTATCTGCTGCCAAGCGGAATTGGGTATGGGACCCGGCCCCGAAGCCACACAACCGCTGGTCTGACCGCTCCCAAGCTTTCGTCAACAGGCTTCGAATAGCAAGTGGTATACCAATCCCGGCCTCTCTTGACCGAACGCCGGGCTAGAGGCTACGGTGCGTTGTGTCGCCGAGCAGAAACGAGACGCCCCGGTAGGGGGCCGTCTGGAGGAGCAGCATGCGAACGCTGTTGACCGTCGAGCGCGGCACGATAGTTCACTTCGCAAAGTGGGCTGTCGCTGCTTTGGCTTTGGCCGTCATCGTCTGGGTCGTGGTCGGGGCGCTGATGCGTTCTCCGCTGCAGGTCCCCACCGACGGACCGATCGCGGGTTGGCCGTCGTATGGCGGCGACCCATACGGGACCCGGTATTCGCCCCTCACTCAGATCACGCCGGAAAACGTTCAACACCTCGAGATCGCCTGGACCTACCGGACAGGTGACGTGTCCGACGGCACCAAGTACAGCCGCAGGAGTTCTTTTGAGGCCACCCCCATCCTGTTCAACGGCACGCTCTACGTCAGCACGCCATTCAGCCGCATCATCGCTCTCGATCCCGAATCGGGCGCGGAACGCTGGGCATTCGATCCGAAGATCGATCTCGAATTGAGATACTCCGAAAGCCTGGTGTCGAGGGGAGTCGAGGCGTGGGAAGACCCCGCCGGGAGGGAAGGGGGACCGTGCCATCGCAGGATCTTCTTTGCCACACTCGATGCCCGGCTGTTGGCCCTCGATGCGGATAGCGGGCGTCCGTGCGAGGGCTTCGGCGCCGACGGTGAAGTTGATCTCAAGGTGAACGTCGGCGACATCGAGCCCGGACAGTATGAGGTCACATCCCCACCGGTCGGTGTGGGTGACGTGGTCGTGGTGGGATCGGCGCAGGGCGACAATCGGGCCGTTGAGTTAGAGCGGGGAGATATTAGAGGATTTGACGCCCGGACCGGCGAGCTCCGCTGGACGTTTCAGCCTGTACCCAAGACCCCGGAATCGCCGGGTTGGGAAGCGTGGGAGGCAGAGAGCGCCCGCCGCACCGGAGCCGCCAACGCGTGGGCGCCACTGGCCTCGGATCCGGAGCGCGACCTCGTCTTCATACCGACAGGAAGTGCCTCACCGGACTTCTACGGTGGCGAGCGTCCGGGCAGCAATATCTTCGCGAACTCGCTCGTGGCGCTCAGGGCTTCCAGCGGCGAGCTGGTGTGGTACTACCAGATGGTCCACCACGATCTGTGGGACTACGACCTGGCATCACAGCCAACGCTGGTAACGGTTCGACGCGATGGTGAGGAGATCCCAGCCGTCGTCCAGGCCACCAAGATGGGCCACGTGTTCGTGCTGCACCGTGAGACGGGCGAACCGCTGTTTCCTGTGGAAGAGCGACCTGTTCCTGCCAGCACCGTGGACGGGGAAGAAGCTTGGCCGACGCAGCCGTTTCCCGTCAAACCGCCACCGCTGCACCCCGAGCGGATGACGGCGGACTCGGCTTGGGGACTGACGCCGTGGGATCGCGCAAGGTGTCGCGAAAAGATTGAGAGCCTGAGGTACGAAGGCATCTTCACGCCGCCCAGCCTCGAGGGCACGCTGGAGTACCCGAGCATGATCGGCGGAGCCAACTGGGGCGGCGTGGCCGTCGACCCGGTGCGCCGTCTGCTGGTTCTCAACCTGAACCGCTTCGCCAGTTGGGTGCGGCTCGTGCCGCGCGACGAATACGACGACGCCCGACGTGCGCCCGACGCCGAGGGTGACTTCACGCCGCAACGGGGCACGCCGTACGGCATGAACAGGGAAGGCGGTCTATTAGGCCCGACCGGCGTACCGTGCACGCCGCCGCCTTGGGGAAAGCTGGTGGCGATCGACCTGGATGCAGGCGACGTGCTTTGGGACGTGGCGCTTGGGTCGATCCGTGATCTGGCTCCCGTGCCGATGCCGATCGGCTGGGGCACACCCAACCTGGGCGGTCCGATCCTGACAGCTAGCGGTCTCGCGTTCATCGGCGCAGCGATGGACGACTACCTGCGGGCGTTCGATGTGGAGACCGGGGAAGAATTGTGGAAGGGGCGTCTGCCGGCGGGCGGCCAAGCAACGCCCATGACCTACCGCTTGCGCCCGGACGCGAGCCAATTCGTAGTCATTGCTGCGGGTGGTCACGGCGGGCTCGAAACGACCCTGGGTGATCACCTGGTGGCGTTCGCGCTACCCCGAGAGTAGAGCCGATCTAGCCTCGATCGCTACGCTTGCTGTAGACCGCGCGATTCTGCTCGTCGGCTTGATCGCAGTCCTCGCAGTCGGACCCAAGCTCCTCGCACGGCACGCCATCGGCTTGAGCCTCATCGCACGGTGGCCCGCCTGTGTCAAGCACCTTTCGAGACTCGGTTTGAGCTTCGCCCTCGGGTCGTTCCATGCGCCCTCACACGAAAAAGGGTAGTGGGTCGTGCTACCGTGTACACCCCACCTACGAGCGAATCTAGACATCCCTCCACGTGTTGGCAAAGAGAAGAGGTCGAGCTGCTCCCTGGACAGGCCTGTTGTAACCTACGGCCCCATTGCAGCCATATAGTTAACTAGGTTATTATTATCCCACTTCAGTCGGGACAGGCATCGTGGCGAACCCTACTCCAGGGCATACTGGAGAGGATCTCATCATGGCTACCAACCGCGTTCAGTTGATTCAGGATGTTCTAGGAAGCGCCCACATCTTCTCCTCAGCTGTCAACGATCTGATGCAGGATCGACTGCGGGCGATCATCAGCGAGCAGCTCACCTTCTCGCAGATCAAGCTCCTCAAGCTGATCGCCCGCTCCGAGACCTACAACATCAGCCAGGTAGCGTCCTTCCTGGCCGTCAGCAGCGCCGCAGCCAGCAAGGCCGTCGACCGTTTGGTGCGGCGGAACCTGCTGCGCCGCACGGAGGCGGAGAGCGACCGGAGGGCAGTAGAGATTGCGCTGACCGGCGAGGGGAAGCGGGTTTTGGGCGAGTACGAACGGGTAACCAACCAGGTGTTGGAGGAGATCTTCGGCGCGGTCCCGCCGGAGGGTCTTCGGGAAATAGCCGAACATCTCGACCATCTGTCGATCAGGCTGGTGGCCCGCGAGGGTGGTCAGAACGAGCCCTGTTTCCGGTGCGGCATCTACTTTCGAGAGAAGTGCCTGCTCCGCAGCGAGGGGCACCGCCTTTGCCACTTCCACCTTAGGGCGAGTGACGGGGAACCGACATTCGAGGACGGAGATGGAGACAACGGATCGAAGGCGTGATCGGTCCGTACCCCTTGATGCGCCTGACCTCCGGCTGTGCGAAACGCCAACCGGGTGGGCGGCATGAGACGGTGTTTACCGGGCAGGACGCTCAACTTAGTTTGGTGGTATAGCGATCCAACTCCAGAGATAGAATCAGTTTCGGGCACGAGGCCATCTGCGCGGCTCCGGGGTCTTGTCCGAGGCAGGGGGTCGGATTAGCTGGCTCAGTTTTGGCGACTCGAGTCGACGTCCCAGTCTTCCACCACAGGCATAGGGGGGAACGATGCGCTGCAAACTCGCCCTGGCGGTGACGACTATGGTTCTGGTCGCACTGGCTGGATGCCAGAAGGAGGAGACCGAGGCCGAGAAACTGGCGCGAAAGGCTGAGGCCGACGCCGACACGGTGAGAATGGCCGAAGCGGCGTATGAGATCGCGGTCTTCGATACGATCACCTGGGAAAGCGAGGAGGCACGCCTGGAACGCGGCGGCGTGGTCTACAGATCGAGCTGCGAAAAGTGCCACGGTCAGGGCGGCGGCGGCAACGGTGAGGTGGCACTCGAGTTCCAGATCCCGGTACCGTCGTTCGTCGCTCCTGACTGGCCTCATGCCGGCGACCTGGAAGCGATTCGCCGCGGCACCTTCGTCGGACACATGGGGGAGAGCTTTGAGGGGTACACGGGGCAGATGCCCAACTGGGGCCTGGTGAGCGGCATGAGAACCAAGGACATCGATGCCGTGGCCGCGTTCATAGCCGACCGCTTCGGTCCAGAACCGAGCCAGGAGTAAACAAGAACGGGTAAGCTAATCAGTCGTCGTCGCGAATCGGGACCTACGGCACGATGCCGGTCGAGCCTCGTGCTGTAGGTCCTTTTTTGGCTGCCGTAGAATCCTCCCGGAGGACATTCATGATGAAATCCCTCACTAGCCTAGTGATAGCCGTCGTCCTGGTTGCCAATGGGTGTGGTGGTGTCGGCGAAAGCGGCAGAAGCGAGGCCGCTGCCCGCCTAGACAAATACGCGACCGTCGAGCTGAAAGCGGACCTGAGCCAGCTGTCCGATGAGGAGCGCGAGATGATCCCGCTGCTGATCGAGGCCGCCAAACAGATGGATACGATCTTCTGGAAGCAGGCGTACGGCGAGGCCGACGACATCCTGAAGGAGATCGACGATCCTGCGACGAGCCGGTACGCGGCAATCAACTACGGCCCATGGGATCGGTTGGAGGGCGATGAGCCGTTCATTGACGGAGTAGGGAAGAAGCCCTCGGGCGCCAATCTCTACCCGGCCGACATGACGGTCGCGGAATTCGAGGCAGCGGCAGCTTCGGATCCCGCCCTGCGCGGTCTGTACACGCTGGTTCGCCGCGGAGACGACGGTTCGCTCATCGCTGTCCCTTACCACCAGGCCTTCGCTTCGGAGGTCGCCAGCGCCGCCGAGAAGCTGCGGGCCGCGGCCGAGCTTGCCGAGGATCGAGGACTCAAGACGTATCTCGAACTGCGTGCCGAAGCGATGCTCACCGACGAGTACCGAGAGAGCGACTTGGCCTGGCTCGACATGAAGGACAACACGATCGACATCGTCATCGGCCCGATCGAGACCTACGAGGATCAACTTCTTGGCTACAAGGCGGCCTACGAGGGCTACGTTCTGATCAAGGACAAGGAGTGGAGCGAACGGCTGTCACGGTTCGCTGAATACCTCCCCGGACTACAACGTGGACTTCCGGTGCCCGACGAGTACAAGAGCGAGATGCCTGGCACGGACGCCGCGTTGAACGCCTACGACCTCGTTTACGCTGCGGGCGACGGCAACGCCGGCTCGAAGAGCATCGCCATCAATCTGCCAAACGACGAATCCGTACAGCTCGAGAAAGGAACGCGCCGCCTCCAGCTCAAGAACGCGATGCGGGCCAAGTTCGACAAGGTCCTCGTGCCTATCGCCAATGAACTGATCGCAGAAGATCAGCGCGAACACATTTCCTTCGATGCGTTCTTCGCGAACACGATGTTCCACGAGGTGGCACACGGGTTGGGTATCAAGAACACGATAACAGGCAAGGGCACGGTCAGAGAAGCGCTGCGAGACCACGCGTCGGCGATCGAGGAAGGGAAAGCGGATATCCTGGGCCTCTACATGATCACTCGCCTCTTCGATGCTGGGCTGCTAACTGAGGGAGATATCCGAGACAACTACGTCACGTTCGTGGCCAGCGTCTTCCGCTCGGTACGCTTCGGCGCCTCGAGCGCCCACGGCAAGGCCAACATGGTCCGCTTCAACTTCTTCGAGCAGATGGGCGCCTTCACGCGTGACGAAGCGACCGGAACCTATCGTGTCGATTTCGAGAAGACGCGAGAGGCGATCACAGCGCTCTCCGGAGTCATCCTCACGTTACAGGGTAAAGGCGACTACGAGGCGGCCGCTACGCTTATGAGAGACCTCGGGGTGATTGGCCCGACGCTGCGAGCGGAGCTCGACCGGCTCGAGAGCTTGGGCATCCCCGTGGACATCGTGTTCGATCAAGGGATGTCCGTTCTCGAGACGACATGAGGTACATAGTCCTAATCAATGTCGCCGCATTAGCTTATGCATCGTTGGCGGTGACAGGGTGCGGGAGGCGGCCGCCGGAGATTTCTTCGGGCGTCTCGTGGGAACTGGCTTCACACCGGGCCCGCGTGCTCTCCGACATCCGCTACGAGCTCGCCTTCTCCATCCCCGCGTCTCAGGACGTGCCCATCCGTGGCCGAGAGACCGTGAGCTTCCGCTTGAGCGATGCTCGCTGGCCGCTGGCGGTCGACTTCGAGCAACCTCCCGCGAACATTCTGGCCGTGAGGGTCCTCGGCGAAGCGGTGGCATACGATGCTGTGGACGGGCACATCATGCTTCCCGATTCGGTACTGATCGAGGGTGAGAATTCGGTCGAGATCGAGTTCTTGGCGGGAGACAACTCGCTGAACAGGAATCCGGAGTTTCTCTATACCCTCTTCGTTCCGGACCGCGCGCGCTTTGCTTTCCCCTGTTTCGATCAGCCCAATTTGAAGGCGCGGTTCCGGCTCGAACTCGAGCTTCCGCACGATTGGATAGCGGTCGCCAACGGAGAGAACGTGAGCCCGGAAGGGGACAAGATTCACATCTACCGGTTCGCCGAGACGAAGCCGATAAGCACCTACTTGTTCGCTTTTGCCGCCGGAGCATTTGATGTGGTTTCGGCCGAACGATCGGGCCGCACTCTGCGCATGCTACATCGTGAGACCGATTCCACCAAAGTGGCCCGCAATGTCGATGCGATCTTCGACCTGCACGACGTTGCGCTAAACTGGCTCGAAGACTACACCGGCATCGAATACCCGTTCGACAAGTTCGACTTCGTGCTGATTCCCTCATTTCAGTACGGAGGGATGGAGCACCCGGGGGCGATAACATACAGTGCCTCGAGACTGTTACTAGATGAGTCCGCTACACAGAATGCTCAGCTGCGGCGCGCGAGCCTGATCGCGCACGAGACTTCGCACATGTGGTTCGGCGATCTCGTCACGATGGAGTGGTTCAACGACGTGTGGATGAAGGAAGTCTTCGCCAACTTCATGGCGGCGAAGATTGTGAACCCATCCTTCCCCGAGATCGACCACGAGCTCCGCTTCCTGCTCGCCCACTATCCAGCCGCGTACGGTGTGGATCGGACCGAAGGCGCCAACCCGATCCGCCAGCGTCTGGATAACCTCGACCAGGCGGGTACCCTGTACGGCGCGATCATCTATCAGAAGGCGCCGATCGTGATGAAACAGCTCGAGCGATTGATCGGCGAGGAGGCGCTTCGCGAGGGGCTGCGCGATTACCTCAGAGCCTACAGCTACGGGAATGCTTCCTGGCCCGATCTCATAGAGATTCTCGACGCCACGAGCCAGGAAGACCTCGTGTCGTGGAGCCGAGTCTGGGTGGACGAGCCGCGCCGGCCTACGATAGTCACGTCGCGAGCCCTGGACGATCAGGAGCACATCACTTCGTTGGTCGTCAGCCAATCCGACCCGGAGGGGCGCAACCGAATGTGGAACCAGCAACTTAATGTCCGCCTCGGGTACACCCACATGTCTCGTGCATTCCCAGTCCAGCTCAGTTCAACAAGCGTGGCAGTCTCTGACGCCGTCGGGCTACCGGAGCCCGACTACATCATCGCGAACGGTGAGGGGGTCGGATACGGTCTGCTGGCGCCGGATTCGGCCAGCCGCGATTACTTCATCGACAACGCGGCGTCGCTGTCGGAACCGCTGACGCGAGGCATCGTATGGCTTTCGCTGTGGGAGACGATGCTGGAAGGTCAGGTCACTCCAGAGCGCCTGGTCGATCTAGCCATCAGCGCACTGCAATCCGAGAGAGACCAACTGCTCGTTCAACGAGTGCTGGACTATCTACGGTCGGCCTACTGGCGCTTTTTGCCCGCGGATGTACGGGACCGCCGGGAGCTTGAAGTGGAAAAGCTCTTGTGGAATCTGATGGAGGGCGCGCGTGAGCCGAGTCTGAAGGCGGCATACTTCAACACGTTTCGCTCGCTGGCGCTGACCGACAGCGCGTTGGCTCTGCTCGAGAGCGTGTGGGACAAGACATACGAGATCGAGGGGCTGCCGCTCTCGGAGGACGACTACACTCGCCTTGCCTTGGAGTTGGCGGTGCGCGAGGTGGAGGGATGGGATCGCATCCTCGACCAGCAAGGTCAGCGAATCGAGAACCCTGACCGAAAACGACGATTCGAGTTCGTGAAACCGGCGTTGTCCGCCGACCCAGATGTCAGGGACCAGTTCTTCGCGCGGCTCTCTGAGGTCGAGAACCGCGAGCACGAGCCCTGGGTGTTGGAGGCGGTACGCTACCTACACCACCCGTTGCGGGCAGCGTATTCCCAGAGGTACATCCTCCCCAGCCTGGAGCTGTTGCAGGAGATCCAGGCGACAGGCGACATCTTCTTCCCGAAGAACTGGCTGGACGCCACTTTGGGTGGTCACAATTCGTCTGCGGCGGCTAACGTAGTCCGGGACTTTCTGCAGCGGCAACCAGACTATCCCTCCAGGTTGAGAGGAAAAATCCTCCAGTCGGCGGACGGGCTGTTCCGGGCTGAGAGGATCTTGGAGGCTGCCCGTTAGTACTCGACCACACCGATACTGACGGGAGTTTGCCGGCTTTGAATATCGAAGGCAGAATATCGATTAGTCAATAACGAAGAACTGTTCTTGTGAATTCAACATTCGATATTCGACATTGGCAATTCAAAGCCCGCCTCACCTAGGGTCCTTCCTCTCCGACCAACTCCATCGGCATCACGACCCCGACCGCCATGGCGCGATGTACGGGACAGCGGTGGGCGATCTCGAACAGCCGCGCTCGCTGTTCCTCGTCCAAAGGTCCTACAAGTTCAACGCGCTGGCTGATCTCATGCCGCATCGGGTTGCCGCTCTCCGACTTGGGCGCCTCATCCTTCTGAAACCTTCGGTGCTGAACCCGTACGCCTATTTCCTCGAGCGGCCATTCTTTGCGGTCGGCGTACATCCGTAGCGTGATGGTCGTGCAGGCGCCGAGAGCCGCCATGAGAAGCCCGAATGGTGTCGGGCCCGTGTCGGTGCCCCCAGCGGCCGGCGGCTCGTCGGCAACGAGCGCGTGGCCGGCGGCGAAGATCTCCGTGGGGAAGCGGGCGCGGCCCGTCCGGGCCACCACCTCTCCGTGCGGGATCGCGTCAGCGGAGGGCTTTAGGGGTTCACCTAAGTAGCGAGCCGCCCACGCGGCGATGACGGCTCCGACGTACTCCGAATCCTCTGCCCGGGACAGGAGGTGGTCGGCACCCTCGAGCGATACGAAACTCTTGGGCTCGGCGGCCGATTCGTACAACTGGTGGGCGTTGTCCACCGCGACGATGGCGTCGTCGGGAGAGTGGAAGACCAGTAGCGCTCGCTCCAACCCGCGGATGACATCAGACATGTTCTGTTCGTTGAGATCGTCCAGGAACTGCTTCTTGATCGTGAACGTGCGGCCGGCCAGCAGGACTTCCGCCTCACCGCACTTCTCGATGTCGTCCAGCGAACTCCTGAGGTGGCGTTTCACGTGTTGCGGTTCGGCGGGCGCGTTGATCGTCACGACGGCCCGACAGGAAGGCACGCGATGCGCAGCCTGCAGTACCGCCGCCCCTCCCAGCGAGTGACCGATGAGTATCGAGGGCGCCTGGTACTCGCGCGCCAAGAAGTCGGCGGCGGCCACGAGGTCATCGACGTTCGAGGAGAAAGTCGTGTCGGCGAACTCGCCTTCGCTTTCGCCCAGGCCCGTGAAGTCGAATCGCAATACGGCCACATGAGCTTGGGCCAGCGCCCGACTGATGTTGACCACGGCTTTGTAGTTCTTGGAGCACATGAAGCAATGAGCGAAGACAGCACAGGCCAGCGGTTTCTCGTCGGCGGGCAGCTCGAGTCGTGCCGACAACATCGCCCCGCTGGCGCCTTCAAAAGTCAGTCTCTGAGTCTGCATACGAGTGCACGCCAGTTGTTGAGTGCCGTGAAGGTCAATGGGCCGAAACGTCTCGCCGCCCCCTTCCGTAGTACCAGCAGAGTCTAACAGGTTGCCCTTACCCAGCAACAGCCACTTTCGCGAATCGCATCTAGAGACTGTTGCACCACAAGATCCCTCTTTCCGCAAGATGAAAGGAGCGAAGTCATGTCCCGGCCACTGATACTTCTCGTATTGATGTTCGCGATCCCTGCCACACTGACGGCTCAAACCGCGGCCGACTCTACGGCGATCAAGCAGACGGCTCTCGACTACATCCAAGGCTGGTACACGGGTGACGCAGAACGAATGGAGCGGGCGCTGCATCCGGATCTTGCGAAGCGGATCGTGGCATCGAACCGGGAGACCGGTAAGAGCATGGTCCGTCATATGACGGCGGCCCAGCTGGTCGATGCGACGCGCGCGGGATACGGAACCCGCACTCCGGAGGCCGAGCGGCAAGACGATGTGACCATCCTCGACATTTTCGAGGGCGCTGCCTGCGTGAAGGTTGTGGCGAAGGATTGGATCGATTACCTACAGGTGGGCAAATTCGACGGCCAATGGGTTATCATCAACGTGCTGTGGGAGCTGAAGCCGGAGGCTAGAGAGCGGATGTAGCCGCCGCCTCTGGCGCTGCTCGGCCCCCGCGGGCAGGCAGGAGCAGACAAATGGCGTTGACTCCATCGACGATGCTCGAGCTCGGCACCCGAGCTCCCGACTTCACTTTATCGGACGCGGTGGACGACCGGGCGATCTCCCTTTCTGATTTCGAGGATGCGCCGGCTCTGCTGGTGATGTTCATATGCAATCATTGCCCGTACGTTCAGCACGTTCTCGCCGAGTTGGG
>JBDHAS010000067.1:0-23008 GCA_039588015.1 Gemmatimonadota bacterium | reverse complement strand
CCGCGACCCGAGGTCACAAGGCACGCGCTGCGGAGATCCTGGGCGTCTCGCGACCGCGCCTGAATCGGCTGATCGAGAAGCACGGGCTCGAGTGACGCCCGTTCGTTGAGCCAACCGCCGCTGGTAAGCTCCATCACCGAACGAGAAGTCCTTGCAGTTTCCTCTGTGGGGCCCATAGCTTGGAAGTGTCCGACAGCGCAAAGGTGGTGCTATGGCCGCGCGTGCTCGGTGGGGGGACATCTTCGGATTGGCAGTCGGTGTCACGCTCTTTTCGGTGACCGGCTGCGCGTCACCCGCTCTTCTCGATGTCGACGGGCAACCGCTTCAACGCCCATTGTCTACGTCCGAGCTCGGCCCCAGGGCAGTTCTGGAGTTGAAGGCTGAAGCCGAGGATCCGGACGTCCCGCCGTGGGATCTCAGCACCCTGCAGCTTCATCTTTCCGGCGATTCCGCTTTGTCTCCGGCACGGCTCCGCTGCGAGGATCCCAGGTGCTGCCCGGCGCTGGGCGAGTCCGTGAAATGCCCAAAGAAGCGGAGCGAGCCCTTGACGCCGAATCAACCGGAGCCGGTGGCCGAGCCGGAACGCTGCATTCATGTCGTTCGAGCCGAGTTCTTCCTGCCCAGGCTACCGACGGCGGCCGACTCCGTCACGCTCAAGCTTGGCACCTCCCTGACCCTTCTGCGCTGGCGCTAGTAGTCGCCAGCCACTCCCCTCGTTGGCAAACAGACCCAATCGATCGTAGGCCCGGCCGTTAGGGCGATGGTAACGTGCCGTGATGTTGCCCCGTACCCGGCAACGCTCACGGGCGGCCAGCGATCTAATTCGGTAGATTGTCGCTCATTCGTAGCAATGACTGTTTCGTCGATTCAAACCAGGAGACGATCGATGCGGCGTTCTCTTCCGATCCTTCTCCTTCTGCTGGCGTCTGCGGCGTACGCCCAGGAGGAGACTCGGATCGCCGTCCCCTACGAGAGCTTCGTGCTCCCCAACGGGCTCACGGTGATCCTGCACGAGGACCACACCACGCCGACGATTAGCGTGAACGTCTACTACCACGTCGGTTCCGGGAGCGAGAAGCCCGGCCGGACCGGCTTCGCCCACCTGTTCGAGCACATCATGTTCGAGGGCTCCGGCCACGTGCCCGAAGGCGCCTTCGACGAGTGGCTCGAGGCGGCGGGCGGCAACAACAACGGGTCCACCAACACGGATCGCACCAACTACTGGGCGGATATTCCCAGCAATGCTCTCGAGCTGGCTCTATTCCTCGAGTCGGATCGAATGGGCTACCTGCTCGACGCCATGTCTCCGGAGAAAGTGGACGGCCAGCGCGACGTGGTGAAGAACGAGCGGCGTCAATCGTACGAGAACCGGCCCTACGGAATGGCGTTCCTCACCATCTGGAAGAACCTCTATTCGCCAGACCACCCGTACAGCTGGCCGACCATTGGGTCGATGGAGGACTTGTCCGCGGCCAGCTACGAGGACGTCGTCGAGTTCTTCACTCGATACTACAGCCCGGCCAACGCCAGCCTCTCTATCGCCGGCGACATCGACATCGCCGAGGCGCGCGCTCTGGTGGAGGAGTGGTTCAGCGACGTGGCGCCGGGCCCGGCCGTGCCTCCGGTAGACGCGCCGGTGGCGTTCCTGACTGAGGAGAAGCGGGTGGTCCTGGAGGACCGCGTCCAGCTGCCGCGCCTCTACATGGCCTGGCATTCGCCGGCGATCTACACGCCCGGCGACGCCGAGCTGGACATACTCTCCAGCATCCTGACCGACGGCAAGAACTCGCGCCTGTACAAGCGGCTCGTCTACGACCTGCAGATCGCGCAGGACGTGTTCGCCGTCCAGTTCTCGCGCCAGCTGGGATCTGCGTTCGGGATCATCGCGACCGCGCGTGCCGGCCACGACCTGGACGAGTTGGAGAAGGTCATCCAGCAGGAACTGGATCGCATCAAATTGGAGTACCCGGACAAGCGCGAGCTGAAGCGAGCGACCAACCAGTACGAGGCGCAGTTTCTTGGTGGATTGGAGCGGATTGGCGGTTTCGGCGGCAAGGCCGATCGTCTGAACATGTACTATACCTACACGGGCAATCCCGACTACTTCAACGAGGACCTCGCCCGCTATTTGGCGATCGACCCCGGCGACATCAGTTCGGTCGTCAACAAGTACCTGCGTGACGACGCACGCGTGATCCTGAGCGTCGTGCCGGAAGGGCAGGCAGAACTTGCCGCCTCTGGTGAGAAGATCAGGACCGACTAGCAAGGAACCGAGCCGGTGATCACTGGTCACCGTTGAAGGAGATTGGAGATTATGCGCAGGCAAATCGTTGCTGGAAGAAAGCGGCTGCTGTCCCAGGGCGGGATGTTGACCCTTGCTGTGCTACTATCGGCGGGGACGTTGCAGGCACAGGTGCCCGATCGGAGCAAGCCGCCGGATCTGGGGCCACCACCGGCCCTCAAACTACCGCCGGTTCACCGCCTCAAACTGGACAATGGCGCCAAGATACTGTTGCTCGAGAAGCGGAACGTCCCGCTGGTCCAGGTCAGCTTGGTCATCCGGACCGGCTACACCTCGGACCCCGAAGATCTGACCGGGCTGGCCAGCATGACCGCCGACATGATGGATGAGGGAGCCGGCGGCCGCGATGCGCTGCAACTGGCCGACCAGATCGATTTCCTGGGGGCCCAGCTGTCGGTGAGGGCTGGCGGGCATCACAGCACGGTCAGCCTGCACACGCCACGCAGTCGGCTAGACGCGGCGCTCGAGTTGATGGCCGACATCGCGCTGCGACCCGATTTCCCCGCCGAGGAACTGGAACGCAAACGTGCCGAGCGGCTCAACCAACTGCTGGCGGCGCGTGACGAAGCGCGGGTCATCGCCGCGGTGATCTTCGACCGGACTTTGTATGGGACGGAGCATCCGTACGGAAAGACCTCGAGCGGCGACGAGGCGAGCATTCGCGCGCTCCGGATCGATGACCTGAAGCGATTTCACGAGACGTACTTCCGTCCCAACAACGCCTTCTTCGTCGTCGTCGGCGACGTCAGCATGGGTGAGATCCGGCCGAAGCTGGAAGCGCTGTTCGGCGATTGGGAGCGTGGGAACCTACCGATCCCGAGCTGGCCCGATGCGGAACAGGTCGAGCGGCGCGAGATCTACTTGGTGGACAAGCCGGGCGCGGCGCAGTCGGAGATCAGGATCGGACGTGTCGGTGTACCGCGCCTGACCGAGGACTACTATGCTCTGGTCGTCATGAACACGATCCTCGGCGGCTCTTTCACCTCGCGGCTCAACTCGAATCTCAGGGAAGAGCACGGCTACACGTACGGCGCCCGCTCCTTCTTTGACTTCGCCACGCTGCCGGGCCCGTTCCAGGCCGGTGCCGCCGTGCAGACGGCGGTCACCGACGCGGCGCTGACCGAGTTCTTGAAGGAGCTAAACGGAATCCTCGAGCCGGTGCCCGACGAGGAGCTCACGCGCGCTAAGAACTTCGTGGCGCTGCGCTATCCCGGCCGTTTCCAGACCGTGGCCGGAATCGCGGGGCAATTGACACAGGTGGAGCTGTTCGGCCTCTCGGACGATTACTTCAACGAGTATGTCGAACAGATCCTCGCCGTGACGCAGTCGGATGTGCAACGCGTGGCGCGGAAATACATCGTCCCGGACGCCATGGCCATCATACTGGTGGGCGACCGCGAGACGATCGAGCAGGGCGTCCGGGGCCTCGACCTGGGCCCGATCCACAACCTGACGATTGAGGACGTGCTCGGACCGCCGCCGCAGCTGACGGGCACGCAGTAGCGCGGTCAGAAGGCAGAGGATGTAGTCGTAGGAGGAAGGAAGCGCCCGTGGTGAGAAGCAAGACTCTGACCGTGGCGCTGACCGCTGTGCTCGCCGGTGGCTGTGGTAGCGAGCCGCAGGCCAGCGAGGACCTGAACGTGCGTGAGGCCGCATCCTATTTCACCGGTGCCTCGAACAGGGAACGCACGCCCAGGCTGAGCCTCCTGAGAGACTCCACCAACAACCGCATCACGGTCGCGTGCATCGCCGGCACGCCAATTTCGCAGCTGGAGGTGCCGGCGACCGGCGATCTGGACGAACGCCTGCGCGCCCTGACCGAGGGCAAGGTCCTGAAGCTTGCCGACGACCGCTGCTCGCCTGCCTTCCCGGTCTTCGTGGGCCGGGATCGTGCGGTGCTGCGCGACGTCACCGACGCCGGTGTGGACGACCTCGTGCCGGTAGCAGAACGGTTGGTCCGGCGTCTGGAAGCCGAGTTGGGCGACAGGCCCGAAATGCTATTCCACTTGCTCTGGTCACGCGTGGTCGATGTGATCTGGTCCGAGGCTTGGGAGTCCGCCTTCCCGAATGACGAGCTTCCAGTGGTCGCATGGGTAGTCCAGCCGGAGCACCCGTTCGCGGTGGGCACCAACTACGCATTCCTGCCGGGCGGCGCCAGCCTGGCGATGACGTGGAGCCCGAACTTCGACGAACACCTGTGGAAGTTCCCCGATGCCAACTACGAGTTGCTGCTGGCGGCTTGGGGCGAAGAGATCGAGGACGCCGACGCGAAGGCCGGGCTGCAGGCGTACGGGCTGTTCTATGCGAGCGGCGAGTCTCGGCTCTTCTCCTATCCGGACGACGGGCACCTGGATGAAGCGCTGTATGAGATGGCGCTGGAATACGCGGCGGCTGCGGCGAACGCGTACGATTGGGAGGAGGTCGGCCAACGACTCGGGATTCACCCGGGCGATGCGTTCGTCGTAGTTCTCCACGAAGCGGCCTACGAACAATTCGAGGATCTGCACGAGACAGGAGCTTTGGAGATCCCGTCGCCTTTGCTCGAGGGCGGCGAAAAGGAGCGAGCGGTCGAGCTTGTCTCCGTCGTGAAGGGCGAGCCGCCGGGCCCCTACGATGAGGCAATGGCGCTCTACATGAAGAACGGCTGGCATGGCAGCGATGAGGTGGTGGCGCGGTTCCGGGAAGCGCTACTGGCGGAGCCGGATGACATCGAACTCCTCTGGTTCCTCGGGCTTTCGCTGTACGATGTCGAGGCGTACGCGGGGGCGGTTCGGACCTTCGAGCGGGTCCTCGCACTAGCCGAGGGCGATCCCGACTTTCTGTTCGAGAAGGATTGGAGCCGGATCTGGATAGGGCACGTCTATGATGTGACCGGCCAGCGCGCGCGGGCCATGACATACTACCAGAGCGTACTGGAGTCGCCTAAGACGAGCGGGCAGGGGATGATGGGGCAGTACAACATCGGTCCCATCGACGTCAAGGAGTGGGCCGCGCAACGACTCGAGACGCCGTTCGCGAGGAGATAGCGCCTAGTACCCGTCTAGTCAGTTGTTGGTGGTTTGGCTCCGTGTTGTATGTGATAGCGCGCTATGTACTCTACCTCCATGTCATCTACGATCACCGCCCAAATCGTGTCGCCGCGCGCGACCGGCGTCGGGAATGTTCGTAATTCGTCGGGCGCCCGCACCATTCCCAGGTAGGTGCCGTCGGGCTCGAACACATCGAAAGCGACGGGCTCCTCCCATACAGCCGGCGGTGCGTATCCGGGCCGGATCTTTTCCGCCTCCTCTTCCGCGGCCACGTTCTTGTAAGCCTCTTGATGCGCCCGTCCGTGCCAACGAAGAACTCCTCGTAGGGAGGTTTCGTGTCCGGGATCGGCGGTCCGTTCCAGCGCCAGCCGGGCTGTATCCCTTGCATCATGGCCGTGATCCGCCGCTCCTGTTCCGCGTGTTCCTCGGGTAGGACCGGTATGGGGACCCAATCGCCACGCTCGATGCGGAGCACCTGGTCCGGTGTCACGAACAGGTCAATGGCGTAGTGCTCCGATAGCCCGGCGACGAAGTAGCCGAGCGGGCTGAAGGCCCACGTGATGTCCGGGGAGAATGGCACGGGCGTGCTGGCGAACGACCGCCGCTCCCCGCCGCTGCGCGCCTCGACTTGTGGGGGCTCGAAGTCGTAATCCGGTACCTCGAGCGTGTCACCTGCGATGCCGTCCGGCCCGTAGCGCACGAGTCCCGTGCTCCACTCGCTGAAGTCGGCCTCCGGATTCAGCGTGACCCACTGGTAGACGTTGCCCGCGGTGTCATGGAACAGCGGTCGCGACGACATCCAGCCGCCGCGGATACGCAGGCCGTCCAGGTACTCCCCATCCGCTGAATAGCCGCTGATTCGAGCATTGCCTGGATCGCGCAGCAGGACTCGGCCGTCAGCTAGGGCGACCAGACCGGCGTCGGGCCGATTGTACTCGCCTGGCCCCTCACCTTCTCGCCCCAGCGTCGCGATGTAGTCACCGGTCGCCGAGTGCTTGCGCAGCACCTTCAGATGGCTGTCGTAGGTGTAGATGGCTCCATCGGTGGCCACGGCCAGAGATTGGATGTCCCCGAACATGTACTCGTCGGCGCCTTCCAACACGCCGATCCGCAGGTCCTGGACAAGTTGTGCCGTGTCGCCCCACACGCTGCCCTCCGATCGTACGATGACCGTATCGCCGATGGTGTCGAATACAGCACTCCAGGTGGAAGTCTCCGCCCGTTCTGGACCGGAACACGCGGCGAGCATCGAGCCGAGCAGAACAACGATGAGACTCGCGCGCTGCGGGACGACGCGTGCCTTACTCATGCTGTTTCCTCCGAAGTACTTTCACCTCTCCCTGTGAGCGAAAGATGATAGAGTTGGGGTAGCGGTCCTCGATCTTGTCGGTGAACGCTCCGAAGTGTTGTTCGTAAAGGTGTGAAGGGACGATGTATCGTGGCTCGAGATACTGGTCAATGATCGCGGCCGCCTCGGGGTACTCCGTTTCGTCGAACATCGTGAAGGGCAGAAAGGCGATGTCGATGCCATCTCTATGGAGGCGAGCCTTCTCGAAGATGCCCGTCTGGCCGGTTGGCACGATGTCCCCCGGGTTGAAGATCTTCGTACCGGCGAGGTCGATCATCATCGCGAGATTGTCCATGCTGTAGTCATTGCCACGCTCGCCGTGGCTGACACGAAAGACCTTCATCTGCAACCCGTTCGCCTCGATCTCCACGATCTCTTCCGGTTCCGGCGTCACGGCGATCACCCGGTCGCCGAACGTGTCGAAGTCGGAATGATCAGCCAGTCTGTCACGGGCCAGCTTGCCGGTCACAACGACGGCGTGCGGATTGTGCGTCAGGTGACTGGCCACCGCTTCGGTATGGAAGTGATCGCTGTGCGAGTGAGATATGAGGACGATGTCGATCTTGTCGAACGGAGGTGCCGCGCTCTCCAGCTTCTTCCGTGTCTCTGGTTCCGGGCCTTGGGTCGGGTGCCGGTGCAACGCATCGATGACCAGCGTCTTGCCACCTGCCGTAACCATGAAGCCGGCGACGGCCAGCTGGGTGATCACGACCGAGTCCTGCGATTGTGCGGTTCGAACGAGCTTGGAATCGTTCGGGCCAGGACCGGCCGGGTAATGGCCGAGTGAAGACACCCCGAGAGCGAATAGCGTGAAGGCGATAGCCTTCATCGTAGCGTACCCTTCGACTTGAGGATCGATGGCGGGGTGGATCGGACAAGTTCATCCGTATTGGATGCGTGGCGGACTCGGCGCGTTGGTCCGGCTCGGGCGGGACTGCGTCGGCTACGTGGCCTCGGCAGCTCCGCGCTCCACGTGGAAGCGAACGATGTAGGGCACGTCCAATTCGTCCTTCACCACAGCCCAAACGGTGTCGCCCCGCATGAAAGGGTGTGGGTGAAGCGCGAAACCGTCCGGCGCCCGAACCATGCCCAGGTAGTGGCCGTCGGGCTCGAAGACATCGAAGGCGATCGGTTCGATCCATGTTGGATCCGGCACCTCACTGGGCGAAGGCTTGTGCGAGGTAGCCTCCTGCTGCGCGATCCTCTCGGCCTGCTGGTGGAGTCGTACCCAGATGCGCCCGCGCGCTCCGACGTAGAGTCCACGGTAAGGCGGCTTTGCATCCGGTATCGGGTCGCTGTTCCAGCGCCAATCCGGCTTGGCCTGCCGCATGATCGCGGTCACTATTCGTTCCCGTTCCTCGCGTTCGTCGGCCAGCACGGGAACGGGCTGCCAGTTCACGCGCTCGATGCGAAGCACGCGGTCCGGGGCCTTGTACAGGTAGAACGCATAGCGGGTCGCCACGCCGCCGACGAAATGGCCGAGAGGGCTGTAGGCCCACGACTCTGTCGGCGTGAACGGCACGTCCCTGAGGTCAGCGATGACCGGGTTCCCGCTCTCTCCTATTGTCCGCGCTATCAGCTGTGACCGCTCGAAGTCGAAGTGGGGTACTCCAAGAGTGTCGCTGAGCGAGCCGTCGGGTCCATAGCGGAGGAGTCCGAATGTGTATGACCAGTCCGTCCTATCGAGGTCGAGCAGGGTCACGGTGTAGGTGTTGCCGGCCTTGTCGGTATAGAGTCTCCGGTCCGTGTTGAACGGGATAGGAATCCGCCAGCCATCGAGGTAGTCTCCGTCAGGCGAATACACGCTCAGGCGAGCGTTTCCCGGGTCCCGCAGCACAACGCGCCCGTCGGGCAGTACGGCCAGCCCTCCGTCGGGACGGCTGTACTCGCCGGGCCCTCCGCCCGCGCGCCCGAACTTGGTGACATAACTTCCGTCCGGCCCGTACTTGCGCAGTTCCTGCGCGTGCCGGTCGAAGACGTAGATGCACCCATCCGGCGCCACCGCCAGCGACCTGATGTTGCCGAACATGTACTCGTCCGGCCCTTCGAATACTCCGATCGTGACGTCGGCGACGAGCTCCGCCGTGCCTCCCCAGACGCTCCCGCTCACGGTCCGCACGACGATCGTGTCTCCGATCGTGTCGTGAACGGCCTGCCAACCGTTACAGCTCGTTTCGTCTGGTCCCCCGCAAGCGGCCAGCCCCAGGCCGAGCGATAGACACAGCCATCCGAATGGAGCGTCACCCCTAGGGCGTATTAGGGTAATACGTCCGCCTCCTCAGGTTTCGTCGTGCTCGCCGTGATCGATGTGTAGGCGGACGATGTAGGGCACGTCCAGTTCGCCGCGCACGACCGCCCACACGGTATCGCCGCGCATCACCGGCCTGGGATTAGTAGAGAGTCCCTCGGGCGCGCGTACCATCCCCAGGTAGCGTCCATCGGGCTCGAACACGTCGAACGCGACCGGCTCGATCCAGGTCTGCGGCGGCACCTCGCCGGGCCTTGTTTCCTCGACCTCCTCGGACTCGATCTGAATCGCTTCTTGGTGCAAGTGCACCCATATCCGACCACGTTCGCCAACATAGATGCCCGTGTAGGGTGGCTTGGTGCCCGGTATCGGATCCGAGTTCCATTGCCAGCTTGGGTCGACTTGTCGAAGGTCCGCCGTGACGATTCGCTCCTGCTCGTCCTTCTCGGCAGCCAAGACGGGCACCGGAGTCCAGTCATCGCGCTCGATGCGCAGCACCCGGTTCGGGGCGACGAAGAGGTCGATCGCGTAGCGAGTTGGGAGCCCTCCGACCAGGTAGCCCAAGGGGCTAAGAGCCCACGCGGCGACCGGCGTGAATGGCACCTCATTGGTGCTGATACCCTGACCATCGTCGGTCGTCGCCACCAGTTCCGAAGGCTCGAAGTCCCACGTGGGAGCGGGTATGGTGTCACCGGGCGTGCCGTCGGGCCCGAGCTCCACCAACCCGAATCGCCAATCCGCGAAATCGCCGTCCATGTTCAGTATGAACATCGTGTATGAGTTGGCCTCCGCGTCGACATAGAGCCGCCGCGATGTGTGCATGCCACCCCGAATCCGCCAGCCTTCCAGGTACTCCCCGTCGGGAGAGAACACGCTGATGCGGGAGTTCGCGGGATCGCGAAGCAGGACGCGGCCGTCGGGGAGCACAGCCAGACCGCCGTCGGGTTGCTGGTACTCGCCGGGACCGCCGCCCTCGCGGCCGAACGTGGCGACGTAGGTGCCGTCGGGCGCATACTTGCGCAGCTCTTTGGCGTGGCTGTCGTAGGCGTAGATCGACCCATCGGGAGCAGCGGCCAGCGACCGCACCCGGCCGAACATGTACTCGTCGGCTCCCTCGAACGTGCCGATGGTGACATCGGGGACAAGCTCGGCTGTGCCTCCCCAAACGCTTCCGCTTACGGTCCGCACGACGACGGTGTCGCCGATCGTGTCGTATACCGCTCGCCATTCAGCGGCGCCGGGGGCGTCGCTGCCGCGGCAAGCTCCAAGGGCTAGGGCCAGCCCGGCGGCCGCCCAGCCGCGGAGGGCCGTGTCATGCCATTTCACTGGGTCCATGTGCGAGATTCTCCAGAGGGTGCGTTGTCGTTATCACCTCTTAGACTAAATACTTTGCTGTTTGGTTTGCAGCTGGCCTGACTTCTAGTGTATGACGGCGAAGCGTCTTATGAGCGGGATATCGAGCTCTCCGTGCACAACGGCCCAAACGGTGTCGCCGCGAAAGACGGGTGTTGGACGGGTCGAAAATCCCTCGGGGGCTCGCACCATGCCCAAGTAACGGCCGTCGGGCTCGAACACGTCGAAGGCGACCGGCTCGACCCAGGTCAGCTGCGGGCTCGCGCCTGGTTCATCGGCGCCGGTGACGTCCGGATCGACCTTCTGTGCACCCTGATGCAATAGGACCCAGATCCGTCCCAGCTCGCCGACCAACAGGTCGGTGTAGGGAGGTTTGGTGTCGGGGATCCCAGGTCCGGTCCAGCGCCAGGCCGGGTCTGTCCGCCGCATCGTGGCTGTGACGATCTGCTCGTGCTGGATTCGCTCATTTGGCGCGAGGGTAACCGGGCGCCAGTCGGTTCGCTGGATCCGCAGCACACGGCCCGGAGCCAGGAAGAGGTCGAAGGAATAGTCGGTGGGTAACCCGCCGATCATGTAGCCGAGAGGACTGTAAACCCACCGACTTCTGGGGGCGAAGGGTATGTACTTGTGCGTCCCGCCTCGACCGCCATCGTAGGACGCCACGACGCTGGGAGTCTCGTACCGCCAGGTCGGAGCCGGCAGTGTATCGCCCGGGACTCCGTCGGGTCCGTAGCGTACGAGGCCGAACCGCCATTCGGTGACCTCATCCCGAGTATCCATCACGATCTGCGTGTAGGTGTTCGCCCGGGTATCTTTGTAGAGAGGTCGGGAGGTGCCGTTACCTCGGATCCGCCAGCCGTCGAGGTACTCACTGTCGGGCGAGTAGACTGTGATCCGCGTGTTGCCAGGGTCGCGCAGCAGGACTCTTCCGTCGGGAAGCACCGCGAGTCCGGCATCGGGCATCCTGTACTCGCCCGGGCCTCCACCGGCGCGACCGAAAGTGGTTAGGTAAGTGCCGTCCGGCGCGTATTTGCGCAGCGCCGGCACATGGCTGTCGAAGATGTAGATGGCACCGTCCGGCGCGACCGCCAGCGACAGCACCTGTCCGAACATGTACTCGTCGGGTCCTTCGAAGGAACCGATGGTGAGGTCGGCGACCAGGTCGGCCGTGTCACCCCAGACGCTGCCGCCAAGAGTTCGTACGATCACGGTGTCCGCGATTGTGTCGTAAGCGGCTTGCCATTCTGAGGCGGCCTGTGGTTCCCGCTCGGCGCACGCGGCCAGCGCAACGGCCAACAGTACGACAGACCGCGTCGCTGCATGGCGTTCACCAAGGGGTGCCTTAATCATGGATCCTCTGCCGCATTGTCACTGGGTCCTCTCTGTTAGACCCGCGCTGACAATGGAACGTTGGAATCCCGGCGTCCAGGAGCCACTGCTCGGCACAAGGATGAGGTGCCCGTGACTGCGAGCGTTAGGTGCTCGAGCGATGCGGGCGAGGCTTCGTCGCGTGCCTCGTGAGTCGGTGCGGCTTTAGAACCTGCGGCTCAGGTTTCTTCGCGCGGGTGTTGAATGTGGAACCGCACCACGTACGGGACTTCGAGTTCGCCGCGAACGACCGCCCAAACGGTGTCCCCCCGCATGACCGGCCGCGGGCTACCTGAGAAGCCCTCCGGAGCCCGCACCATCCCCAAGTATCGGCCGTCGGGCTCGAACACGTCGAAGGCAACCGGCTCTTGCCAGGTCTGCGGTGGGATTTCGCCCGGCCTCAGCTCCTCGCCTTCTTCCTCGCTCTCGATCTTCCTGGCCTGCTGATGCAGCCACACCCAGATTCGCCCTCGTTCGCCGACGTAGATGCCCCGGTATGGCGGCTTCGTGTCCGGGATGGGGTCTCCGTTCCAGCGCCAGTCGGGCTGGGTCTGCCTCATGTTGGCTGTGGTGATGGCCTCTCGCTCAGCCCTTTCTTCGGAAAGAACGGGAACCGGTTCCCAGTTTTCCCGCTCGATCCTCAACATACGGTCGGAGGCCATGTACAGGTCCAGCGCGTAGCGGGTCGCCACGCCGCCGACCATGTACCCGAGCGGGCTGTGCGTCCACGACGCCCTAGGTGTGAAAGGCACGGTGTTGACGCTCGTGCTGCGGTCGTCGCCGTCTATCCTTCTCGCCACGAGCTCCGATCGCTCGTGGTCGAAACTGGGCGCCCGGAGGGTATCGCCGGGCACACCGTCGGCGCTGTAGCGTACCAGCCCGAAGGTCCACTCCGTGACGTCGGCCTCCGTGTCCAGCAGGATCATCGTGTACGAGTTGCCGGCCGAGTCGATGTGGAGTCGCCGGGAAGTGTTGAAGCCGCCGCGAATGCGCCAACCTTCAAGGTACTCTCCTTCGGGAGAGTACACGCTGATACGGGTGTTGCCGGGATCGCGTAACAGCACGCGGCCATCCGGGAGCACCCCCAATCCACCGTCGGGCCGCCTGTACTCACCGGGGCCGCCGCCTTCGCGGCCGAAGGTCGCCAGGTATGTGCCGTCAGGTGCGTACTTGCGGAGCGCGGGTACGTGGCTGTCGAAGAGGTAGATCGAACCGTCGGGCGCCGCCGCCAGCGACCGAATCCGCCCGAACATGTACTCGTCCGGTCCCTCGAACTGACCGATGGTGACGTCCGCTACGAGCTCGGCCGTGTCGCCCCAGGCGCTGCCCGCGACGGTCCTCACTACGATCGTATCTCCGATGGTGTCGTGCACGGCCTGCCATTCGTGACCGCTCGATGATTCGGAGCCACCGCAGGCGACCAACGGTAGCGTCGAAAGGGTTAGAAACAATGAGCCAACCACGCGATAGCCTTGCCGCAGCGCTGTCATATCAACAGCTCCGTATCTTGGGTTGTTCTTCCTTATCAGATTGGAGCTTTGCAGGCTGCAAGATGGTTGCACGCGCGGAATCGGCAAGCTCCTGTGGTCAGTGGTCTCAACGGCCGCAAAAGGTCGGCTGTTTTGAACAGTGACCCAATTCGGAGGGAGATCGATGCTTAGAAACGCCGCACTACTCGCCCTCGTGTGTGCTCTAGTCCCAGTAGCTGCTTCCGCTCAAGATGTCGACGTCGACGACGTTCTTGCACGCTACTACGAGGCCATTGGCGGCCTTGACGCGTGGAAGTCTGTCGAGTCGATGAAGGTGACCGGCACGATGAGCATGCGGCGCGGAATGGAGGCACCGTTCTCTCGGCTGGTGAAGCGCCCCGGCAAGATTCGCATGGAGTTCACCGTGCAGGGAATGACGGGCATTCGCGCCTCCGACGGAGAGACGGCGTGGGTGCTTATGCCGTTCCGAGGCGGGTCGGAGCCCGAGGTCATCGAGGGCCCGCGCGCGCAGGGCCTTAGGGACGATGCCGACATCGATGGGCTGCTCGTCGGGTACGAAGAAGACGGATATGAGGTCGAGCTCGTCGGCTTGGAAACGACGGAAGGGACCGAGGCTTACAAGCTGAAGATCACGAAGAAGGAGAATGATGTCGAGTACTGGTACCTCGATGCCGAGTACTTCATCCCGATCATGACCGAGGTCCACCGCTCATTCCAGGGAAACGAGATCGTGGTCCAGGTCATCATCAGCGACTACAAAGAGGTGGACGGCCTGATGGTGGCTCACTCGTTTCAGACCCGCCGCGAGGGAGGGCGGGGAGGTCCCGGCGGGCAGGCCGTGACGATGGAGCGAATCGAGTTGAATGTAGAGATCGACGACTCGGTTTTCGCCATGCCTGGGAAGGGAGAGAGCCGGTAGTCACGTCTGTGTGACGGCTTGCTTCAGTGACTCCGGTCGGACATCTTCCCCCGTCCGAACAGCACTGGCCCACTGCGACGCAGCCCCACGGGGGGTTGGCGTGAGGTTATGTTTTCTGTATGTGGGCCTACAATCAAGGAGGAAGTTCATGTTGAAAATAACCGTCTTTCTTACCCTCGCAGGCGCCTTACTGGCCTCGCCGGTCGCCGCGCAGGACCTCGACGAGGTTCTGAGCAACCACTACGAGGCCATCGGCGGCATAGAGGCTTGGAAGGCGTTGGAGACGATGCGGATGACGGGCTCGATAGTCATGGGAGGCATGGGCATCGAGGCACCTTTCATCGTTACGGTGAAGCGTCCGAACAAGGCGCGTATCGAGTTCACCTTTCAGGGGATGACCGGTGTGCAGGCGTTCGACGGCGAGACCGCGTGGATGCTGATGCCGTTCATGGGTCAGACCGAGCCGGAGGTCATGCCGGATGACATGGCCAAGGACGTAAAAGAGCGGGCGGACATCGATGGGACGCTGGTCGGCTGGCAGGAGTCGGGCCACCAGGTGGAATTGCTCGGCAAGGAGGAGACCGCGGGTACGGAGGCTTACAAGCTAAAGGTCACCAAGAAGAACGGCGATGTGGAGTACCACTTCTTGGATGCCGAGTACTTCATCACGATCAAGCTGGAAGGCATCGGCCAAATACAGGGCCGGACGGTCGAGTTCGAGACGATTATTAGCGATTACAAAGACGTCGGCGGTCTGATGTTCCCCCATGCGATCGAGGCGAGGCAGAAGGGGGCACCGAGTGGCCAAGCTTTCACGTTCGAGCTGGTCGAGCTGAACGTTGATGCTGATGATTCGATCTTTGTGATGCCTGAGAAAGAGGAAGCCGAAGGCAAGCAATAGAATCCGGAACAAGGGGCCAGCGTTGCTGGCCCTTTTTTGTTGTAGGTCAGGAACAGTGAGTTTGCCCATCAATAGGAAGAGGAGTGACCACTATGCGTAGGTGGTGGGGTTACAGCTGCCCGATCGCGTTCGTGATGGCGCTGGTCGCGCTGCCGGCCACGTCTGCCGCTCAAGTACAGCTCGAGTCCTCGACGTTCGGCGGGCTGCGCGCGCGGTCCATCGGTCCGGCGACCATGAGCGGTCGGATCTCCGCGATCGATGTCGTGCCCGAGTACCCGCTGACCGTGTACGTCGGCTCGGCGAGCGGCGGCATCTGGAAGTCGAAGGACGGTGGGTTGCGATTCGAGCCGATCTTCGACGATCACACCATGTCCATCGGCGCCATCAAGATCGACCCGTCGAACCACGACATCATTTGGGTCGGTACCGGCGAGACCTGGACGCGGAATAGCGTGTCGGTGGGCAACGGCGTCTACAAGTCGACCGACGGCGGAAGCTCATGGGAATTCGTCGGCCTGGAAGACAGCGAGCGCATAGCGCGTATCGAAGTCGATCCGATGGACGGCGACAAGGTCTTCGTCTGCGCCACGGGTCACCTGTGGGATGCGAACGAGGAGCGCGGGGTCTACCGGACGACGGACGGCGGCGAGACCTGGGAGCGGGTCCTGTACATCGACGAAGACACGGGATGTTCCGACGTCTCCATGGACCACCACGCGCCCAACGTCCTGTACGCGGGTATGTGGGAGTTCCGACGCTGGCCTTACTTCTTCAATTCGGGCGGCCCGGGCAGCGGGCTGTATCGGTCCATCGACGGCGGCACGACCTGGCAAGAATTGACCAGCGGATTGCCCGAGGGAGAGAAGGGAAGAATCGCCGTTGCGGTGTCTCCGCCGCAGCCCAGCCGGGTCTACGCCCTGGTCGAGGCTGAGAACACTGCGCTGTACCGTTCGGACGATATGGGCGCGACATGGGAAGAGATGAACACGTCGATGAACATCCAGATGCGCCCGTTCTACTTTGCCTATCTCGTTCCGGACCCGGTGGACCCGGACCGAATCTACAAGCCCGGGTTCATGCTCACTGTATCGAACGATGCTGGTAAGGCGTTCACATCGCCGTTCAGCGCCACCGGGTTCAACCTCCCCGTGGTCCACAGCGACCTGCACGCGCTTTGGATCAACCCGACCAACAACGAAGAGTTGATCCTCGGTACCGATGGCGGCGTTTACTTCTCGTACGACCACGGTGGAAGTTGGCGTCTTTCCCAGGCGATCCCGGTGTCCCAGTTCTACGAGATCAGCTACGATATGGAGCTGCCGTACAACATCTACGGCGGTCTTCAGGACAACGGGACGTGGATGGGGCCCTCCCGAGGGCCGGGCGGCATTCGTCCCCAGGATTGGGAGCTGATGAACGGCGGCGACGGTTTCCACGTCTTCGTTGACCCCGCCGATCCGGATTTCGTCTACGTGGAATACCAGGGCGGCATGGTGTCGCGGCTACAGAAGTCCACCAGAGAGAACAAGGGCATCAAGCCGTATCCGGAAGAAGGCGAAGATAAGCTGCGTTTCAACTGGAACACGCCGTTACACGTGAGCCAGGCGAATCCAGGCACCCTTTACCTTGGGACCCAGTACCTGTACCGCACACGCGATCGCGGTGACTCGTGGGAGAGGATGTCGCCGGACCTCACGACAAACGATCCTGAGAAGCAGAGGCAGGAGGAGTCGGGCGGACTGACCACAGACAATACCACGGCCGAGAACCACACGACGATCATCACCATCAGCGAGTCGCCGGTGAACCCGCAGGTCATCTGGGCCGGCACCGACGACGGCAACCTGCAGGTGACGCAGAACGACGGCGGCGACTGGACCAACGTCGTCCGCAACGTCCCGAACCTCCCGGGTGCGACCTGGGTGTCGCACGTGGAGGCGAGCCGGTTCGATGCGGCGACGGCGTACGTCACCTTCGACGGCCACCGCACCGGCGACATGACCACGTACGTCTTCCGCACCACCGACTACGGTGAAAGTTGGCAGCCGCTGATGACGGATGTGATCGAGGGCTACGCCCACGTGGTCAGGGAGGACCTCGAGAACAGCGATCTGCTGTTCCTGGGTACCGAGTTCGGTCTCTACCTGAGCCTCGATGGTGGCCTGTCGTGGGCGCGCTTCGAAAACGACCTGCCGAAGGTGGCGGTGCACGACCTGGCCATTCATCCGCGAGAGCATGACCTGATCATCGGCACGCACGGCCGCGGGATCTTCATATTGGATGACATCACGCCACTGCGGGCTCTGACGCCAGACGTGCTGGAGTCTGACGTGGCGCTGCTGCCCACGCGACCGGCCGTCCAAATCATCGGTGGTGGCCAGTCCTGGTTCTCGGGCAACGACCAGTATGTGGGCCGCAATCCGCCCCGGGCCGCGTCCATCGTCTACTACTTGAAGAAGCGCCACATCTTCGGTGACTCCAAAGTCGAAGTCTATGACTCCGATGGCGAGCTGCTGAAGACGCTCCCCGCCGGGAAGATCAAGGGCATCAATCGCGTCGACTGGCCGATGCGCTATCCACCGCCCAAGGTGCCACCCGCGAGCTCGTTGATCATGGCGTTCGAGGGTCCGCGGGTACCCGAAGGCACATACACCTACAGACTCGTGAAGGGCAACGACACCTACGAAGGCGAGATCTCCCTCGTGGCCGATCCGAGGTCACCACATTCGGCGGAGCATCGCCAGCTACAACAGCGGACTGCCCTCGGCATCTACGATATGCTCGAGCGGCTGACCTATGTGGTCGACGCGCTCGTCGACCTGCGCGATCAGGCTCGCGAGCGAGCGGAAGAGACCGATGGTGGTACGGCGAAGCGGCTGAACGAATACGCGGACAAGCTGGACGAGTTCCGCAGCTCCATCGTGTCGACCAGCGAGGCCGGTCTGTTCGGCGGAGAGGAGAAACTGCGCGAGGAGCTGGGCAATCTCTACGGCTCCGTGAACGGCTACGCCGGTCGACCCACGGACTCCGAGCTCGAGCGGATGGAAAGCCTGTCGCGGCAGATGGAGGAGGCGGAGGCCGAGTTCACCGAGATCACTGCGGAGCGAGAGCTCAGCCGTATGAACTCGGATCTGGAGAAGAAGGAACTCGCGCCTCTCAAGTTGATGACGCGGGAAGAGTGGGAAGAAGAACGTGAGCGTAGTTAGTGGATTGGGAGTAGGTACTCTCTCATTCACCTACTCCCAAGAGAAACAGGGGGCAGCATGAAGCTCAGGCACACAACGAGATACTGGATTGCAGTACTCATATTGCTGGCCGGACCACCGAGCGCGCTGCTGGCTCAGGCGATATCGCCGGAGCAGGTCGTTTCGATCGAGCAGGTGGGCGCCGTTGCGCTCAGCCCGGATGGCGGGCTCATAGCCTACACGGTGACGAAGCCGCGGGGCGAGGATGACGGGTACGGCCGCCCCTACAGCGAGTTGTGGGTGGTTCCCGCCGACGGCGGCCCGGCCAGGCCGATCGTCGAGGCGCCGCGCAGCGCCGGCTCGCCGCGGTGGTCACCGGACGGTTCGACGTTGGCCTTCTCGGCGCGCCTCGAGGACGGTAGCCGGACGCAGGTATACGGTGTCCCGGCGGGGGGTGGCGAACCGACGCTGCTCACCCATTCACCGCTGGGAGTGATGTCCTTCGCTTGGTCGCCGGACGGAAGGAGCATCGCCTACACGGCGCGCGAGCCGGAACCGGCTGGGGCGGCGGAGCGTCGCGAGATTGGCGACGATGGGCTCGTGGCCAGCGAAGGCGCGCGGCACGCCAGGCTGTGGGTGGAGAATGTCGGTACGGGCCAACGACATGCCGTCACGCCGGCGGACCAGACGGTGCGAAGCTTCGCTTGGAGGCCTGACGGTAGGGGATTCGCCGTCCAGGTTACCGAGACGACCGACATCGATGCGAGCTACATGTTCCGCAAGATCTACACGGTCCCGGCCGAAGGAGGCGGCCTGCAACTTATGACGGAGACGACGGGCAAGCTCGGTGACATGGCCTGGTCGCCCGACGGCGAGATGTTCGCCTTCATCGGCGCCGTCTCGTTGAACGATCCGTTGGCGCAGAGCGTATTCGTCGTGTCGCGGGATGGCGGCGTAGCCGTGAACCGGACGCCCGGGTACGAAGGAAGCGCGCAGCAGATCGGCTGGCTCGATGACGGGACGATGTACTTCGTCGGCGCAGAAGGTACGCGAACGGCGCTGAACAAGTTGGAAGCCGATCGCGGTGGCATAGAACGGATCGCGGGCGGCAGCGCAGAGATCTTCGCCGGCGTCAGCTTCGACGAGCGGCATCGCAACTTCGCCACGGCGGTGAATACGGCCGCGCATCCGCGTGAGGTCTACGCCGGCCAAGCCAGGGATGGCCGACTGACCCGCGTCACGACCCACAACCCGTGGCTGAGTCAGGTTGAATTGGCGAAACAGGAGACCATCGAGTGGAGTGGCGCCGACGGTTGGCGGATCGAGGGCGTACTGGTCCGCCCGTTGAACGAGATACCCGGCGCTAGTTACCCGCTGGCCGTTATGCCGCATGGTGGACCGGAGGGGATCAGTTTCGACGGCTGGACCACTCGGGCGCTGTACCCAGCCCAGGTACTGGCCGCTCACGGCTACTTCGTGCTCATGCCGAACTACCGTGGCAGCGGCGGCCGCGGCGTGGCCTTCTCGAAGGGCGACCATCGAGATCTCGGGGGCAAGGAGTTCCTCGATGTCATCGCCGGGATCGACTACCTGGCGGAGCAGGGACTCGTAGACCCGGACAGGGTCGGGATCAGCGGCACCTCCTACGGTGGCTACTTCTCAGCCTGGGCCGCGACCAAGCACAGCGATCGCTTCAAAGCCGCGATCCCCTTCGCCGGCATCTCGAACTGGGTCTCGTTCACCGGCACGACAGACATCCCCTACGAGATGTCGATCGTGCACTGGGACACGTGGTGGTTCGATGACCCGGGGCTGGCTTGGGACCGCTCGCCGTTGGCTCACGTGAACAACTCGCAGACGGCGACTTTGGTGGGTCATGGGCTTTCGGATGAGCGCGTTCACCCGGCCCAATCGATCGAGTTGTACACCGGGCTCAGAATTAAAGGCGTCCCCACGGACCTCGTGCTGTACCCGCGCGAACCGCACGGACTGCTCGAGCGCGAGCATCAACTCGACTTCGCGCAGCGCATTCTCGAGTGGTTCAATGAGTATGTGAAGGGGGCGTCGCCGACCACGATGTAGCGTACTTGCGGGGAGTTCATAAGGGGGCAAGCGGATTCCTGCCGTAAGGGTTTCCAGCTTGCCCCTCGCCGCAGGTATCAGGTACCGTGTATCCATCCCGCACTCTTGATCGTCAACCGATTCCTCGAAAGAGCGATATCGCATGGACTTGACGTTGGTTGTCCTGGCTGCTGGACTCTCCACTCGCTACGGTGCCTTGAAGCAGGTAGAGCCGGTGGGCCCCAGCGGCGAGGCGCTGATGGACTACGCGGTCTATGACGCCGTGCACGCTGGCTTCACAAAGGTCGTGCTGGTGACGCGGCGCGAGCTGGAGGGTGCCCTGCGCGAGCATATGGGCCAGGTGTTTGGAACGTCAGTTGCTTTCACGTTCGCCCATCAGGAGCTGGACGCACTTCCGCCGGGCTTTACTCTTCCCGCCGAACGCCGGAAACCGTGGGGCACAGGTCACGCGGTTCTTTCGGCGGAAGCGCAGGTGAACGGGCCCTTCGTGGCCATCAATGCGGACGACTTCTACGGGGCGAGCGCGTACGCGGCGTTGGCCGGTCATCTGCGCGTCGAAAGGAACAGCGGGATTCCTGAGTTCGCGGCAGCGGGTTACACGCTTCGCGATACGCTCTCAGCCCACGGTGGCGTGTCGCGTGGCGTGTGTGAGTTGGATGCGGACGGTTATCTCACACGCGTGACCGAGGTCAAGAACATAGAAGACCGGGACGGAGCGCTGGCCGGTGTGACGGTGGCGGGCCAGCGATACGCGTTGGAGGGCGGCGAGACGATTTCCATGAACATCTGGGCGGCCACGCGGGCGGCATTTCCGTTGCTTCGGGAGCGATTCGCCAGTTTTCTTGAAGACCACCTCTCGGATCCCGACTCGGAGTTTCTCCTGAGTACCGCCGTAAACGATCTAATCTCTGAGGGCCGCGCGCGTGTGAAGGTCATTCCCTCCGCCGGCCCGTGGCTGGGCGTCACGTTTCAAGAAGATCGGCGGTACGTGACCGAGAAGTTGGGCGAGCTCGTTGAGGCGCGTGACTACCCCGCCGATATCTCGGCTGCCATGCGCCGAGCCGAGTAGGCCATTGCAACAGAGGACGGTTACCGGCTACTCAGCTCCCGCTCACGTTGCCGTACCAGCCAACCAACTTGCCATCTCTCCTATCCAGCAGCGCCAGGGCCGCGCGGCCTGGCCCCAGGGAGGCCTGCACCAGAGAACCGGTTTCGCGATCTCCTAGGGCAACCGTTGTCGCGGTCCCTAGTTCGGAGACCAGGGCGTAGAGCACGGCATCCCGATAGATGGCAGGGTAGGCCAGCACGCCCGGATCGTCTCGCTCGAGCTCGAAGGCCGGCTCGATGCCGGCCCGAGCAAGGGCGTAGCGATAGAGCGCGACGGTCGGCTCTGTCTGTTCCGCCAGTTCGACAGACAGCGGTGACCAGATCAAGCTGCCGCGACCGAGCGGCGCTCGAACGACGCCTGCCGGGGAACCTCCCGCTACGATCGCCTTTTCTACGCGCTGAATCTTCAGGTTGCGATAGCTGAGCCGAAGAGTCGCGCCGTCCAGCTCGAGGTCTTCCTCGTTAGCCACCGCGGCGGTGCGTGCATCGATGCCAAAGCGTTCCAGCCGCGGTACCGGCAACCAGTGCTCGTCGTAGTCGATCGGGCCCGTTACCAGCAGCGTGGCCCCGCGCTCGGCCAGTTGCGTCAACCGCTGCCACGCTTCTTGGGTCAGAACGCGAGGCGATGGCACGATCAGCAAACGCGGCTCGTAGACGAGGCGGTCGAGAGCGTACTCGCTGACAGCGCCCATCGCCACACGGCAGCGATAGTGCATCGCGCGAACGCAGCGCTGCGTTGCCTGCGTCGCGAAGTTGCGCGCTGCGAACATATGGGAGTGCGGGATTACCATCACAGCAGGCTCGCGCTTCGGCTCCTCCAACAGCGACTGCGATTCGGCCACGAATCGCGCAAGGTCCCGCAACACTAGGAACTCGGGCTTTGCGGTGCCGTCCGGGCGCAGCAGGCCGATGGCCGCCTCGTTGTCGAGCGGCATGTACGGGTTCGTGTTCCAGATCCACTCGATCCAGCCGGCTCCGCCCACCGCCGTCGCGAGCGCCAGCTTGCGCTCCAGCAGGTCGCGCGCGTCGGCCTCGCTGCGCCAGGCGCTACCGTCGATCTTCTCGTAGAACATGATGCCCGTCTCTGAGATCAGGTTCGGGCGATCGGGCGTCTTGGTGACGACGCTGTCCCAGAGCAGATCGTCGTTGAGCCACCAGGTGTGGTTGGAAGTGAAGGCCACGACGGGGCCGTGGAACATGGGCGCGGGCCGCTCGTAGGTGCCCCCTTCGTCCTGGCCGACGGTCACCAGATGGCTCGGGCTGCTGGCGGCGTGCAGGGCATCCGCCATCTGCTTCGCCCAGCGCGTGAACATGTCGTTGGCGAAGAGCCGGTAGTCCATCGCCTTGAGCGGACGGCTTCCTTCGAAGATGTTGCGGTCGCCGAACTCGTCTGGCCTCGGTAGGTCGAGCGCTTCACCCGGCAGCGTGCGCCACTTTTCCGACAATGTCCGCTCGAGCTCCGATTCGGAGTCGGCGGCGAACCGGTCGCGCAGCCAGGCGCGCCAGGCGCGCACCTCGTGCTCGTCGTAGTTCGGTCGCGTCAGCCAAAGGTGGTCGGGCGAGCAGAAGGACGGCTCGTTGATGAGATCCCAGATCACCCCGCTCATGTCTTTGTAGCGCTGGGCGATGAGGGAAAGAAAGGTCTTCTGCGCGTCGATCGCACGCGGGTCGAGGTA
>JBDHAS010000066.1:0-19756 GCA_039588015.1 Gemmatimonadota bacterium | reverse complement strand
ATGAATGCACGTGCGGTATCTGCGGCGACCACTCGTGTGACTGCGCCCCCGAGGTCGTAGATCTCCCGCGTGAAGGCATCCGAATCATCAAACAACTCTTCATTGGAAAGGCATACGCGACCGGCTAGCTCTGGAGGTTGCTGTGTACAACCATGCGGGATGGAGAGGAAGACCGGTAGCATCGAAGGCCGAGAGCGCGGCAAGAAGCGCTTAATCCAGGCCGGCAGCAGTACCGTCACGCCGCACGTCGGCCACAGCCTCAAAGCCGGGCCTCGACTGGCGCTTCAATACTGCCTGAACGCAGCCGTGATAGAACGCGAATGGCTCACGCTCTTTGAGCTTGTATCCCAACTGCCGCAGATGATCGACTACAGCAGGGTCAAACCGCTCAGCTTCCAAGCTCAGTGTCCCCCCAATCGAACAGTGAAAGCGCGGCTCAATCATAGCGGTCCACATCGAGTCCGAGCCGTCGATCACCCGCACCAGCATTTGACAGAGCGTCGAGTATATTCGCTCGCTGCCGGGACTGCCCAACGTCAACCACGGCTCTTTCTGGCGGAATACAATAGTCGGGGCTGCTGAGGACCAGGGCACGGCGTTCGGTCGCAGGAAGTACGCGTGCGCCGGGTTCTCCAACTCGAGCGCCGCCATGTAGTTGTTGTAGAGGAACCCCAAGCCGTCCGCCGCTGCCTTCGAGCCGTACACCAACTCGATCGACTGGGTCATCGAGACCGCATTGCCCTCGCTGTCCATCACCGAGAAATGCGTCGTCTCCTCGACGTCTGCGCCGGCCGGATCTTCGAGCGGGAGATCGACATCCATTTCGTCCGCGATCGTGAAGGCAAGATCTCGAGCGAAGTCTCGACTCAGCATCTTCTTCTCGCGTGTCTGCGGATATGTCGCCGGGTCGAAGGGCCGATCGAGCCGCTGAAGAAACGCCTTCCGGAGAGCCTCAGCGAGGAAATGGTATCGACTCGGCGTCCGCTGACTCAGGAATCTCGAATCGAGGCTGTTTAGGATCATCAGCACCAATAGCAGCGTGCGACCCGATCCGGGCGGAGGCATCGTCTTGACGAGGAGCTTTCGGTATCGGCGGGCCAGCGGCTTACGTTCGATCGGCCAGGGAATGAGCGCCAGATCATCCGCCCTCAGGAAGCCGTCATTGGCACACATGTCCGCGTCGATCTGTCTTGCTATCTCCCCTTGATAGAAGGCCTCGACACCGTTTTGCGCGATATGCTTCAGGACGTCGGCCAGTTCCGGCTGTCTGAACAGATCACCCGCTTCGTGGGGCGTATCAAGACCTTTGAGGAAGTAGCGAGCTCCGGAGCGTGATTCCACCGCTCCGAAATTCTCCAGCTCGCGAACGAGCAACGACTGTTGCAACTTCGTAATGCGGTAGCCGTCCCTCGCCAGGCGGATAGCTGGTTCTAATACTGTGGCCCAATCCAGGACGCCGTAGACACGGTGCAGCCATCCATACGTTGCGGGCGTGCTCGGCACCGTGGCAGCGCGGTAACCGATCCGGCAATCCTCTGGTTCCACACGCGTATGGTGGGCGAGAGAAGGTACTCGGCTCGAGCCATCGATCGCCGACGTCTTCCCGTTGAAGTGCAGCAGGCCGGTGGACTGCCCACCCAAGCCACTGGCCTGTGGCTCGCAAACACACAACGCAAGACCTACCGCGCATGCAGCGTCTACGGCATTGCCTCCCTGCGCGAGCATTTCGATGCCGGCAGCCGTGGCGTCGGGGAACGCCGTCGCCACTGCCCCGCGCGCCCCCGTCGCGCACTTGCCATCGGCGGTGCCTTCGAACGATCCTTCGACCCGTCGCACTCGCATCGTTCATCTCACTTCCGGCAACTGCGAATCACTAGCGCCAGCAGCGCTGCATGATCGACGAGCGAGCTGCGCAGCACGTGCTCGTTCTCCGTGCGCTCTCCGAATCCGATCGGCCCCACCCCGTCAAGCTTGATGACGTCTTCAGCCCCGAAGCAGATGTCCGAGGAGTGCCAACGGTGAGCGCCGGCGAGCGGCACATGAATGCGTTTCCCGATCCCGGCAACCTCCTCGAAGAACTTCTCGCCTGCCGTGTTCTGTTCCATGGGCGGCCTTCGGATACCCCCGGCCACACGAAACCCTACTCCACGCGCCGAACGCTGCTTCCCAACCGCCCTGATCTCGCCGTGAATGCGTTCCCCGTCCTCCAGGCGGTTGAACCTGACTGTCACGGTCGCCTCCGCTTTGTCAGGCAGTCGCCCAAACGGCGCGTCTACATTGATTCTTCGCACACTCACCTGGATCCCGCCATCAGGGTCCGAGAGCTTCTGCAGCGCCTGCAACCGTCGAAAGAGGTGAGCGATGACGTGAGCGGGGGTCGCTGTGTCTTTGCTCTTCCGATACTGCGCCTCGAGCTTGTAAGTGGCCCGGCCTGCGCGCGAGACAACGAGCTCGCCGCCCGATCCTGCCGGCTTGAGCCCGACAACGTGGCGAGCCCGACCTGTGTGTTCTAGAACGAGGTCGCGCCCATTGACGCCGTGCTGGGTGTCATCGGTCGTCAGCAGAAATCCGCACCTGATCCGCCGCAGCGAGCGCGCGTAGCGCAAGGCGCGGAGTGCAGCGAGCGCCACGGCGATCCCTCCTTTGCTCTCGGAGATACCCGTCCCGTAGATACGATTGCCCTCCTCGCGGTAGGGGACGAACACGCGATCCGATGCCGCCGTGTCGAGATGGCTGAGCAAGAGAATGTCATCTTCGTCGTCGTCATGATTCGAGAAATAGAGGGCATTCCCGACCCGGACCTGTGGGTGAATGGTGGCGGTAAACCCAAGATGCTTCATCTGTGCCGTGAGCCACTCGCCGAACGTGTTCACATGTTCGATGTCATCGGCCGGCGTTCGCATATCTACCATCTTCGCCAGCAATTCCTCGATCATCTCTCCTTGGCTTCGGAGATACGAGCGGACGCGAACGGACAGCTTTTCCGGCTTGGTCTTTGTTGAAACGGCATCAGTGGTGGTGGACAAGTAGTCCTGACCGAAGTAACGGACAGCCGCGATGTCTAGGATTCGGTTGATCAAGGCATCGTACGTGTAGCCGGCGACCTGCGCGGCATGCACGTATGTGCCGGTGAGCCCCAGGCTTGCCATCGAGTTGATCTCCAGGATGTAGGGCTTGCCGGCCTCATCCATGCGGAGATCCACGCGCGCGAAGTCGAAAAGCTCCAGCGAACGGAACGCCTTCCGCACCAAGTTCCGCAGTTCTTCGCTCTTCTCGGGCGAGAGTTCGGCCGGACAGATCTTGTCCAATGGCTTCGTCAGCTTGTCGCCCGCGGTCTGAATGCCCGTAGGACCCTCGAGCGCGATCTCTACGATCGGCAAGACCTCCGGATCGACGTTGCCCAAGAGTCCAATCGCGAACTCGCGACCCGTAATGAACTGTTCCACCAGCACGTGTTGCTGGAACTCTCGAATAAGCTCGGCTACCGCCTCTCGTAGAGCGTCCTCATTGTCTACGACGCGTATGCCGTACGAGACCGCTTCCATCTTGGGCTTGACGATTACGGGGAATCTCAGGTCCTCGAAGCGGTCCTCGGGCGAGGCGAAGTTCCAGAATCCCGGTGTAGGCAGACCGGCGTTCTCGAACACGATCTTGGCGATCACCTTGTCGAGAGCGAGGCCGTGAGCCATTGGGTTCGAGCCGACGTAGGGCACACCGAGCATCTCCAGCATCGCGGGTAGATGTGTGTAGCGGCTCACACCCTGGATACCGTAGGCCATGTTGAACACCATACCCGGCCGCTCGCCTCCGATGACACGCGGCATGAAATCGCGCAGCTGATCGATAATGTGCATGTTGCCGTCAATGACCCGAACGCTGTGCCCTCCTTTCTCCAAAGCGGAAGCGACTTGTTCGACCGTGCGCGGGTTATAGCGCTCGCGGTTCTGCGGGCCGAACACGTTCAGGACACCTGCCCGATCTCGATTGTGAACGACGGCAACCTTCATTTCTCAACACTCACTCTCGTCGTGACGCCGGGACCGACACCGACGCGGAGAAGCCAACGATAGCACGGACCCTAGTCGCCATGCGGCCCACTAGGCCGCGCGCGCGACGAGTCTGATCCGTATCAGAGCACCGACGAGCGAAACTGACAGCAAGATCGATATGGCAAGTAACCGTCGCCGCACGGCCAGGTTCAGTTCCCCGTCGCCGAAAGTACCCAACAAAGCCAGAATCGCCCATGCGACTCCGACGGCGATACTTACGGGGACTACCTTAGGCCCCTTTCCGACAGCCATATGCTTCATTCGAAGCCCCTCATGCGATACCGGAGAAGTCGCCAACCTCACGAGCCTTATTCCCTTTCGGTCTCGGGCCCCAAAGGGACGCCGGCAAGCGAATGGAAAACTAGCTCGATATCAACTTATTTGACATCAAGCTTGATGTCAAGGTACTTGACATCAAGCATCTTGAGTACAAGATTTATGGCATGGACACGACAAGCGACACGGTGGATCAGCTGATGGATGACTGGACTCGCGAAAGGCCAGACCTCGACGCCCGGGGTTTGGGTATCACCGGCCGAATCTCGTTGCTCGGCAAAGTGTTGATTCGGGAAGACAAACGGGCGTTGGCACCGTTGGGCCTCGCTCCCTGGGCCTGCGATGTCCTGCTGGCGCTGCGCCGCCAGGGACCGCCGTACCGACTCACACCGACCGATCTAAGGAAGATCACCCTGCTGACGTCCGGGGCGATGACGACCCGGTTGGATCGGCTGGAGGAGGCGGGACTGGTGCTGAGGAGTCTTGATTCAGAGGATCGACGCTCGTTCCGGGTGGATCTTACGGATCAGGGACGTCAGCTCGCGGATCGGGCGCTCGAGGCTCGACTCGGGATGGTCAAGAAGCTGCTGGCACCGCTCAGTCCGGAAGAAGGCCATGCGGCAGCCGGGCTGCTCCGCAAGCTGCTCGCCGGCGCGACACCGGAGTAGGCCTGGTCAGGGTCCGGAGTCAACCCAGCGATACTGCCCTAACCGGGCGAGGAACGTCCGGCTCACTGGCGAAACAGAGGACGGCGTCTTCGCACTTCCTATCAGAACGCTATTGACCCTCGATGCGCTTCATAGCAGTCAGCCAGAGCGAAGCGCGTTTGGATCGTTTCGGCCGGCACGAGGACACGGGCGGTTCCAGCCCGGCCAACAGTTTGAGACAGCATGTTCGCTGGGGCCCGAGAAGATGCCAGTCGATTGCCGACCCAATACTTGAGGAGCGCCAATGTACTCGTTTGAACGCGAAGCGTTAGGCATTGAGAGCATGGGAGAGATCCGAGGGGGTGTACAGCTCACCGGCCAGATTGAGGTGTGCGGCGATCCGTCGGTAACGTGGTGGCTCACTTCATTCTATGCGCCCGATATCTGGGACACCTGGGGGGTGGGTTTGCTTCGGACGACGATCTGCATTACGGCACCGTTTTCCGTCTCTCTTCCGAGCCCGATGGAGTTCGACTTCCCGACGGACGCCGGACAGCCACCGGATCTGCCTATGGCACTGCCGCGACGACTCATCGTCTGTCCAGCACTCGTGAAGGCACGAGCACTGGGGTTCGTAGTTCGAGACCCCGACGCCGCCGCAGACGATCCACTGGCCGATCCAAGCACTCATGTACAGATCGTCGCCCCAACGAACCTGATCGCGCGACTCGGGTTGAAAGAAGCCGAGCACATCACACTGAGAATCCTTCCGGCGCTGGCGTTTCGCCCGGAGCGACGCCCGGAAAGATAGGTTGACTTTCCCTTTGGAGATGACAGCCGGGAGAGCTTAGAATGAAACGTTTCATGGCCAGCGTCCGTGCGAAGTTGGTGGCGGGAATCGTCGTAACGGTACCCGTGGTCGCTACGATACTCGCGCTTCGGTTCCTATTCCGAAATCTGGATGCCCTCCTGGGACCTTGGATCGGCACAGTGATCGGACGGTCGGTACCGGGTTTGGGGGTGCTCGCCACGTTCCTGCTGGTCCTGGTCACCGGGATAGTGGCCACGAACTACGCGGGCAAGCGGCTGATCTCTCTGATGGAAAAGGCATTCAGAGGCGTACCGCTCGTCCGCAGGGTATATGGGGCGTCTAAAGACATCGTGGAGAGCGCTACGCTGTCGCAACGGCACGTCTTGCGCGAGGTCGTGATGCTGGAACACCCCCGAAGAGGCGTATATTCGTATGGCTTTGTGACCAGCTACACGACCCGGCACGCGGTCGACGCACAGCAGCGTCTCGCCAACGTATTCGTTCCGGGCCCGCCCGTTCCGACATCAGGCAACCTCGTCGCCGTTCCGATCGAAGACCTGCTCTTCCTCGACATGTCAATCGATGAAGCGCTCAAGATAGTCCTATCGCTTGGCATCGCGTCGCCGCCCGAGCTTCGCGGGCGCCCAAGTGGCGGCGCCGCTTTGAACAGCGGCGCTACAGCACCTCCCGCTGGTTCGTGAGATGTCCATAGCAAGTTCCGGTGTTATGGCAACGTTCGGATCAGCATGGTGGAAATCCGACGACGTGGGTGGCCAACGTCTTGAGGGTGGCCTGACATCGTCGTGCTCATTCAATAGGTGATCAGCAACCTGAACGTTGAGTGGAGGTCGTTATGTCACAGGAATGGCTTTCCGCCATCACTAATCTCACTCAGACTCTTCGCGAATTACTGCCCAATGTATTGGCAGCGGCAGCGCTCATTCTGGTCGGCTTGCTGCTGGCTCGGCTTCTTCGTTCTTGGAGCCGCCGCCTCACCGCAGGGGCTCTCGATCGGCTTGGGCGAAGCGCTGCCATTCACGGCGCACTTCAGAAGACGAATATGTCCTCCACGATCCCGAAGATCGTGGCTGCGTTCGTCTTTTGGCTAGTATTCCTCTTCTTCGCTGCTACTGCTCTCGAGGCGTTGGGCCTGCCGGTGGTTACGGACTCACTCAGCCGCTTCGTGTACTATCTGCCCAACGTTCTTGCTGCCAGTCTCATCCTGGCCGCCGGCCTGGTTGTCGGCACCGTAGTTCGTGGATTGTTGGTTAGCGCCGCGGCTTCCGCCGGCCTGGCGTTTGCCTCCGCGGTCGGCCGCATCGCCTACGGTGGGATCTTGCTCGTCGCGATCGTAATCGCCTTGGACGAACTGGGCATCGATAGTGGCGCTCTGATCATCATGCTAACCGTCACGTCCGGTTCGGTGCTGGCCGGCCTCGGACTCGCTTTCGGCCTTGGCGCGCACACTGCAGTAAGCAACATCATCGCATCCCACTACGTCGCACAGTCATATGAAGTCGGCCAGACCGTGCGGATCGCTGACGTCGAAGGGCAGGTGGCGGAAAGGACGTCGGTCGCCGTAGTCCTTGTCACCGAAGGTGGCCGGGTGATGGTACCCGCCAAGAAGTTCACCGAGGAGACCTCAGTGCTAGTGGCCGAGGTTGGCTGACATGGACGCGAGTGACGAAATCAGCAGGAAGTTTGCCGAGAACCATCCGGCGGATGCAGCCCGCGTTCTCGAACGTGCCAGATCGGAGGAGACTGCTCCCTTCCTGGAGGCAATCCCGATTGCTGCTGCGGCGGACATCCTTCAACATATGAACGTCCGCCTAGCTGCCGCTTCGCTGTCTGCCGTCGAAATCGAGCGCGCTGCTCAGATAATCGCTGGCATGCCGCTTCACCACGCCGCTTACGTGCTACGGCACTCGAACCCGGTTAGGGTCGAATCCCTGATCGAGAGACTTGGGGAAAAAGTCGCGAGGCCGCTTCGGCGCTTGCTCCGCTACCGAGAGGGCACCGCGGGAGCCCTTGCCGACCCGCAAGCGTTGACTCTACCCAGTGACATGACCGTTGGTGACGCACAGAGACAATTGCGACGTTTGGCCAGTGAGGTGTTCTACTACGTGTACGTCACCGATCGCGACCACCGCCTTGTGGGTGTGGTCACCTTCAGACAACTACTTCTCGCTCGGCCAAAGCGGACGGTCGAATCCATCATGCAGCGCGAGCCGATTCGATTGCCAGCAAGCTCCGACCTTGCTGCCATCGCTGTTAATCCAGCCTGGCAGGAATTCGACATGCTGCCCGTCGTGGACAAGGCAGACACCTTGCTGGGAGTGATGCACCACAAGGCGATCCGCCAGCTCGCTCCTACAGTCGACAGCGGTCAGGGCTTGGCTAGCGCGATAGATGTGGCGATGAGCATCGCGGATATGTATTGGAAGAGCCTGGCAGGTTTGGGGGCGGGCCTTGCCGTCGCGGCCACCGCCCAACGGAACACGGTGCCGGACCGGAGCAGGAGGTGAAGCCGATGGCGCGGAGTGAAATGCCGACCGTAGCCTTGGTCGAAGCTTACGCTGAATTGTACCCGGACGAAGTGGCAAGGACTCTAGAGAACCGGCGGCCAAACGAGATTGCAGCATTCCTGGAGAAACAGTCTACAGCAAGAGCAGTTGCCGTATTAGTACGATTCCTGCCAGATGTGGCGGCGAAGACCTTGGAAGCCATCAATGAGGACACCTTCCGAGCCCTTGTCCCGGCCCTCGAACCCGGATTAGCCGCAGAACTACTGGCTCGCCTGGAGGACGAGAAACGCTCAACTCGCCTAGAGTTCCTAAACGCTAAAGTTGCCAGGGAACTCGAGTCGCTTATCGCGTACCCTGCAGACAGCGCCGGCTCGATCATGGACCCAAGGGTCGCCGCCTTGCATCCCGACTCGACGGTCAGGGAAGCCGTTGCCATGCTCCGCAAGATGCGGGACAGGCGCGTGCACCACGTCTTCGTCGTAGACGCCGACGGGCGCCTCGCGGGTGCCGTCAACCTTCAGGTACTCGCAGTCTCTGATCCATCCCAGCCGCTGCAAGACCTGATCACACGCGACCCTGTAAGCGTACAGGCGACGGCCGCGCAGAGCGAAGCAGTCGAACTGTTCGAGCAACACAAGCTGACCAGCCTGCCCGTTACCGACTTCGAAGGTAGACTCATCGGCATCATACGCCACGGCGTCTTGGTCAGCGCGTTTCAAGAAGAGACGGCAGCCGACATCCAGAAGATGGTGGGCGTGAGCAAAGACGAGCGCGCGCTGTCGTCGGTGACGTTTTCAGTAAGAAAGAGACTGCCCTGGCTGCAAATCAACCTGGCGACCGCGTTCCTCGCCGCGTTTGTCGTGGGTTTGTTCGAGGGGACCATCGCCCAGTTCACAGCGCTTGCGGTGCTGCTTCCGGTTGCTGCGGGTCAATCCGGCAACACCGGCGCGCAGGCGCTCGCTGTTACAATGCGTGGGCTGGCGCTGCGAGAGGTGCGAGTGCGACATTGGTTGAGGCTGTCTTTCAAGGAGCTCGCCGTCGGGTTCATCAACGGCTGCGCCGTCGCCGTTGTCACGGCCTTGGCGGTCTATTTCTGGAGCGGCTCGCCGGGGCTCTCCCTCGTCATAGGCCTGGCGATGGTGATATCCATGGCCATCGCGGGGACCGCAGGCGCTTCGGTACCGATGGTCCTGACTATTCTGAAACAGGACCCAGCACAGGCTTCTTCGATCATCCTGACGACGGTGACAGATGTGGTCGGGTTCCTGAGTTTTCTTGGACTGGCAACCCTGGCTGCAGCCTTGCTTTAGCTGACGGCCTCGTAGCCCAGCAGGCGAGACCCAGCGAAATCGCATTGACCGTTTCTCGGGCGGCCGCCTTCACTCACGGAGTGGGCCATGAACCTAATCCCCGACACCTTCGTCGGGCGCCCGGGTCCAGCCCCTGAGGATGCCTTCGTACAGTTCCAGTGGAGTGTTTCCTGTGGTGCCCAAGTAGATATGCACCATCATAAACAAGCCCACCAGCCACCCCAAGAATGTGTGTGCAAGGGCATAGAATAGTCGGCCAGGAACCCCGACAATCTCCATTGGGATCTTGTCCGGGAAGAACATCAGCCACCCGCTGATAATAATCAACGGCAGAATCGTGTACATGACGATCACGTAGCTGATCTTCTGCAACGGGTTGAATTTCCGTTCCTCGCTGTGCGGGTAGGGATGCGGCTCGCCTCGGAAGATTCCCCAAGCGTAGAAGCGCATCTGCTGCAACATGCCTCCAGTGACATCTCCCAGGTTCAGCCGGTAGTACCTGCCATTTTTGGTCACCAGGTTGCCGAGCAGGAAGAAGAGGTAGTTGAAGGTAAGCAGAATGCCCGATGTGTTGTGAAGCACACGGGACGTCTGGAACCCGAAGCCCGCCGTCCTCGGTCTGGCGAAGTGAAGCTCTATGCCGGTCCAGATAAGCAATACGAAGAGAATCGCGTTGATCCAGTGCCACCAGCGCACCCACGTCGGATACAGGATGACCTTCTTCACGACTGCCTGCTCCGAGTTGCCATGCGCGCCGCGCCATGAACGCAGATCCCCAGAAATGACAGTCCGAACAGGCTCCACATCACATTATCCAGCAGCTTGTTCTGCGTTGCGCCAACCATGTAGTAGTTGTTGAGGATCACCGAATTGACGAACCCCAACTGCCGATCCTCCGCCGCCATGTGACGGAAGAGCTTCTCTCTCAACGCCGAGTTTGCGGTGTGGCACTCGACGCACTCGCGAACCGCGCTCTTGGCCGACAGGATCAGGTGTACGGTTTGCTCACGACCGGGTGTATGGCACTCGACGCATCGGGCAGACCTTGCGTGCCTCACGAATCGCGGCAGAAACGAGTGAACTCGGGTTAAGTGGGCGAGAGAGTGTAGCTCGCTCGCCGCCGCCGACTCGCCCTCCAGCCCGTGACAGGTTAAGCAGCGCCCGTTGGCCTCGGCTATAGCCTCTCTGAGATCAGCTGCCCTGTGCGTAGGAACGTACTCGTGCGGGTCATGGCATCTCGTGCACGCGAAGTCCTCGGACACCAACCGGCCGTGAACGCTGGCTCGGACTTCGTTCGCGATCCACCCGAAGTGGTAGGGTGGATCGCTATCGATGTGGCAAGCGGTGCAATCCTGTGCCATCTGCGCTGGGTTGGAGGTGTGCGGAAATCCGTCGTATCCAGCAGAGTGACACATCCTACATCCAAGTGCTCCATGGACTGACGCGGCGAATCGCTCTGTACTGATGCCTCTACCGGGGCTTTCAGGATTCGCGGCATGGCATCTCAGGCACGCCGCTGCCGCCTCGTCCAACTCTTGGGCCGACAAACCGCATGGCTCTGCAGCAATTATCGTCGCCAATACTACAGACTTCAGCACGTGACCGGGCAGTTGCATTCTGTATCTCCGCCCACAACGCGTCGGAACTGTGGCTGGTGACTCGCTTACCGAGTGGATCAGGTAGAAACGCTAGTGCGTGGACGCGGAGTGTCAAGAGACCAGCGCTAAACGCAACAAAATATCACGCTTCACGGGTTGCTGAGAAATGATCCGGCTTTAAGCCGAGCCACACTCCCGGTGCTGCCTGACAAGCATTGCATAGTCTGCCCCGTACCGCCGGGACAACACGTCGGTTGGCTCGAAAACGTTCCAGCTGTGCACGCATACTACGATACGGCGTACAGCGTGGCTAGCTCGCTGGTCTCGAATCTCTTCACTCTTCGTTTGATCAGCGCGACGATCTCCTCCTCCGAAAGCGGATTGTCAGGGTCGAGGTTCACGAAATACTTGGCCAGCGTCCTATAACGCTTGAGCATCAGCAGGACGAAGATCACGAAGTAGTCGATCTTCCGAAAAACCAGCGAGCGCTGCCGAATCATCTCTTCCTTCTTGTCCAGAAAATCGGCGGGCATGTCCAGCCAGTGTAGGGTTGGCTTCAGGTGATGCCCCAAGTGGTAGCCGTCGTTGAAGCAGCGGCGGTTGTAGGGACTGTTGATGAAGGTCACAACGGTGCGGTAGTCGTTGGTCGAGTCTTCTGGGTCGACGAAGGCGTGCTGCGCCCAGTTGCCCATCATCAGCAGGATCCGCGTCGCCAGTCCTGGCACCACGAACACGACCAATCCGGCCTGCCAGTTCCAGACCAACGCAGCGACCGTGAGCGCGATGAAGAAGATCTCGCCGATCACCATTCGCCGGACCAGTCGCTGTCGCCCGCGCTTGCGCATGTAGCTCAGCAATTCCAACTCACCCAGAAAAAGGAACTTTCCCGCATACTTGCTGAAGTCGATGAAGCTGTCGCGCTGGTATTTCATCGTCGAGCTGAGATCGTCCGGCAGATTCCCTTCGGCGTGGTGCATCCCAATGTGGTGAACGAAGTAGACCTCAGGCGTTTGGCCCAAGAAAGTTCCGACCACCCACGGAATGTACTTGTTCAGTGAATCGTACTCGCGCTTGAACAGCGCGTTGTGGCACACGTTGTGGAGCATCAGCGTGAATGGGCCGAGGAACGTTATGTAGAGCGCCCAATAGATCGGCGCCATCCACCACCGGAAGTTGCCGGGAACGAACATGTAGACCGCCGCCCCGCCAAAGATGAGCGTCAGGAGAAGCGACAATCTGACGAACGGCACGTCCCGCTCATCGCGCAGTAGCGGGCTGAAGAACTTCCCCAACAACCCCAGCTTGGGAGGCGACTCTGATGTGGGATCGGTGATTGTAATGACGCCGTCGCTGATCACTTCTACCTCCCACAATCACAGAGAGTTCAGGCCAAGGGCGGTCGCCAGCCCGGCAAACATAGCCAACTACTTGAACGGAGGATAGCGATCCACAAGCGCGGTCTCGACAGGCCACGCTGTCGTCCTCGTCCTCGTCGGTGATGGTGGGAGATGATGAATCGATGATGGGCGAGGTGAACATTGAACATCCGACATTGGACATCGACCATCGAGTCACAGACGAAGGTTCTAACGTTGGATATCGGACTTTGAACATTGAGGGTGGTGGGCGGCGGTACGATCTCAGGGAGCGGTTGATAAGCTATGCGGTCCTGGTTTGCCGAGTTGCCGAGAAACTACCCAATACTCGGGTAGGAAAGCATGTGGCGGGTCAACTGCTGCGCTGTGGAACGGCTCCAATGCCCCATCACGCCGAGGCACAGGGCGGAGAATCGAGGAAGGACTTCATCCACAAGATGAAGCTGGGCCTGAAGGAGCTTCGCGAATCGCTGGTCTGGCTGGAGTTCACCCGCGAACTGGACATTGGCGATAGTACCGTCGTCGAAGCCGCCATCACCGAGACCGACCAACTCGTCCGCATCTTTGTCTCCAGCATCGCCACAGCCCAACGAAACGACCGCCGCACCTCCTGACACTACACACACCCCCTCAACGTTCGAGGTCCAACGTTCAACTCCCAACGTTCGGCAGCGACTCGACGTTCGATGGCGGATGGTCAATGTTCGATGTTTCAGCTCGCCTATCGTCGATGCCCCCCTACACACTTTGCGCGGAGCTCAAACTCGTGAGAGATTTGTGAGAGCCATACTCCCTAAGGAGGTACTGCTATGGACTGTCGGTGGAACGCACCTGCGGCGCGACTAGCCGCATGCACAGCAGCGCTACTGATCATCGGGCCGGGAAGTCTTGCAGCTCAGGACGCGACCGCAACCGCGACCGCCATGGACGGGTGGGCCGCCGATCCACCCGTATTGTCGGCACTCGTCGAGTACGCACGGAACGAAAGCGAGCTGCGAGTCGTGTTGGAGCGCTACCGATTGGACCTGGCCGCTCTGAATCGCCGCTACCCCGTCGACTATTCGCCGGCGCGCCAAGCACGGCTGAACGAGTTCTATGACGGATGGCAGGCGCGGTTACGGGAGCTCGACTTCGATGCGCTTAGCCAGGAGGGTAGAATCGACTACATCCTGCTGCGCAATCGGATCCGCTTCGACCGGGAGATGCTGAGACTGGACGAAGAGCGCTGGGCGGAGATCGCGCCGCTGGTGCCGTTCTCGGATGAGCTACGTCTCCTCCAGGAGGGCCAGCTCGAGCGCATGCGGGCGGATCCGCGACAGACGGCAGATGTCATGAACAGCGTGGTAGCCGAGGTCGATGGGCTGACGCAGGGCCTGGCGGACGCGGCGCCCAGTGGAGACGAGCCGACCCCGGAGCAAGGCTACACACCCGCGGTCGCGGCTCGAGCGGCGGCCCACGTGCGCCACCTACAGAGCGCCGTGGAGGACTTCAGCAAATTCTATTCGGGATACGACCCGCTTTACACCTGGTGGGTAACGGAACCGTACGAGCGGTTGAGCGAGGCGTTGGAGTCGTATGCGACCGCGATCGAGGAGCACCTAGTCGGCATGAAGCCGGGCGAGCCCGCGCCGATCGTCGGCGACCCGGTGCTGGCCGAGGGGCTAACGGCATACCTTGCCGTGGAGATGATCCCGTACAGTGCGGAAGACCTCATCGACATCGGCTGGGCCGAGTTCGAGCGGACCGAGGCCGAGTTCAGGGCCGTGTCGCAGGCGATGGGTTTTGGCGATGACTGGCAGGCGGCGCTGGAGTACGTGAAGACGCTGGCACCGCCACCGGGCGAGAAGCCTTGGGTGATCTTCGATATCGCCGAGTACTCGGAGAACTTCGTCGAGGCGATGGACGCGATCACCCTACCGCCGCTGGCTAGGGAGGTCTGGCGGCTGGCCATGCAGACGCCGGAGGCGCAGCTCCGCAATCCGTTCTTCAGCGGCGGCGAGACTACTCGCGTCTCCTACCCGACGGCGGAAATGACGCACGAGGATAAGTTGATGAGCATGCGCGGGAACACGCCGTCGTTCAACTTCGCGACGGTGCACCACGAGCTGATCCCCGGCCATCATCTGCAAGGCTTCATGAGCGACCGTTTCAATTCGCATCGTCCTCGCACGCCGTTCTGGGGCGAAGGGTGGGCGCTGTACTGGGAGTTGCTGTTGTGGGAGAACGACTTCCCGCGGAGCGATGAGGACCGAATCGGGATGCTGTTCTGGCGGCTGCACCGAGCTGCCCGTATCGTCTTCTCCCTCAACTTCCAATTGGGTAACTGGACGCCGCAACAGGCCATCGACTTCCTGGTCGAGCGCGTTGGCCACGAACCGGCGAACGCGGAGGCAGAGGTGCGCCGCACCGCGCTTTATTCGCCGCTTTACCAGATCGCCTACCTGATCGGGGGCCTGCAGTTCTACGCGCTCCACCACGAGCTGGTGGATTCCGGCCGCATGACGGCGCGCGAGTATCACGACGCCGTGCTGCTGGGCGGGCGGATGCCGGTAGAGCTGGTGCGCGACCGCATCGCGGGGCTCCCGCTGACGCGTGACTACGAGGCGCGGTGGCGCTTCTATGAGGAGATGCGGACGCGTGAAGGGGGGTGACGGTCAAACCGCCACCGCGAGGTTCCGTGTTCGAGCCCGGTGACTATTACCCTTGCGGCTGGACCAGGATGAACAAGCCCAGGTTGGCTGGAATCGGGACTGCGGACAAATCGATCTCCGCCTCGTACTGAAGGCCCTCGACCGCCGGTGCAAGCGCGCGCCAGCCGGACGCTGAATCCAGCACGGTCGGATCGACGGTCAACCGCACGATCTCGTCCTTCTCCGACCATGACGCCAGCGCGATCAGTACGCCGTCCGTGCGAACGTACGTGGTCGCGAGAACGCGAGGATGGTCCGTGGTGACCGGCGCATCGTCCAGCCAATAACCCAGCATACGGCTCTCGGCGATCCCGAACTCGTTCATCAGCTTCCAAACCGGGCGAGGATCGACGTTCCCGTACTTACGGGCGGTCATCCCGTACAGCATGCCCCGATACGGATGCCCACCGTCCTGGAGCATCTCGCCCATGAGACCGAACGGAAGGCCCGACACCTCGGTCAGCCAGTAGTCCTTGTCCCGATCGTACTCAAAATACTCCCCGAACCACAGCCGTGAGATGAACGGAAAGTGCTCCATGTACAGCATCGCGCTGTTGATGTGGCCGTCGCGCTCGTTGAACTGGTTGGCGGAGTGGAGGTCGATGACGTAGTCGTCGCGTTCCTTATCCAGCACCGAAACCAGCCGCTTCACCGTCTCGCGGCTGAACGCGATGTCGTCTAGATAGAGCCCGTCGATGTGCTGATTGGCCGCCAGCCAGGATAGCCCCTCTATGTAGTAGTTCGTCCAGCGTGACGTGCCTTTGTTGAGCATGGCGGCATCGTCCACCCTCCAGGCATGCCAGGCCGAATGGTAGTCGCTCTCGAGGTGCTCCTGCATCCACGAGTGCCCACCCCCCTCGCCGTCGTTCAGGATCTCGTCTCCCAAGCTGCGAAACGCGAACAACTCGTACGCACGGTACGTCAACTCGCGGATGGTATAGTAGAGCTTGACCTTTATCCCTTTCTCGTGCGCCTCGTCGACATACGCCGCTTGCTGCTCGAGGCTGAAGAACGGGTAGTTGATGTACGGGTTGATCTCGTTGGCGTGATGGATGTTGACGACGGTGCCGCCCCAGGTCCTCACAGAATCGACCGGGACGTATTGGTGTACGAAACGCGTGTTGAAGTGCTCCCGCGTATCGATCGGCTTGAACGGCGTAATCAGGAACCGAACGTTGAAATGCAACGAGTCCCCGGCAGAGAGGCTCCGGGCACCCGAGTAGTTGAAGGCAGTTACCGCCCCCGGTTCGGTCTCGATCCGAATGCCGCCGCGCCCGTCGTTGAACCAGGACGGTGGCATGTTGAGTGGCTGGTTTTGGTAGAAGTTCGTGTTAAGCGGTCGCTCGTAGTTCTCGTCGCGCAGAACGTACTGGAGCCCCTTGTGTACGCCACCCAGCCACACGCCCTCCTGGTGGTTCTCGATCCTCCACTTCCAATCGACGCGCCCCGGGCGTACCCCGCCCCGGAAACCGAGCCCCAGCATGTACTCCGCCCCCTCCGGGACTAGCGATACCGGAAGCACGATATCGTCCACCTCGAGGTCGCGAAGGGCGGTGAGGGTGATGCGATAGTCCAGCATCCCGTCGTACTCAAGCGCGCCATCGACCTTCATCGACAGCCGCTCAGAGCTGCTCTCGACAGACCAGCGCGCGCGTCCAGGGGCCTCCTGCTGGACCTCGTATTCGTCCGCCCGGAACCGCTCCGCCTGTCCGCCGACGATGACTTCCAGCGCCAGCGGGCGAGCGAGCAGAGTCTCTGGTTCGTCGGCGAGGTGGGTGAACTCGGGCGTGAAGTAGCTCAGGATGTTCTCGGGGAGCCCGGATGTGTCGAGTTCGACCCGGCGCCCGAGGATCGACAACGAGCGCCCATCGATGCGAACCGGTTCGTAGGGCTCGATGATGCGGTCGGGATCGGAACCAATCGTGGAGTTCAACCAGGCGAGACGCGTCATCAGCTCCGGGTCATCGAACCCGGCTGCCCGGGCGCTGGTCCTCCGGAACGCGGAGTCCGATCCAAAGCGGTTGTATGGCCCCGGCCGGAACCGACACGTCTTTCTCGAACCGCTCACCCTTCTCGTTCGTGCCGCCGCAATTGAAGCACGTCAGCGTCTCGTGCCATTCCGTCGGGAAACCCGCAAACGCGACGCGCAGATCGTTCAACGGTGCATCCCCTGCTACCAGTACGACCTGGAAAGCAAACGACTCACCTCGCAGCACGCGGCTATGAAACACGTCCGTCCCGGTACGATCCACCCAATGCCGGGGGATGAAGCGCCTCATACGAACCGGGTAGTCGCGGTGCTCCGAGATCAGCGCCCACCCATCGGTCGCCCCCGACATGAATTCGGCCGTCTCACTATCGCTCGCGATCACCTCCATCGGGAAGAAGCTGTGGAACTCGTCAACGGACTGAATGTGGGTCGTCCGTGCCTTCGGCAGTTCAGTCAGAGGTTGCGATCGGACGGAGCGCTCCCATGACGCGTCGGGCGCACGAGCGGCTTCGAGATGGTGGATCCTCGGGTAGTATCCGCCGGTTGAAGCCCAAGGCATGTAGTACACGTGGTAGACCGACGAATTCGGGTTCGGCTGAAAGACCACATCACCGGATACGTTCTCGACTCGGACCGCCAAGGCGTTCCGCACGACCTCGCCCGACGCGGTATCGACGACGACGACGGACTTCGCAGCGGGTTCTGGATCGTGACGGCGCCACGGTATGGTAACGAACACCGCGTCGACGTCCGTTTGGTCGGTCAACACCACAGCCCGATGGTTGCCCCAGGATTCACCTTCCTGGCCCGCCGGAAGATGAGGTTCCCAGTTCCCCGCCTCGAAGACGACGCCATCAACGGTGTTTGGGATCGCCGGAGCGCGGTACGGCTCCCCGATCTCTGCCGGCGGTTCGGCGCACGCGACCGCGAAGAGGACCGATTGGAGAACCAGAACTCGATAATCGAATGGCATCTGGCAACTCGGGAGCAACAGGTTCCCCCTTACTCGATCATTGTGCCTAGCCAGAGTCACTGCTTGACGAACGCCATGTTCCTTACCCGGCCGCTCGTCAGCCTGAACCCGGCGATCGTGCCGGCGGCGGCGCGCTTGAACTCGACCTGCCGGAAGAACCAGGTGTCGCCGCTGAACACGTCCGCAGTCGTCGCCGGGCTCAGCGGGATGGGGTCATGCCGCACGTGCGTCGCGACCAACCCGCCCTCTCGGACGACCAACGTGTACGTCGTTCCGAGCTCCTCGCTGTGGTACTTGCCAGTGTACTCGGTCAGCTCGCTCTCGTCGGGCGCGAACGGTTCGACCCGCAACCCCTCGATCCTCTCCTCCCCTACCGTGGCGATGAACCGGCTGGCTTCGCCCGTTTCGTCTCGCTCGAAGGTCACGTACGCGTTGCGCGCGGGGACGAAGAACCGCGTATCCGACTCGGGAATGAACTCCACTCGCGGCTGACCGGGCTGGCGGGCCCACAGCCGGTCGCCGTCCCGAAAGACCGTCACGACCTCGGGCCCGAACTGGTAGTCCCCCGCGTAGTCGTCGTAGATCGCGGGATCGACTTCGACCGCCGGACGGTCCGACTCCGGCTCGGCCGCCGGCTCCGGCGCCTCTTCCTCCAGTCTGTCCGCCAGGTAGATGTCCCCTACGCGCCGCGCCATCGAGCTTGGACTGAAGTCGCCAAGGTTGCTGAGGATCACCACCGCGAAGTCCTCCTCGGGGTATCGGACCACGTAACTCCGAAACCCGGCGTCTCCGCCGCTGTGTCCGACTGTCCTGAGACCGCGGTGCTCACCAATACCCAGACCGAAGGCATAACTCAGCGTATCGCCGTTATTCAGGACACCGCGCGTGTGCACAGCCTGAATCACTGCGGGGCCGCCGACCCTGCCGTCATCCAGATTCGTTTCCCATTTCGCCAAATCCTCGACGGTAGTGAACAGGCTGGTCGCACCGACGTTGGCATAGCTGAGCACCGATTTCCTGTAGCGGTCTTCGCGGCGCGCGTACGAGTAAGCACGGTTCGGTACCACCAGCTGGTGGTCATCATGGAAATGCGTGTCATTCATCTCGAGCGGCTGGAAGATGTTCTCGGCCGTCCACTCGGCGAACGACACCCCCGTGACGCGCTCGACGATCTCGGCGAGCAGTGTGTAGCCAGTGTTGCAGTAGAGGATCTCGTCGCCCGGCTTGAAGTTCAGCTCGCGCTGCCGTTGCACCAACCGCATGATCTGATCGCGGGTGATCACGTCGTCGAGCCGCCACCCGGCCATCGCCAGCAGCACCCACTGGTCGCGCAGGCCACTCGTGTGATGGACCAGGTGCCGGATCGTGATCGTGTCCCCGAAGTCCGCGATCTCGGGCAGGTGAACTCGGATATCGTCGTCCAGCGACAGCTTGCCCGCTTCGGCGAGCATGGCGATAGCGAAGGCGGTGAACTGCTTGGACACGGACGCGACATGGAATACGGTCGTCGG
>JBDHAS010000065.1:0-33692 GCA_039588015.1 Gemmatimonadota bacterium | reverse complement strand
GGGGCGTGCACAATTGGCCCGAGAACGGCAGACCTGGGCTCGGCTGACCGAAGGCGTGCAGCGGGTCCTGAGCTACGCCTGACCCTTCATGCGTCGTTGGAGGACGAACATGTCTTGGTACCGCCGTCTGCTCAACCTGATGCGTTCCGATCGGGTCGCCCGTGACATAGACCGCGAGATGGCTTTTCATCTGGCAGAGCGGGCTGACGAACTGGTGGCCAGGGGCATGAGCGAAGACGAAGCTCGGCGGGAAGCCCGTCGCCGCTTCGGCCACCGGCTCGGCGGGAAGCCCGTCGCCGCTTCGGCCACCGCCAGGCAATCAAGGAACGCGCGTACAACGTGGATGTCCTCGCCTGGCTCGACTCGGTGCTGGCCGACGTGCGCTACGCGACGCGCTCGCTCCGCGCGAACCCCGGTTTTACAGCAGTCGCGGTGCTGTCATTGGGACTCGGGATCGGTGCCAACACAGCCATCTTCAGCCTGATCAACGCGGTGATGCTGCGGTCGCTTCCGGTACGCCAGCCCGAACAACTAGTGCAGCTGGCCATGAATGACGGCCGCGAAAGTTTCACCAATCCGCTGTGGGAGCAGATCCGCGACCGGCAGGAGGCGTTCGCGGGTACCTTCGCGTTCGAAGATGCGTCCTTCAACCTCACAGCCGGTGGCGTGGTGCGACGCGCCCAGGGCGCGTGGGTGAGCGGGGACTACTTCAATGTGCTCGGCGTGTTACCGGTAGCCGGCCGGGTGCTCCAGCGCTCCGACGACGTGCGCGGCTGTTCAGGCGTGGCTGTGCTGAGTCACAGCTTCTGGCAGCGCGAGTACGGTGGGGCCTCGGACGCGGTGGGCCGTTCCATCTCGCTCGACGGTAATCCGTTCGAGATCGTCGGCGTGGCCGCGCCCGGATTCTCCGGCATCCACGTCGGTCGCGCTGCAAGCGTGTTCGTGCCAATCTGCGCGGTCGACATATTGCGGAAAGACCGAGGCATCCTCGATGCCCGCAGCATCTGGTTCCTAAATGTCTTTGGACGGCTGCACCCCGGGGCGAACCTGGCCGAAGCGCAGACGGGCCTCGCGGTGACATCGCGGATGGCGTTCGAATCGACGGTCCCGCCTAATTGGGGAGCTGCCCAACAGGCCAAGTACTTGGAGAGGGCGCTGATCGCGGGGCCCGCGGCCAACGGGACGTCGGGGCTGCGTAGCCAGTATCGGGAAGCACTGTTCGCCCTTCTAATGGTGGTAGGTGTGGTGCTGCTCATCGCTTGCGCCAATGTCGCCCAGCTGCTGTTGGCCCGGGCCACGAAGAGGCAGCATGAGATTTCCGTGCGGCTGGCGATTGGGGCCGGGCACGCGCGGCTGGCGCGCCAGCTGCTCACCGAGAGCGTGTTGCTGGCGCTCGTGGGCGCGGCAATCGGGGTCCTCTTTGCCCGCTGGTCCAGCGGGCTCCTTGTCGGGTTCCTGTCCCGGGGCGGGCGCGCGGTTTCCCTCGACCTATCGCTCGATCTCCGGGTGCTCGGTTTCGCCGTCGCGGTCGCGATCGCCACGGGCATCCTGTTCGGGCTGGCGCCCGCGTGGCGCTCGACCCGCGTGGACCCGCAAACGGCCATGCGCGGCGCCGGTCGAGGGCAAGTTGGAGATACGCGCCAGCGCTTTGCCAAGGGGATCGTCATCGGACAGGTGGCGCTGTCGCTGGTGCTGGTCGTGGCGGCGGGCCTCCTGGTCGGGAGCTTCCAGCGGCTCGCGACACTCAATCCGGGATTCCGCCCCGATGGCGTGCTAGTGATTTCGGCGGACTGGTCCAGCCTGGCTCTTTCTGACGCCCGGCACATCGGCTTCCCCCGAGAACTGCTCGAGCGGATGCGTGCGGTTCCCGGAGTGGAGGAAGCGGGCGCATCGCTGATGACTCCAATCAGTGGAACTGCGTGGGACGCCGACGTTGCGGTGGATGGTGTCGCTGGTGAAGCGCCGGTGTGGTTCAACGGTGTGACCGACGGTTACCTGAGGGCTTTGGGTACCGGCCTGCTCGCAGGGCGCGATTTCACTTCGCAGGACGGAGCCGATGCCGAGGCGGTCGTACTGGTGAATCAGGCGCTGGCCCGCCGGTTTATCGGCGACGCCAGCCCGCTGGGTAAGAAGATCAGTACAAACGGCCCGCCGATGGAGATCGTCGGTGTGGTGGAGGACGCCAAGTACGAGCGGCTCGATGAGGCCATGCGTGCTAGAGCCTACGTTCCCTTGGAGCAGACCGAGCTCTGGGGACCGTCGATAGAGCTGGCGCTCCGCAGCGACGGCCCTGCGAAGGATCTGGTAGCGGCCGTGACCGAGACGATGCGCGAGATGCATCCGGCCATCGCGCTCGAATTCACCACGCTCAACGATCAGTTGGCGACCTCGCTGGCGCGCCCGCGTCTGCTGGCGGTGCTCTCCGGCTTTTTCGGTGCCCTGGCGCTGGTACTCGCTGTCATTGGCTTGTACGGCACCATGTCGTACAGCGTAGCGCAGCGACGCGACGAAATCGGCATTCGCATCGCGGTGGGCGCCGCGCGGACTGGCATAGTCCGCATGGTGGCAGGCGAGACCGGGGCGGTCGTGGCAGTCGGCGTGGTGTTGGGAACGCTTCTCGCTCTGGCCGCAACGCGGCTGGTGGCCGCGTTCCTCTACGGGGTCACGGCCTCCGACCCGGTGACGCTGGCGCTCTCGGCGCTGATACTCGCGACGGTCGCTATGGCGGCGGGATCGGTGCCCGCGTGGCGCGCAGCCAGCGTCGACCCGATGGTCGCGCTGCGGGAAGAGTAGCAGCTAGGCAGTTTCCAGGTCAGCCGTCCTACCTCAGTCTCTGATCCATACCGTCGCTGTCCTCGGCGGCAGCGCTGCCGTCAAGGACCCATCTGTGCCGCTTACGGCATCGCCGCTCGGAAAGACAACGCGATAAGTGCCGTCATCGACTTCAAGGGTAAAGGTCTGCGGTTGGTCCGAGTTGTTGAACGCGACCACGGCCCCTTCGTCACCGAGGACGCGCTCGTAGGCGAGCAGCCCACGCTCGTCGTCGGTTAGGAGGTAGTTCAAAGCGCCGTCGACGAAGAGACGAAGGTGCCGTTTTCGGAGCGCGATGAGGTCTTTGTAGACCTGAAGCAGCTCCGTGTCGGGTGCGACACGGTCGGCGCGGCGCGGTTGCCCCAGCGGGTGCGCCGTCTCGTCTTCGTATGTGAGGTCGGACCAGACTACGGGTTTGCGCGTGTCCGGGTCGTCGGCTCCCCACATCCCCACCTCGTCGCCGTTCCAGATATGCGGCGCACCGACATAGGTGAATTGCTGAACCAGGACCATCACCTGGATCTGCCGCGTTCGCTCATCCGGCCGATCGATTTTGTAGTCAGGGTTCTCGCGAGGATTGACCCGGTACTTGACGCGACCCGGATTGTAGATCGATGTGCCGAAGCGGGGTGTGTCGTGGCTGGCCGTCAGGTTCATCATCGCCCCGAGATGATCCGACCCGAATCCCAAGGCCACCGAATCGAGGTGGGCGACGTAACCAGAGGCGGTCAGATAGGGCGGCGATCCGGCGAAGAAGCTGCGCGTGGGCATGTACCAGCGGTAGTTCATTACCGCGTCGAACACATCGCCCTGCAGCCACGGCGCCGGGTCGTACATCTTGTCCGGCCAGTCCTCCCACCACACCTCGCCGACCAGGTAGGCGTCGGGATTGATGCCGCGGACGAAGCGCCGGTATTCGCGCCAGAAGCCGAGTGGGACGATCTCTGCAACGTCGAGCCGGAACCCGTCGATGCCGTCCGAGGGATCACCGTCACCATTCGGGTCGAGCCAGCGGCGGGTGACTTTGAACACTAGGTCGCGCACGCCTGGCACCAGCGTGCCCTCGATCGCTCCGTGTTGCTCACCTTCCGGACGGCCGATCTTCCTCCACTCGGGCAAGTTCGCNNCCCGTGTGGTTCCACGAGTAGTCCACGATGATCCGCATGCCTCGTCGGTGCACTTCGGCCACCAGTTCGAGAAACAGGCTATCGGCGGCGGTCCACTTCCAGGTAGTCGGATCCGCTGGCTCTTCCGTTGCCATGAGAGCTAAGTCGCCGCGTGGATCCGGGCCAAAGTTGCGATCGATGTGGCGATAGTTCCGGGCGTCGAACTTGTGCAACGAAGGCGAGTCGTTGATCGGGTTGAGGTACAACGCGCTCACGCCGAGGTCCTGCAGGTAGTCCAATTGATCGAAGACGCCTTGTAGGTCACCGCCGTAGCGACGCAGTTGAACCGTTAGGTAGAACTCCTCACCGGTGGCCTCGGCCCATGGTTCCTGGCGGTGCCAGTCCTGGGTCCACGGTGTCGGCTCCCACCCTTCGGGCTGCACGAACGGCCACGATCCGTCCATATCGTGCAGTGTGGGATCGTTTGTAGGATCTCCGTTGCGAAAGCGCTCGACGAAGATCTGGTACCATACGACGTCCTTCGTCCAGACCGGCACGTCGAGATTCGACTCGGGAGCGTCGCTCACGCAAGCGACGGCGATGATCAGGAGAGTCAGGCTGAGGTACTTCATCGGGCCTCGCTGGTGATGTCGAAGACGTACGCCTGAAGAGGGGCGAGTGACGCTAGGGGCACGTAGCCCTGCACCCGGCCGTCGCTCCCGATTTGCAGTGGAGCCGCCTCGCGTTCGCCGATCAGAACGTCCAACGTGTACGATCCCGATGGCAAGACGTCCGCAGCGGAGGAAAGCGCTACGCTCGGAAGCGGTGATTCCGTGAGGTTGGCGACTACCAGCGCGGCCTCATCTCCTGTCCGTCGCAAGTAGGCAGCTACGGCCTCGGTGCCGGCATCCAGAGCGACCAACTCGCCCGACCCAAGCGCCCCGTTCTGCGCGCGCAGATGGATCAGATCGCGGTAGAGGTTCAGCAGCGAGTTCGGATCTGCGTCCATTGCCTGAACGCTGGCGGTGAACGAGTCTGGCTGCAGCGGCTCCCAAGGCACACCGTCGGTGAAGCCGGCCGCTGGGTCGAGGCTCCAGTGCATGGGCGTCCGTATACGCGGGTCCGGCTTGTCGCCGGTCATGCCGATCTCCTCGCCGTAGTAGACGAAGGGGATACCTGGAAGGGTGAAGAGCAGGCTCGCCGCCAACTTCGCCCGAGCGATATCGCCTTCCAGAAAAGTCAGCGTCCGCGTTTGGTCGTGGTTGCGGAGGAAAGGCGACCAGCGATTAGCCGGCACCGCCTCCTGTAGCCGTAACACCGATTCGAGAAGCCCGTTGGACGATCCGGACCGCACGGCACGGAGAATCCCGTCGGCGACTTCGAAAGCGAAATAGGCGTCCAATTGGTCGGGGTAGTAAGCGAGCAGCACATCGGTGCTGTCGAAGACCTCACCGATGGTGAACGCGTCCGGATCTACTTCCCGGATATGCGCGGCGTATTCCCTCATCATGTCGTGGTTTCTGGGCACGTTGGTGGCCAGGCCGTCGTCGCTTTCCATCAGGTGGCGGACGGCGTCCAGCCGCAGGCCGTCGGCCTCCATCTCCTCCAGCCAGTACGTGGCGACCCGCTTCATCTCTTCGCGCACGGCTGCCGACTCCCAGTTCAGGTCCGGCATGGTGAACCAGAAGAATCCGTAGTAGTACTCCTCGCGTACCGGCGAGCGGCGCCAGTTGTTGTCTCCGTACTCGTTGTTCGGGCCCGGGACGTCGGACCAACGGAACCACTCTCGGTAGGGAGAATCGGTATACAGCAACGCGTGCTTGAAGTATGGGTGGTGGCTCGAGACGTGGTTGATCACCATGTCGACCAGCACTCGGATATCGCGCCGATGCGCTTCCGCAACCAAGCGCTTGAAGTCCTCGTTCGTGCCGTACCTCGGATCGACCCGGTAGTAGTCGCTGACGTCGTAACCGTGATAGCTGGGCGCTGCGGCTATAGGCATGAGCCAGATGCAACGCGCCCCCAGATCCTTGCGTGTGTTGGGGTCGCCATCGTTGACGTAGTCGAGTTTCTGGATCACGCCTTCGAGGTCACCGATGCCGTCGCCGTCGCTGTCGTAGAACGAGCGGACGAAGATCTCATAACAGACCCCTCCGTCTCTCCAGCCGGAAAAGTCTGCAACCGGGGATTGCTCGGTGTCGGAGCAGGCGGACGACAAAGCGAAGACGCAGAGCGCCGCGATGACTGAGCGTTCCATTGCCTATTCTGGGTGTTCGAGGTCAACACTGAGTGAAAGCAGAAAGTGGCTCCCACGGAGGGAGGCGGCAAGGATCGACGGCCTCGCTCAGCTCTCGGGCGGAACGTGCCCGATTGGGCACCTCACTGCGGGCGAATCGTGATCCAGGACCGCTGAAGGTGATCTGTCAGGAATACCTTGATCTCATCCCCGGGCGTAAGCCGCACCATCTGGGAAACGAAGGTACCTTCGCCAGCGGCTTCGGCCACCACGTTCACGTCCGCAAAGGCACCAACCAGAACGTAGGCCGGAACTTGAAAAGTCCGCTGCCTCATGGTGCCGACGTTTCCCAGCAGCGCCCGCGTCTGTCCCCGAGCTAAATAGACGTTGACGTTGGCAGCGTAGTTGTTCTCGACCACGACGGTCGCCCTCGGCCCGGAATCGGCCTCCGCGGGTTCGGGGTCGGCTTGCTTCCCCGCGCACCCCCCAATCTCTGTCAGCAAGAGGAACGCTGCGAACACCAGCGCGGCTCGCCTCAACATGGCCCGCCTCCGTGTCTGCTGTGCTTTAGAAAGATAGGCCTATCCCGATAAGGTGAGCCAGTGGAGCGGCGTCGCGGGCGCCTCTCACTGTCTGACAGACCGAAACCGGCCTTCGTTGTTCCTGCGCTACAACCAAGAACAGTTCTGATTCTTCCATGCATCACTGCACCGAAGAACATCGCCTCGGCTCTAGCGGATCTAAGTGTATGCAGAAATGAGTGTTTGGGCCGTGCGACCCGGAGAAGCGTACTTCAGGCACTAGCATTGCAGCGTTCTGTTCTATTTCAACTCGCTCTTAGACCCGGTTCCCGTCACCGGGGGGTGCCAGCTTGGAAGCCAAGACAGCCGGGACGGACACATCTGCCCACTCCCGGTCGCGTGGCCGGCCACGTGTCGGCGGCAAGTTCCTGTTTGCCGGCGACGAGAAAATCTACGTACGAGGGGTTACCTACGGGGCCTTTCGCCCGGACGCTCAGGGGAACGAGTATCACGACCTCGCCATCATTGAGCGTGATTTCGCCCAGATGGCCGCCAACGGTATAAACACCGTTCGGATCCCGCACACAACTCCTCCAGTCTCGCTGCTCGACGCCGCGCACCGACACGGCCTTTGGGTCATGGTGGGCTTGTCGGCGGAACAGCATCTCGGCTTCGTCATCGATAAGCGGCGCGACCTCGACCCGGAGCGCGTGCTGCGCGAGCGGGTGCAGCAATGCGCCGGCCATCCGGCGTTGCTGTGTTACGCCCTGGGCAACGAGATACCCACGCTCGTCGCTAGGTGGTACGGGCGTCGTCTGGTCGAAAAGTACCTCGAGCGGCTCTACTGGGCGGTTAGGCAGGAAGATCCCGAGGGTCTGGTCACCTACGTCAACTACCCGTCAACGGAATATCTCCAGCTCCCGTTTCTCGATCTCGTTTGCTACAACGTCTACCTCGAGCAGCAAGATGCGCTCGAGTCCTACGTCGCACGTCTCCAGAACATCGCATCGGATCGCCCGTTGATCCTCAGCGAGGTGGGACTCGACAGCCTTCGCAACGGGGTCGACCGGCAGGCACGCAGCCTCGAGTGGCAGATCCGCACCGCGTTCGCGAGCGGCTGTGCGGGTGTCTTCGTGTTCGCGTGGACGGACGAGTGGCATCGCGCGGGCGCCCAAGTCGATGATTGGGCGTTCGGGATTACCGATCGCGAGCGGCAGCCCAAACCGGGACTCGCCGCGGTCCGTAATACTTTCCGCGAAATCCCGTTCCCGCCGTGGCAATGGCCGCGCATCTCGGTCGTGATCTGCACGCTCAACGGGTCGCGAACGATCCGCGAGTGCCTCGAGAGGATGGCCCAGGTGGACTACCCCAACTTCGAGGTGATCGTGGTGGACGATGGCTCCACCGACGGCACCGCGGAGATCGCCCGGGAATACGACGTACGACTGATCCGCACTGCCAACCAGGGGCTGAGCAGCGCGCGCAACACCGGCTTGGCCGCAGCCGCGGGCGACATCGTCGCTTATCTCGACGACGATGCATACCCCGATCCCCAGTGGCTCTCGTACCTCGCTGCCGCATTCGAGACCACCGACCACGCTGGCGTGGGGGGACCCAACATCCCTCCATCGAGCGACGGGTTGCTTGCGGACTGCATCGCCAATGCGCCCGGCGGACCGACGCACGTGCTCCTCTCCGACCAGGTGGCAGAGCACATACCGGGTTGCAACATGGCGTTTCGGAAGGACCGCCTGGAAGCGATCGGCGGGTTCGACCCGCAGTTCCGCGTCGCTGGTGACGACGTGGACGTATGCTGGCAGCTACAGGAGCGCGGTTGGACGCTGGGATTCCACCCGGCGGCGATGGTTTGGCATCACCGGCGCGACTCGGCGTTCGCTTATTGGAAACAGCAGCGGGGCTACGGGCAGGCCGAGGCCCTGCTCAAGCACAAGTGGCCGGAAAAGTACAACGGCAGCGGCCAGCTCTCCTGGGCCGGGCGCATCTATAGCCGCGCGTTGACAAAGCCGCTCAACGGTTCTCGGGGACGCATCTTTCATGGCACCTGGGGCGCGGCGCCTTTCCAACGGCTCTATCAGTCCGGGCCGAGCACGCTCTACTCGCTTCCGCTGATGCCGGAGTGGTATCTGGCCATCCCCATCCTCGGCGGCCTGTCCGCGCTCGGTCTGCTCTGGCGGCCGCTGCTCCTGGCTTTGCCCATCCTGGCGGTTACGATGTTGGTGCCCGTCGTTCAGGCTTCGTTGAGCACAGCGCACGCATCGTTCGCCAGCGTGCGCCCCCGCTCTCGATTCGCACCTCGCTATCTCGCAATGCGCTTGATGACAACGTTGCTCCATCTGCTCCATCCTCTCGCGCGGCTGAGCGGGCGTCTCAAGGTCCGCCGGGGCTCAAAGCTCCGCCGCGTATTCCCGTGCCTACCTAGGCCGCGGGCAATCGCGCACTGGACAGAGCGCGGTGAGGACCACGAGGGCAGGCTCCGCTCTATCGAGCGGGAACTCAAGAGCATGGGCGCTGTGGTGTGGCGTGGCGGCGATTGGGATGGGTGGGATCTGGAGGTGGTCGGTGGAGCGCTTGGCGCCGCTCGTCTGATCGTCGCCGTCGAGGATCACGGGGCGGGCGCCCAGCTCCAGCGATATCGCTGGTGGCCCCGCCTTCCGTCAACCGGCGTGGCGCTCACGTTGGCCTCCGCGGTCCTCGCGGCCGCGGCGGCGCTCGACGGTGTCCCCGCTGCCGCGGTGATCCTCGGCGCCGTCGCCGCCGCTCTCGCGCTCCGCTCTACGTTGCAATGTGGTGCCGCATCGGCGGCCATCCAGCAGGCCCTTCGGCGAGAGGACGAGAGTTAGCGATGGCGGCCTCTCGGGCGGGCGAACTGGGGCTGATTGGGCAGATAGCGCGCCACGCGCGCTCGTCGTGGCCCCTCATCGCCGGGCTGTTCGCGGTGAGCGTCCTCGCCAGCCCGCTGGCGCTGCTCCAGCCGCTCCCGCTTAAGCTCGCGGTGGACAACGTGCTGGACGGGCAGCCGCTCCCGGGAATCCTCGACGCGGCTCTCCCTGCCTTCATCACGAGCTCGACGATGGGGTTGCTCGTCTTCGTCGCGGCGTTTGTGCTTGGGATCGCACTGCTGAGTCAGCTGCAAGCGCTCGCGCAGAAATACCTGTCGACCGCCGCTGGCGAGCGCCTAGCGCTCGCGCTTCGGGCTCGTCTCTTCCGACACCTCCAACGCTTGTCGCTCTCCTACCACGATGCGACCGGGACGGCGGACTCGGTCTACCGTCTCCAGACCGATGCGCCCGCCATCCGGAATATCATCATCGACGGGTTCATCCCCTTCGTGAGCGCGGTCGTGACGCTGGCGGGAATGATCTACGTTATGGCGCGGATCGATTGGCAGCTCGCGCTGGTCGCCCTGGCGATCTCGCCGCTGCTGGCCGTGTTATCGGGGGTCTACCGCCCGCGCCTGCGCCGGCAGTCGCGTCGGGTGAGGAAGCGCGAGAGCAGCGCACTATCGGTCGTGCACGAAGCGCTCGGTGCCCTTCGCGTCGTCAAGGCGTTTGGACAAGAGGAACGGGAGGCGGAGCACTTCGCCAATCGCCTCGGCAGAGCGATGCGACGCCGTCTGCAAGTGGCACTCCTCGAGGGTCGGTACGAGTTACACGTCGGCCTGCTCACCGCGGCGGGCACCGCCACAGTCCTATTCATCGGGATCGGCCATGTTCAGGCGGGAATCCTATCCCTAGGCGACCTTCTCTTAGTGATGGGCTACCTGGCGAAGCTGTACCAGCCGGTGAAGACGATCGCTCGAAAGAGCGCCACCCTCCAGGGCCATCTCGCGAGCGCCGAGCGAGCTTTCGCTCTGTTGGACCAGCGCCCCGATCCCCCTGAGCGGGAGGACGCGAGACCGGTCTCCCGCGCCCAGGGTTCGGTCGCGTTCCGCAATGTGTCTTTTGCCTACGGTCCGGACCGGCCCGTCCTGCACGACGTGTCCTTGGACATTCAGCCCGGCACGCGCCTGGGGATCGTGGGGACGACGGGTGCCGGCAAGAGCACACTGACCAGTCTGCTCACCCGGCTGTACGACCCAACCGCCGGCGCGGTCTATCTGGACGGCGTCGATCTTCGCGACTACCGGCTCGACGATCTGCGTCGTCAGTTCGCCCTGGTGCCGCAAGACCCGGTGCTGTTTTCGATGAGCATAGCCGAGAACATCGCGTACGCGGTGCCTGAGGCCAGTCGGGAAGAGATTGTGGCGGCGGCCGAGGCCGCCAACGCGAACGAGTTCATCGAGCGGCTCCCATAGCGCTTGCTCGCGCCTTCCTAAAGGACAGCCCGGTGCTGATCCTCGACGAGCCCACCAGCGCTGTCGACCCGCGGACCGAGGCGGTGATCCGAGACGCGACGCTCCGGCTGATGCGCACGCGGACGGTCATCCTCATCACGCATCGGCCGAGTCTGCTGGAGGGCTGCACTTCGCTCCTCGTGTTGGAGAGGGGTCGGGTCGTCTCCGAACCGACGACGACGCCCGCTGCGGTAGCGGCGCCCTCACGGCCCGCGGCGGTGCCGCTCCGGCCGCGCTCCAGCCTGCTGAGGCATCCCGCCGTTCTGGCGTGGAGCAAGCTGTCCAGCGACCTCCCGCTGCCGCAACGCATCACTCCCTTGAAGAGGTGGAACGGCAAGCTGAGCAGAGAGCGCAAGACGATGGTCTTCCGGCTCGAGGGTGTAGGGCCGAACGGATGCGCGATCACCGCCAAACGATGCCGCATTGCGGATGCCGAGATCGAACGGACCGTTCACGAGGAGATCCTTTCGTCGCTCGCCCTGCCGATGCTGCGTTACTACGGGTGCGTGGAGGATGCGGACGGGCGGTCCGGCTGGCTCTTTCTCGAGGAGGCGACCGGGCAGGAATTCTCGGTCTTCCTCGCCGAGCACCGCGCAAGGGCGGGCCGCTGGCTCGGCCTGCTTCATAGCTCCGCTGCGCCAGCTCGCCCGATGGGGCGGCTGCGCGACGCCGGCCCGGCGCGCTACTTGGAGCACCTGAGGTCAGCTCGAGAGCGAATCGGCGCGAACTCCGACAACCCCGTGCTGACCTCGGAGGACCTCGCTTTCCTCGAAGAGCTGACGGTCCAACTTGACGAGCTCGAAGAAGGCTGGGATCAGTTACGCGAGGCTCTCGACGGCGCGCCTGAGACGTTGGTCCACGGGGACTTCAACGGGAAGAACTTGCGGGTGAACACCGGCGAGTCCGATTCCGCGATCGAGGTCTTCGACTGGGAGGACGCCGGCTGGGGTGTCCCCGCCGTCGACTTGGCCCAGGTGACCGTACCGTCGACGTACCTCTCGGCCAATCCCGACCTCGATAGCTACTTCTCAGTTGTGCGCGAGCGGTGGTTCCACTTAAACCTCCAAGCGCTGCGGCGGCTGGCAAGTACGGGGACCGTGTTCCGCGCCATGGCGGCGCTCGACTGGGAGTCCAACAATCTCGCGCACGACTGGGCGTCAGGGTTCGTCACGAACATGCGGCTCTACCGGGCCGAGTTGATGCACGCCCTCGAAGCCCTCGACTGGGCCCGAGGATCAAGGCGCGCAAGTGGCAGGCCGACGACCACTGAGAGCCGTCGGTCTACGGGGCAGAGCGGGGTTGCGGGATGAACGCTCCCGATGTCCGCACTGGCCTTCGACGGCGGCTCCAGCGCTGGCGAGAGCCCGGCGCCGACGAGGTATGCGCCGTCGTGCAGGATTTGCTGGGCGCAAACGCCGATTCTGCGCAAACGATGCGTTTGCAGCGGTTTCAGGAAGGCGTCTACAGGCTGAGGATCGGCAGCGAAACCAGTCGCCGCTCCGTCATTCTCAAGCGGCACGAGCCCTCAATCGCGCAACGTGATCGCCTAGCGATCGAACGGTGGCTCCCTAAACTCGGTCTCGGCGACCGCTGCGCCCCGCTGCTCGCTGCTGCGGCGGAACGCCGGGGCCTGTGGGTGTGGCATGTCTACGAAGATCTGGGCAGCGAGTCGCTCGCGGTCCGCCGGTCGCGATCGTCCATGCAGGCAGCAATCGACCTCGTCGCTACCCTCCACACCCGAGCCGCGCGGCACTCCATTTTGCCTGAGGTCCGGCGCCACTCGCGCGACCACGGGATCGACTTCTTCTTCACCAGCGTCCACGACGCGATCGGAGCATTGAACGGTGCCGCTTGCAGTCTGCCGCGGGACACTGAAGTGGCCCGGGTACGTTTGCTCGGGCAGCTGTACGATCTGCTGGAAGACGCGCCGCGTCGTGCTCAGGCCATGGCCGATGTGGGAGGACCCGATACGTTGCTGCACGGCGACCTCTGGCCCGAGAACATCTTCTTGACCTCGAACGGTGACGGGATCCGCGCGCAACTGATCGACTGGGATCACATCAGCGTGGGGCCGGCCAGTTACGACCTTTCCACCGTCGTCTACCGTACTCCCGCGGAAGAACGGAGGTGGGTCCTCGAGCGCTACCGGGAGGCTGTGGAAGCCCAGGGCTGGAAGTTGCCGGCGGTCGACGAGTTGAACCTACTCTTCCATACAGCCGAGAGCGCGCGTTGCGCGAGCTGCGTTCCGTGGCCTGTGATCGCTCTGAAAGAGGGAGAGGAGTGGGGCGCCCGCCACCTCGTGGAGATCGGACAGTGGTTCGAGGCGCTGGGTCCTCCGTTGCCCGATGGGAGCGACGGGATCGAGGCCGGAGAGCGAGGGAGGTAGCGTGACTTCGGTCGTGGTCTCCGCGTGCAACGTGGCCAACTTCCCGGAGGGCGGGGGACATTTTTGGGTCTACATGCAGTACGCTCACGGGCTGCGGCAATTGGGCTGCGACGTGTACTGGCTGGAGCAGATCGGCCCGGCGAATCCCGAGCGTGAGGCCCAACTCGCCGCGACACTGAAGCGTCGAATGAAGCGGTTTGGCCTCGACGAGAAGACCCTGCTCTACACGATCGACCCGACGCGTGAGGGAGCCCCCGGCTCGATCCGTTTCGTCGGACCCGGCTCGTCCTCCGCGAAGGCAGTACTGCGTCGAGCGGACCTCGTGCTCAATTTCCACTACGCAATCGACCGGCGGCTGCTGAGTTGGGCACGACGCACCGCACTGGTGGACATCGATCCGGGGCTCCTCCAGTTCTGGATCAGCGCTGGGCAGCTCGACGTCCCACCTCACGACCGCTATTTGACGACGGGGGAGACCGTGGGAATGCGCGGGACACGCGTTCCCGACTGCGGGCTGCGGTGGACCAAAGTCAGGCCGCCAATATGTCTCGACCTCTGGCCGGTAGCATACGATCCGAATTGCGCCGCGTTCACCACCGTATCGAGCTGGTCGTCGGCGGACTGGTTGGAGCTCAACGAGAACGGCAAGACCGTGCTCCGCGACAATACCAAGCGCCGGTCGTTTCTCCGCTTCGTGGATCTCCCGCTCCGCACTCGCCAGCCGCTCGAGCTCGCGCTGTTCCTTGTGGCGGACGACGAGGCTGACCGCGCGCGACTCGAACGACACCGTTGGCGAGTCCGCGACTCGCGGCAGGTGGCGGGTACGCCCGAAGCCTACCGTGCCTACATAGGGGGTTCGCGCGGCGAGTTCAGCTGCGCCAAACCGTCTTGCATTGCATTCCGCAACGCCTGGATAAGCGACCGAACGCTGTGTTACCTGGCGAGCGGCAAACCGGCCGTCGTGCAGAACACCGGACGCAGCTCGTACCTGCCTTCCGGCGAGGGTCTGTTTCGCTTTAGGACACCGGTCCAGGCGGTCGAAGCGTTGGAGGAGATCAACGCGGACTACGAGCGCCATTGCAACGCCGCCCGCGCTATCGCTGAGACGCACTTTGATGCGCAACGCGTGCTGGAGGGCGTTCTGGATGCCGCTCTAGACAACACGGAGGGCCGAGCGTAGCGACGGCCCGCAACCGGGAGGGTGGAAGTCGCTAGCGTTGAACCGCCGCGACCCCGCCAACGGACACGATGCCCGAGCAGCGCCCTACGCGATACTTGATCGTGAACGGAGACGACCTGGGAATGAGCCCCGGGGTCAACCGAGGGATCGTCGAGGCTCACCGTGATGGGATCCTCACGAGCGCGAGCCTGATGGTAGACCGCCCCGCCGCCGAGGAGGCGGCAACCGTGGCGCGCGAGCTACCGCACCTGAGCGTGGGCTTGCATCTGGAGTATGACCGTGGGGGGCAAGCCGACCTACGTTCCTTGACGCTGCAACAACTCGATCGCTTCGAGTGGCTCACGGGCGGCCTTCCTACCCACATCGACTCTCACCGCGACGTGCACCGGCGACCCGACGTTCTACGCCACGTGCTCGAACTGGCGCGTCAGCTTGGCGTCCCTGTGCGGGGCCACTCTCTGGTACACTGCCTGACCACTTTCTACGGCCAGTGGGGTGGGGAGGACCACCCAGAACAGGTGAGCGTCGATAACTTGATCCGTCTACTGAACTCCGAAGTCGCCGGAAGCGTGACCGAACTCGTCTGCCACCCCGGCTACCACGATGGCGAGCTCGATTCCTCGTACGCTGGCGTGCGGGAAGTGGAGATCCGAACCCTGTGCGATCCCCGCATCCAAAAGACCCTGGCCCGAGCGAACATCCGGCTTGTTGGGTTCCGTGATCTCGCCGGCCTCATCATCGGCGGCCCCAAGCAAGTAACGCTTCGTACGGGCCTGAGGTGATCAACAGGCCCTGCAGTGTCGCCGACTCGCCAGATGCCGGCGGCGGCCACTCGAGTTAGTTCCCAACCTGGAGACGCCACAAACCATTTCGGTCATCGCGTTGTCTAACCACCCGACGCAGTAGGCCACTCGACATCGGAGCGAGAACCATGATCCAACGGCGATACCTATCAGGCTGTCTGTTGTTCTGTATGACTCTGGCATCCGCGTTGGCTGCGCAGGAGCGACCTTCGCCGCCGCCTGATCTCTCGGAGGGCGAAAAGCTCTTTGGCCTTTCTCTCCTCTGGCAGGAGGCGAACTACAACTTCGCCTTCTTCGACCAGGTGCCGGACCTGGATTGGGACAGCGCCTACCGGGCGTTCATTCCGCAGGTACTGGCCACCGAGTCCACATATGACTACTACCAGGAGCTGAAGCGGTTCGTCGCGCTGCTCGAGGACGGTCACACGTCGGTCTGGCTTTCAGCGCCGGCGGGCCAGTTCGAGTCTTACCCGTGGGTCTTGACCCAAAACGTTCAGGGCAAGGTAATGGTGACGAACGTGGGTCGCTCATTGCAGAGCGAGATCCCGGTCCACTCGGTCATCGAGACGATAGACAGAGAGCCGGCGGCCGAGCGCGCTATGCGGGAACGGGGGCCGTACACCTTCTCCAGCACCGAGCACGACCGTATCGACAGGATACTGGCGGCGGCGCTCAACGGGCCGCCCGATCAGACGGTTCGGATCACATACGTCACACCGGACGGCGAGCGGCGCGAGTCGACTCTGAAGCGCGATCGGCGGACTCGCGATGATGAATGGGTACCGGACGGCGAGCGGCGCGAGTCGACTCTGAAGCGCGATCGGCGGACTCGCGATGATGAATGGGTGGAGCCCACTCAGTCGACGCGTCAGCGCTTCGAGTTGCGCTGGTTGGATGAAGACATCGCGTACGTCGCGCTCAACACCTTCAACGACGCCGGTGTGGTCGAAGATTTCGAGGCGGCGCTCCCGGACCTGTATCGGGCGAAGGCCCTGATCGTTGACATACGGAAGAACGGCGGTGGCAACAGCAACAACGGGTACGGCATCGCCGCCTATCTGACCGACGACACGCTGCAGGCGTCCGCCTGGAAGACGCGCGAGCACGTCGCCGCCTACAAGGCATGGGGCCGGTTCTCCGAGCGCTACCAGGACTACAACCAGATGAATGCCTGGCGCGGTGGCACGCACGGAGCGGTGCCGCCGGCGGAGGGACGCCGCCTCATCGTGCCGACGGTCGTGCTGCAGGAGCACGCGACGTTCTCCGCCGCCGAGGATTTTCTCGTCGCTATCGAAGCGATCCCTCAGATCACGACGATCGGACGGCCGAGCGGCGGAAGCACCGGGCAGCCGCTCTCGCTCGAGCTGCCGGGTGGTGGCCGCGCGAACATCTGCACCAAGCGGGACACTTATCCCGACGGGCGCGATTTCGTCGGGATCGGCATCACGCCCGATATCTTCGTCGAGCCGACGGTCGAGGACTTCCAGCAGGGCAGGGATCCGGCGCTCGATCGTGCGATCGAGCTCTTGCGTAGCCAGTTATCCAAATAGGGATTTCGTCGACTGTGTTCGCCGAACGGTTGTGACGAGCACGTGGAGTATCGTACCGCTGAAAGGATTCCTTACATCCGTGATGTCCGGCGGTTCTCGTCAACCGTTAAACCGCGAGAGACCACCCCGCGTAGACCTGATGTGATCGAGCCCAAGGGTCTCTCGTACTTGCCACTTGACCTGAGCCGATCGGTCTGCATCTATGTGCACCCTAGCCCCTTCTAAGACGCCAATAGGACTGAGGGTAGCCGATTATGAAACCGGATGAATTGCGAGAGATCATGGAGTTCCTGCGCCAGCGCGTTCAGCTCGAGGTCGAAGGCGCAGCAGACGGCATCGCGATAAGATTCGACGCACCTTCGGTGGCCGACATGACCGCGGCAGGTCTCAATCCCGAGGGCAGCCAGAGCGTCTTGTCCGCGCCCTGGTGGGACGAGATGGTGACCGACGTGGTCGAGACGCCAGAGATGTGCGAGCCGGAGGACACGCCCGAGGAAGTGCTGGCGTACGCCAGAGATGTGGTGTCGGAATACATCCGCAAACGCTTCAAGCTGTGATGGAGTGCGGCCGGCCGCCGCGCTGCCACTTGACCTGGCGGGTCGGAACGCGTCTATGTTCACCCCACAGGCCCATCACCCAAGCCCCGATATCCGATTGTCAGACCGGTATCTCATATTGGCCATGGGCCATTCACTGTGAGGGACGGTCGTCTTGGCGGTTCGATTCTGTGCAGCGCCTAGCAATCAGCGACTCTGGCAGGAGCTGACGGATAGGTTCCTGGGCCAACTGGGTACTTCGGTCGGGCCGAGCTCGCACTCCGCCTTCGTCTGGTTCACGCACCGCATTCAACGTGACGCTATATATATAGAGGCGGCGAGTCGCGGGCTGCCGGGGTGGCTGGCGCCGCCCATCGCCTTCTTCTCCGATCTGCCCGAACTGTTCGGGATCAGCCAGAAGCGGATCGGGCTGCTTCGCCGGCGGGTGCTGATCGGGCAGCTAGCGAGGGAACAGAGTAGCGAGTGCGGGATCGGCGGGGCGCTGGCCGAGCGGTCGGGCATCGTCAGCGGCCTCGACTCGCTGTTCGGCGAGCTGTTGCCGGAGGGGGTGACGCCGGAACAGCTGAACTCGGCGTTGGAGGGCTTGGACGGAGATGACTTCTCACGCTGCCGCAACGCGTGGATTGCCGGCGTCTTCCGTACATACCTGGAAACGCTCGCCGGTGACGGCCTCTATGATCCGCGTCAGATCCACTCGCTGGTCGCCGACCAAATCGCCGATGACCGCCTGCCGGACGTACTACGTGGCGCGGAGAAGCTCCATGTCCACGGCCTCACTTCACGCCGCACGCGCCGGAAGCTGATCGACGCGTTCGCCGCTCAGACCGACATCGACGTGACGCTCTACGTCTCGACCGGGTTCGTGGACAGGCTCGAGGCGAACGAGTTCGGCGCCGTTGTCGAAGTGCTCGAAGGCGAGCCGCCGGCCGACGTCATTGTGCAACCCGTCCCCGATGGGCGGCGCGAGTTCGAGTGGGTCGCCTGCAGGGTCAAGGAGCTTCTCGCCGCGAATACCTGCGCGCCGAACGAGATTGCGGTGGTGGCGCGTACGGGCCGCGACGACACGCAACGGGCCCATGAGATTCTGAATGCTGCCGGCGTCCCCAACACGGCGCGGATCAGAAGTCCTTTGGCCGAGATTCCCGCATTGAAGGCGGTGCTGGCGTTGTTCCGAGCGGCGGCACGAGGCTGGACCTACCGGCCGCTTCGTAGCGTGCTCGCCAGCTCGTACTTTGATGTGGACATCGACCTTCGCTCCATCGACTACCTCGCGCGCAAGCGTCGCGTTGCGGGGCTCGACCGCTGGAGCATCCAACTGTGCCGGCTTCAGGAGCTGGTGACGACCGCCGAGAACGACTGGGAGTACAAGCGCGAGGGGCTGTATTCCGATCGACTGGATAGAGACTGCAAAGCGTTCGACGAGTTCCGCCGACAGGTGGAGTGGCTGGACGACGCACGGCCGCTACGGTCTTGGGTGACCCTCACGCGCCGGATGCTGAAACCGGGGATCTTCGGTTTCCGCAGCCGGATCTGCTACGAACACGGTGAGCGCTGGGAAGTCGTGCGGCTTGACCAGCGAGGGGTCGAGCGGCTCAGCCGCATGCTGGAGGAGTGGCCCGAGAGCGGCGGGAGCGAGGACGAAATCGAGCCGGGCGACTGGTACGCAAGGCTGCGACGTTTCCTCGAATCGAACGAGCTAGCCCTCACGACACCGCTTAAGACGGGGGTACAGGTCGTGGAGGCCCACGAAGCGGCGCTCTTTCCGTTCAAGCACACGTTCGTCGTCCATGCCAACGATGGCGAGTTCCCACGGCGGGCGCCCAGCGGCGTCATCTTCTCCGAGGAAGAACGACGCGCTCTGGCCAAGCAGGGGTTGCCGCTTACACATCGGGATGCATGGCTTCAGCGCGAACGGGCGCTGTGGCATGGGGTGACCGCGAACCCAAACGTCACCGTCACCTATCGAACCGCCGACGCGAACGGCGTCCCCCTGCTACCGTCGTTGATGGTGCCGCGGCACGCAGCATCGAAAGAGATCCCTCGCACACAGTACACTTGGCCTGTCCCCTTCAGCCCGATCCAGGCGCGCTGCCTGGCCGCCGAACGGTTCGCGCAGCGAAAAGGGAGCAGGGAACCGGGCTCGATTGTGGTCTCGGAGCCTGAGGCCTTGCGTCACGCTCTACTCGGCGCCTACGCCGAGACGCAGCGCTGCGAGGGTCCAGAGTGCGGGCGCGAGGCCGGAACGCTGAATCCCTGGAGCGGCGAGTTACGTGACCGATGGCTGCTCGACTATCTAGCGAAGCGCTTTGGGCCCGATCGGGTGTGGTCGGCCAGCCAATTGGAGGGCTACGCCGAGTGCCCGTTCATCTACCTGTTGCAGCGCGTGCTCCATCTGGACGAACTGGAGGAGGCGGAAGAGGAGACGACGGCCCTCACGTTCGGCGGCGTCGCGCACGAGATACTCGAGCGTTTCTATCCCGAGCTGCGGAAGGGACCTTTCCCCGACACGTTTGATGAGCGAGCGGCAGAACTCCTCCGCGATGTTGCCGCCCGAGTGTTTGCCGAGGAAGAGAAGGAGGAAGCCGGGTGGCTTGGCCTGCCGGCGTACTGGGCCGTATCGAAGCGCGACCTGGTTCAACGGCTGGAAGAGTATCTCGCTTGGGAGATCCCGCTGTTCGGTGACTGGCGGCCGCACTTATTCGAATACGAGTTCGGCGGCGAAGAGCCAGTGGAGATTGCGGGCAGGGACCTGAAGGGCAGGCCCCAGAAGCTGCGGGTGCGTGGATACATCGATCGCGTCGACGTCACGGGCGAAGGCGAGAGCGCCACCTACCGGATTCTCGATTACAAGTCTGGTAGAGTACCGGCGAAGACGCATTACGAGCGTGGAGTCGTACAGATTCCCATCTACATGACCGCTCTTGCAGAGAAACTCGGCGTGCGCGTCGTGTCCGGGGGCTACCGCTCGATAAAGAAGTGCACTGAGGCCGCCCAGGCCGAGTGGCGAGATGAAAATTTCGATCGCGCGCTGGGTATCGCGTTCAGCATTCCCGCGCGAGTCAGGGCCGGGAAATTCGAGGCGAAGGCGGCGCAGAAGTGGAACGACTATTGGCCGGGCCTGGATGTCACTCGGGTGAAGGCGGAGTACAAGCAAGGCTGCCGGTTCGATGAGTGAGTTCAGGTGGACCGCCGAACAGGCGGCGGCAATCCAGGCCGCGGGACATACCATGCTGGTAGCGAGCGCCGGCACGGGGAAGACGACCACGGTCATCGGGAAGATCCTCTGGCATCTGGGCCTCGATGTCGGCGTGATCGGAGACAGCGGCGAGGAGATTCCCCGCTGTCCGGAGGAGCGGCGGCTTGGCTTGGAGCAGGTCGCCGCGATCACTTTCACGGAGAAGGCGGCCTACGACCTCAAGAAGAAGCTGCGACAAGAGATCGAAAAGAAGGCGCCCCAGCTCGTTTGGGATCTCGATCGCGCGACGGTTGGGACGATCCACAGCTTCTGCGGAGACCTGTTGCGCGAGGGCGCGCTGCGCTTCGAAATCGATCCCGCCTTTCGCATACTCGACGAACGCGAGACGCGGATCGATCAAGATGATGTAGTAGGCGAGGTCGTGTTGAGGGCGCTCGAGGGCGGCGATGAGGACGCCATCGCCTTGGTCCAGAAGTACGGAGTGGAAGGCTGGACGCGTACGAAAGGTGCGGTGGACTATGTGCGGGAGCTGATGCGCGATTTGCGCTGGCACCCCGATCGCTACGCCGATTGGAGCGCAGATGGCGAGCTGGACATAGACGCGCTGCGCGAGGCGGCGGGTACCTGGAGCGATGAAGATGATCTGCCCGACCGCTTCTGCATCGCCGCCTTCCGCATGGCGCGCGAGGCATTGACCGAGTGGAAGCGCTACCAGGAAGCTGAGAACGTCCGCGACTTCGATAGCCTGATCCTTGACACGCAGGCGCAGCTGACCTCGGAGGACGGGCTTCCGGCGTTGCTAGGGATCCGACGCCGTTATCGGCTTCTTGTCATAGACGAATTCCAGGACACCGATTCGGCGCAGAAGGATATCGCTTTCGCCATCGCCGGCATCACCGATCCCGACGTAGCGGTGGATGATTCAGTGAGCGCGGGACCGACGCCGCCGCAGCTCTTTTTGGTCGGCGATCCCAAGCAGAGCATCTATCGTTTCCGCCACGCGGACATCGCAGTGTGGAACCAGGCATGCGCTTGGGTCCATGCGGATTTGGCTCCACTCGAACTGACATACAACTTCCGTAGCGACCCTGAGGTCGTGGAGGTCGTGAACCGAATCTGCGGTCCGCTGATGGCGGAAAGAGCTACGTTGTTGGCGGCCGAGACTCCGGAGACGATAGTCGATTACGCTGAGCTATATCCTGCGCGCCGGCCCTCTGGCGTGGCCGGCGTCGAGTGGCTCGAGGCGAGCGGCGCTACTGCGAATCCGCGGCGCGAGCAGGAAGCCGAGCGGGTGGCGGCGAAGATCCGCCAGTTGGTCGACGACGGCGCGATGATCGTCAATCCAGACCCCGGGGCCGATGGTGTGGAGCAGAGGCCATGCGCCTACCGAGACATCGCGCTCCTCATCCGTTCACGCCACCTGGAGCACTACGAGAAGGCGCTGCAGCATTACGGTATCCGCTACTACTTGGCCGGCGAGGCCGGGATGACTGGTCGCCAGGAGATACTCGATCTGCTGACTGTGCTGCGCCTGCTCGAGAATCCGCGCGACGATCTCCGCGCCTTCGCTTATCTCCGCTCGCCGTTCGTCGGGCTTCGCGATGAAGCGATAGCCCGTATTCGGCTCGATGGCCGCGGCGACACGCTGCTGCGCCAGGCTCTACGTTGCCTGAAAGACGGCGAGTGGTTCGACGCGCCGGAGAGTGCCGAAATCTCAAAGATCGAACGGGAGGCACTGCGCATCGGTCTCGACGTGATTGGAGAGATGGCGGAGCTAAGGTCGCGCCTTCCCATCGATCAACTGTTGGAAGAGGTGCTCGACCGCACGGGATACCGTCTTCACATCATGCTGCGGCCCCAGCCCGAACCCAAGCTGGCCAACATCCAGCGGTTTCTCAGGCTGCTGCAGGGCTACCGGCAGCACACTCTCGGCACGTTTCTGGAAATCTGGGACCGGTGGGAAGACCAGGACCTGGGCATTCCCCAAGCCGCCCTCTACAGCAAGGGCGATGATGTCGTCACGATCAGTACGGTACACGCTGCCAAAGGACTCGAGTGGCCAATCGTGTTCCTGATAGACAGCGACGGTGGCCTGGACGACAAGCTGAGCAACAAGTGTTGGACCGACCGGCACCTGGGTCCCGTGCTGTGTCTCTCGAAGAACGATCGAGGCGACCGGGCGCGGCGGCTTCACATGCGGGAGACTCTCGAGGCGCACGCTGAAGAGGTCCGGCTGGTCTACGTGTCCACGACGCGAGCGCGCGATCGCCTCATTCTCGCTGGGCCGATCGAGAAGGCCAAAGGTGTCGGCGCCTGGTTGAGGCTCGGCCTCGATGACGATGTTCCCGTGCATACCACGACCGCCGCCGTTGAGATTCCAACTTTGCCGCCGGAGCCAGACTTGTCGTGGCTTGCGGATGTCGAGGGAGGAGAGGTGCCATCACCTCTCGTAGCACCTTTGCGCATGGGTCGGCGCGGTCGCTTCCGTTCCGCCACCGAACTGATGGCGCACGAGCGCAGCCGCCGCGAATGGGTACTCAAATACTGGCACGGTGTCACGCCGCCGTGGTATTTCGCGCCGGAGTCGGAGCCCGAAGACGAGATCCCCGCTTGGGTTCGTGGCGTCGTCATCCACGGTGTGCTCGAGAAGCTTCAGGAGGAGGCCGATATCGCCGAGCTGCTCGACGAAACCATCGGCGCGCTTGACTCGCCAGAGCTGGAAGAGCGGATGGCTCTCGACACGGAGTATCGACGCGCGCTGGAGAGCGAGATCGAACAGGTCATCAAGAGCGGCGAATGGAAATCGTACATACAAGGGGAGCACTATCGCGAGTTGCCGTTCGTCCAGTTCGTTACCCAGGGTAAGTGGCGGACGGGTGCCTTCGATCTCTTCCGCCTCGGTGACCCCAGCTGGATCGTCGATTTCAAGACGCATGACATTGGCCCCGACGAGGTCAAAGCAACCGCGCAGGACTACCGATTGCAGGCGCTGCTCTACGCGACGGCAGCGAGAGCGCTGGGATCGGAATCAGACGTTCGACTGCACTTCACGCGACCGAATAGGGCGCTGGTTGTATATGGGGGATAGCGGTCAAGGTCTAACGAGCGAGCCCGACGCGCTCGAGAAGATTCTGAAAGCGCGGGTCGTCGCGGAGTGGATCTAGCATCGCGTCGTTGAAGTACGTCGCATTGCCCAGGCCCTTTTCTGTCACGAGTGCCAGCGCGTCCACGGCCAGTTCGTGCTCGTCGAGCAAAATGTACCAATAAGCCTTTGCGCCCGGCGACAGCGCCCAGTACTCGTCCGTCGCGGTCTCGAGGATGCTCAGGGCTTCGCTCTTCAGCTCCGGGTTCTCAACGGCGCGCACCAGTGTAGCGTAGCTCGCCGGGTCCTCGCCGACGAGCGCGGCACCGAGGCGAGCGGCCAGCTCGGCCTCGTCCCAGCGACCGGTCATGATGTTGGCCCTCATCAGCCACATGTGCGCTATGCCTAGGTTCGGGTCCAACTCGATCGCTTTGTTGAGCGAGCGGATGGCTTCCTGGTAGCGGCCGCCGTCCATCAGCATCTTACCTTGCCCCGCATTCAGGATCGGCGACAGCGGATCGAGTTCCAAGAACAGGTAGCTTTGTGCTACAGCCGCCTGGTTTCTGCCGACCCTGGTGAGATGCTGAGCGTACTGGTGCCTTGCCTCGGCATCGTTGGGGGCGAGTTCGATGGCGCGTTCGTAGTGCGCTTCTGCCGTGTCCCAGTCCCATAGATCGCGCCGCACGTTGGCCAGCGCCACGTGGGCGCGCGCCATCGTGCTGTCGAGCGCCAGCGCACGGCGTGCTGACGCTTCTGCTTTGGTCAAGAACTCCTCCCAGTCGCCCAGCGCATAGAACGGGAGCAGCGCGTAGGCTTCCGCCAAGCCCGCCTGCGCGGCCGCGTAGTCTGGGTCGCGGGCCAGGGCGCGCTCGTAGAACGAGACGGCGCGCAAGAGCGACGCGCCGCGCCGCCCCAACATCTGCTGGCCTTGCAGGTAGAGCTCGTAGGCCTCAGCGTCTTCGGTCGCCCGGCTGACCAGTCGGCTGGCGGGCTCGAGGCCCAGCGGTGCGCGCAACGTGTCCGCAATGGCGCGGGCGATCTCGTCCTCGACGGCGAAAATGTCCACCAACTGGCGATCGAACTTGCCCGACCAGATGTGGAAGCCGCTCTCGGCATCGATCAACTGGGCGGTGATGCGGATATCGTCGCCCGAGCGTTGCACGCTGCCCTCCAACACTGTCGCGACGCTCAGTTGCCGTCCGACTTCCCGCAGGTCTAGTTGCCGGTCCTTGAACTGGAACGCCGAGGTGCGGGCAGCCACCTTGAGGCCGGGCACCTGGGCCAGGGCGTTGAGGATCTCTTCGGTGATTCCGTCGCTGAAGTACTCGTTCTCTTCGCCGCCGCTCATGTTCACGAAGGGAAGAACGGCGATGGACGGTGGCCGGTCGCTCATCCCCGGCCCGCTTCCCGTCTCGGAGCCGCCGGTGCGCTCGATGGTCCACCACACGCCGACGGCCAGCAGCGCTGTACCGGCCAGCGCCAGCAGCCCGGCTGGCCAGCGACGCGCGGCCGGCAATGCCACGATCGCTTCCAATTCGCCCGATTGGGCTGGGTCGGTTCGCTTGACGCCGCCGGGTGTGAGGTCGAAGACCCAGGTCACGGCGAGCGCGATGGGAAAGGCCAGTACCGTCACGACGACCGCCGCGGTCATCACCGACTCCGGCAAATTGAGGGCGGGCACGACGAGGTCGACCACCTGGAGCACGACGAACGCGGCGCCGCCGTAGAACGCAGCGACCTTGAAGACTTTGCGCCGTTTCAGTTCGGCGAAGAAGGCCTGGTGACTGCGCGGGCGCTCGGTCATGCGACCTCTCGCACGTATCTAAGGGTGGAATCGTCCGGACAGTAGGTCATGCTCCTCATCTCTCGATTAGGAAACGACAGCGCTCCCAAAGATAGAAGTTGCGCCGGGGCTCGCCAGCCGGCCGTTGGGGCTGAATTGATGTGCCAGACGCGCCGCCATTCCGGCTCGACCTGCTGCTGTTCGGGCTGGGGGAGACCCGAGCGGTTGTGACGAAATGGCCGGCTGAATCGTCAGAACATAGGTGCCTGGGGAAGGCGGGAGGGGGAAGAAGATATGCTGTCGAACGCCGACCTGGGGGGTGTCGGAGTTGGACCAGAAGCTGTCCCGCGCCAGGATTTTGGTGGTTGACGACGACGAGGCCAACGTCGAACTGCTCCGCAAGGTACTGGAGCCGCAGGGCTACACCAATCTCCGCACGACCACCGATCCTTTAGAAGCCCCACAAATCTACGAGGAATTCGAGCCCGACATCGTCCTCCTGGACTTACGAATGCCAGAGATGGACGGGTTCGAGCTGATGGCGGTTCTGAAGGAGCGGACCCCCGAAGGCGTCTACGTCCCCATCCTGGTCCTCACGTCTGATAGCTCACAGGACGCGAAGCGACGCGCGTTGGCCGGCGGCGCCAAGGACTTCTTGGCAAAACCGTTGAGTCCGGCAGAGGTCCGGCTGCGCGTCCAGAACTTGTTGGAGACGCGGTTCCTGCATCGGGCGCTCGAGGCGCACAACCGCTCGCTGGAAGACCGCGTGCGCGAAAGGACCCGCGAGCTTGAGGCGGCGCGCCTGGAGATTCTGTACCGGCTGGCCAGGGCGGCGGAGTATCGGGACGACGAGACGGGCGAGCACACGCGGCGGGTCGGCCGCGCCTCCGGCCAGATCGCTGAGGCCCTCGGCTTGCCGCGGCACGAAGTGGAGCTGATCGAGATGGTCTCTCCGCTGCACGATGTGGGGAAGATCGGGATCCCGGATCGGATCCTGATTAGTCCGGGTCGGCTCTCGGAGAAGGACTTCGAGTTGATGAAGACGCACACCATCATCGGCTGGGAGTTGCTTCGCGGGAGCGGGTTCCCGCTGCTGGATACGGCGGCCCTGATCGCCCGCAGCCACCACGAGCACTGGAACGGGAGCGGCTACCCCGACGGATTAGTCGGGAACGAGATCCCGCTTGTGGGGCGTATCGTATCGCTGGCAGACGCCTTCGATGCGCTGACCAACTCGCGTCCCTACAAGCGAGCTTGGAGCCAGGCGGAAGCAGTGGCCGAGATCGAGGCCAATAGGGGCGAACAGTTCGATCCGGAGGTGGTGGACGCGTTCATGACAGTCATCGGGCTGTGCCCGGTTGGGGCGGGGGCGTTGTGATGCGGCGACGGCTGACACAGCGGGCTAGTGCCCTGATCGCGTTCCTGGCCTTGGCCGGGTGCGGGCCGGTTTCCAGCGGCGGTCCCGATGTCGCGGGCCCGCTGGGCGGCGGTGACTTCGAGGCTGCGACCGCCGATTTGAGGAAGCAGGCGGCCCGCTGCGACAGCGGTGAGCGGGGCAGGGAGGCGGTCCTCGTATGGGCGACGCTCGAGTTGGACCTGCGGAACCCGGCGGGATCGCCGGACACGGCTGCCCGGCTGACCGCGGCCTACCTTCAGCTACCGGATGCTACGCCGGCCGGGGTCTCCGCTGCGGAGGCCCTCTACCTGCTGGCGCTGGACCGGGGAGCGTCCACAGTTGAAGATCCCTGGGCATTCTCCGCAGTGGCGCCGCGCTACAGCCGCTGCGGCCAACAATCAAGGTATCCCGTTGTCGTGCGCGATCTACCCGCGCACCCCGGGACGCCGTCCTTGCGTGAGATGAACGAGGTTCACAAGGCGCTGCACTTGTCCCGGAAACAGGCCGACTCGCTCAGAGCCGAGCTCGAGCGGATTCGCAAGCTGCTACAGCAGAGCAGCGGAACGCGCCAGGACCGCTCATGAGCCTTCGCGCTCGACTGGTCGCGGCGTTCGCGCTGATGACCCTGATGCTGATCTTGCCGGCGCTGTTCGCCGCCGGCCGGCTGAACGAGCTGCGCCAGATGGCGGTGGAAGAGCGTGGCAAGCACGCCGAGGCGGCGTTGGCGGTCGGCCGACTGGACGCGGCGCTGGCGGAGTTCGACCGTTTCGAGCGGAGCTACGTGGCGCTCGGCGACCCCGCCCTGCGGGCGGATGCGCAGGGCAGCTTGGAGCGGCTGCAAGGCGAGATCGACCTCCTGCAGGCAGCCGGTTATGGCGAGGCCGCGGGTCCCCTGGCCGGCGTGTTAGAGGTGCTGGAAGCCACCGCCCGTGGGGTTGACGACCTCGTGGCTCAGGGTCGGCTGCGAGCGGCGACCGCCGCCTTCACCGCCATCGAGCCCCAGATGGCCGCCGCGCAGCGGCGCGTCGCGGACGCGGCCGAGGCGATCGATCACCGTGCCGCGACCGACTTCGCGCGTGCGGAAGCGATCTCCAGCGCCTCCCGTACTACCACCCTAGTTACCACCCTCGTCAGTCTGTTCGGCGCTCTGGCCCTAGGTCTGTGGACGACCGGCGCCCTCACATCGCCGATCCGGCGGCTGGCATCCGCGATGGCGGGCGTCGCCAACGGAGCCTTCCGCGCTCCGGCGGACCTGCCCTACGATCGCTTTGACGAAATCGGCTACCTGTCCACTTCGTTCCGCACGATGACCCAACGGTTGGCGGAGCTCGATCGGATGAAGGCGGAGTTCGTCGGGATCGCGAGTCACGAGCTCAAAGCTCCGATCAACGTGATCAAGGGCTACGCGGAGCTGATCGAGGAGGAGTTGGCCGGCGAGGTGACCGGCCAGCAGAAGGAGATTCTGAACGCCATCGCCGACCAGACCCACGTCATGGCCCGGCTGGTGACTCGCCTGATGGACCTCAGCCGCCTCGAAGCGGGCAACTACCGGATGGAGCTGGACGAAATCCGTCTGGAGAACTTGCTAATGCAAGTTGCGCGGTCGTTCGAGGTCGTCGCGTCCCGCAAGGGTATCGGCTTTCAGATCTCGGTCGAGAACTCGGCGCTGACCCCGGTCGTTGTGGACGTGGACCTGATCCGCGACGATGTCCTGGGCAATCTGCTCTCGAACGCGGTGAAGTTCACGCCGGAGGGTGGCGAGGTACGTCTGATGGCCCGAGGCGGCCCGGGCACGGCGATCATCGAAGTCTCGGACACAGGACCCGGGATCCCGGCCGAGCACCGGCCCCACGTCTTCGCGAAGTACTATCAAGTCGAGCGGTCTCGGAAGATCGGCTCGGGCCTCGGGCTCGCGATCGCTCGCGAGGTCGTCGAGGCTCACGGCGGTACGATCGAACTGGCCGACCGCCCAGGTCCCGGTGCCACCTTCCGCGTCATCCTCCCACTGAGGCCTCGGACCGTATCGCGGCAGATAGCGGCCGCGGATGCTGTCGGCGGACCCGACCGTTCCCGACCGAGGCCAGCCTCGCTCAACTGACCCCTGCCTTTCTAGCACGCGCTGGCTAGTCTTGCTTTGTGTAACGCACGCCCAAGATGCGGCCCGCGTCGATGGCGAGGCCGGTGACACGCCCGCGCGAGCGGTCGAACGCGACCGACCCCCAACCGAACGCGAACCTGTCTTTCATCAGCGGCCGCAACGCGAGCGGCTCCTGGTGCTGGGCGTGCAGGTTGAGTACTTGGCCAACCCGGGTCACGAGCCCCTCGTCACTATCGTAGGTCCCCAGATAGGCGTCGAGCTCGCTCTCGGTGGGTGACGCCGGCTCGTATCGCTCGTACTCGCTGGGTGAGTCGCCGTCTACGGTCACCGTCATGCGCTGCGCATCGTCGCCGTGGAACGCGACTTCGACCAGCACCGGCACGTCTAGCATCACGAACCTTCGCGCATCCAGCGCGGCAAGCGGGCTCTCGTTTCCGGGGCCGCGCCGGTACACCAGCTGCCCGTCCCTAACCGCGATCTGTCGTGCAATCCGCAGCAGCGGGTCCCAGTAATGCCCGGCAAACCGCTCGAGCTCGGCCTCCGAGAGTTCGATCGTCGGCTCCGGAGTAGCGGGCGCACCGGCGGCGGGGGGCGCGAGCGCATCAGCCAGGTATATATCCGCCACCCGCTCGGCTAGCGCGGTCGGGTTCGCCGTGGTCACGTTGCACAGCACGGTGACCGAGAAGTGTTCTGCGGGGAACCGTAGCAGCTGTGTGCGAAAGCCTTTGAATGCACCGCCGTGACTGACCGTCGCCAAGCCGCGGTACGTCCCGTGGCCCAAGCCAAACGCGTAGTCGAGCTCTTCGCCGTCGCGCAGCGTTCCCGGCGTCAGGATCAGGTCCAGGAACTCCTGTCCGCCGACCTTTGGGTCATAGAAGTTCTCGTCCCATTTCATCAGATCGCCGATCGTCGTCAACAGATTGCCGTCACCATAGCCGTCGAACGACTTCAGGTAACGTTGGTAGCCTCCAGTCCTGCGTGGACCGTAGCTCGACGCGCGCTGCTTCACGACTTGATAGTAGTCGTCGTCGAAGTGCGTATTCTCCATCCCCAGCGGCACGAACAGATTCGCCTCGGCGAACTCGCGCAGGCTCTGCCCGCTCACCCGCTCGACGATCTCTGCCATCAACATGTAGTTTGAGTTGCTGTACAGGTAGCGACTGCCCGGCTCGAAGTTGAGCGCTCGCTGCTGTTTGAGCAGCTCGTACACCCGTTCGTTACTGAAGTAGTCCCGACCGGTCCAGCCGGCCAGCCCGAGCAAGCCAAAATGGTCGCGCACCCCGCTCGTGTGATGAACCAGGTTTCGCACGGTCACTCGGTGCCCGAGATCTCCCATGTCCGGCAGGTACGTATGGATGTCTGCGTCGAGGTCGATCTGGTCACGAAGCGCCAGCAGGGCGATGCTCGCCGCCGTGAACTGCTTGGACGTCGAGGCGATGTAGATCACCGATCGCGGAGACAGCGGGACGTCGAGTTCGAGGTTCGCCATGCCGTAGCCTTTCGCGAAGATCATCTCGCCGGCGCGCATGACGCCGCACACGCAGCCCGGCGCGTCCGTCCGGTTGAACCCGGCGAAAACCGAGTCCATGCGCGCCATCGTGCTGTCGGGGGTCTGTGCGCTGGTCACGCTGACGACGGCCGTCAGCAGTATCCCGGCACAAAGGGCTGAACCGATGCGAAAGCGGGACACGGCACCCTCCAGTGGGCGGATAGGGTTTTGGGTTGCTTAGCTGCCGATCGTGGAGACAAGCTGTGCGCCGACCGCGAGGGCCGCAACCGACCTTCCTCAGCCGCAAACGCCTTGCTCGTCCTCCAAGATCCGACCGCTGACATTCTGTTGACGCCATCGAGGTATGATCCTGAGCGCAGTGTCCAATGAGCGGTTGACTTGGCTCAGGTAATCAGATAATATGATTATATGAGCCAACATCACTACATGACGGTTACAGAAGCCGCACGGAACTTCTCGGACCTCGTCAACCGAGTCTTCTACCGGGGCGAAAGCATGATTCTGACTCGTAACGGCAATCCCGTTGCCTTTCTGACGCCGCCGGCGCCGTTGGCCAAATCGGCTCGCGAACTGGCCGGAGGCTGGGAGGACTCGCCGCACTTGGATCCCGTTGATGCCGCTCGTTTCGCGGATGAATTGACGCAGGCACTTCAAGCGTTGCCCTCGGCGGAGGGCCAGTGGGAGTAGTCCTCGACTCCTCGATTCTGATCGCGGCCGAACGCGGCCGGTTTGACATGCCGGCGTTTCTCGACTCGCTGGGCGGAGCGGCAGTGGCCATAACCTCCGTCACCGCCGCCGAGTTACTCTTTGGCGTCGAGCAGGCCAAGGAACTGGGTATTCGGGCGCGACGAGGGGCGTACGTGGAGTCCGTCCTCGAGAAGATCCCGACGACCCCGTTTGGGTTGCGAGAAGCTCGCCGCCATGCCGTGTTGTGGGCGCAACTGGCCGGACGCGGAGAGTTGATCAGCCCCCACGACATGTTGGTGGCCGCGACGGCTTTGGCCAATAACTTCGAGGTAGCTACGCTCAACCGTCGCGAGTTCGAGCGGGTGCCCGGCGTATCGCTCGCGCCGGTGGAATCGTTCTTGGTGAGCGGCGATTAATCCAGCAGCTGATGCCCCTGCGTAGCAACGCGAAGCCGTCGGCTTCGCGTCGCCACGCTCGACTGGGGCTGAGCTCCAGCTTCCAAACCTGCTCTTGCCGACGACTCTGATCTCCTCGTCGTCGAGTACCGGAGTGACCTCGATGTCGATGGAGTGGTTCCAGTTGAGCAGCCAGGTAGGAATCGCTTTGGGATCGTCGGTCCCGAATATGGCGGCCGCGAATTCTAGTGGACGTGGAGCGTAGAGCGCCGCCGCCAATCAGCCGGCTGCAAGGGGCGCGAGCGACCGGCACAGCAGGGGCCCGGGAAGTATGGCTTTCATGAGCCGCCGACCGGGAGTGCTCTCGGGTAGCGGACTCCGAGTCCGTGTGTTTTGACCGACAGGCTTGCCACAGCCCCGTCAGAGTCCGTCAATCATGCGGGCTTTCAGGCGGCTCCGGACCCAAAGTGGGGTGCCCACAGGCAGGCGCAATCCACAGTGTAGCTCGCGGAGCCACCCACAAAGTTCTTAGTAGGCAGCCATACCACTAAGTTGTTATTCCACCAAGGTGTAATGGCCCGCCCATAACCCGGCACATATGCTCCGGTATCACCTATACCGACAGCACGCTGGCTGGGGCGGCGACAGCAGCTCAGCGTGTTGTCTTCGGGCGTGCAGTCTTCGGGGCACATCAACGTCTGTAGGAGCGCAAGCACGATGAGACAGATCGTCGCGTACGCTTCCTAGGCTTCCCTGGCACTCGTGTATCTCGCGACACCTGGGCTGGCGCAGGAGGAAAAGGACAATACCGGTACCCAACCCGGTGAACTTCACGTACGACCTCCGCTTCATGACGGAGATGCAGTGGTTCAGGGACGATGGCGGTTCGCTGCTCAAGCATACGCTCGAGTGGAGGGCACCCCTGGCAGGAGACATTGGGAATCTCGGAGGCGGCAGCACCTTCTCCGACTTGGGAAAGAGGTTCGGTCTGCGCATGCGGGCGTATTACCAGAATCTGAGCAACGACGGTACCGGTAACCTGGGATCGAGCAGCGTTTCGGGTATCGGTGACATCGATGCGCGTCTTCTTTGGATCGCAGCTGTCAACAGGAAGTGGGGCCTGGTCCCAGGTTGGAAGCTTTCTTCAACACCGCTTCGCATGACGTCCTTGGTTCCGGCAGTACCAATCTCGCGCCGGTCATATTCGTTACGCTCTTCAATGTTCTGGGACCTCGTAGTCTCTTTGCGCCGGGCTATCAATACGTTTTCGACATTGCCGGGAACAACGTCAGCCGCAGTCAGATCGACCTGTATTTCGTCTGGATTCTGGCGGGAGGTAAGAACTGGATGCTGTTCGATCCCCAGATAACCCTGGATCACGAAAACTCCCGTGAGTTCGTGCAAGCCGATGCCGAATGGGGCTTCATGATCGTGCCGCAATCTGGCATCAACGGATACGTGCCCCGGGCATCGGCATCGGTGCAGACCGGCCGTTTGATTGGAACCTCGAGTTCGCATTGAAGTTCATTTGGCGCTAGAAAAGAAGAGGACCAATACCATGACAACGCTCAAAGCGACAATCCTCCTCTTGATTGCGTGTGCATTGGTGCCCTGCTCTTCGCCCGCATACGCTCAGGAAAGGCCAAACATTGTCCTGATCTTCATGGACAACTTTGGATGGGGCGAGCCGGGGTTCAACGGAGGCGGCGTGACGCGAGGCGCTCCAACGCCTCGCCTCGACAGATTGGCCGATCAGGGCCTCCGCCTGACGAACTTCAACGTCGAGGTGCAGTGTACGCCTTCCCGGTCGGCGTTGATGACGGGGCGTTACGCGATTCGCAGCGGGAACGCCACGGTTCCCCTCGGCGAGGGTGTGTACGGTCTGGTGCAGTGGGAAGTGACGATGGCGGAAATGCTGTCTGAGGCGGGTTACGCGACGGGCATGTTCGGCAAGTGGCATCTCGGTCGCACCGACGGCCGGTTTCCAACGGATCAGGGATTCGACGAATGGTACGGCATCCCGAACTCGACCGACGAGTCT
>JBDHAS010000064.1:0-40587 GCA_039588015.1 Gemmatimonadota bacterium | reverse complement strand
TATCGAGTCCTCGAAAACTCCGCCGTCGACTGGCTCTTCGGCGTGAACCCTTGGGGCGTTTCCATGGTCATCGGCTTGCCCGCCGACGGCGTTTACCCGCTCGATCCGCACTCCGTCGTCACCAGACAGCTCGGTTTGCAACTCACGGGTGGTCTGGTGGACGGGCCGGTGTACCGGTCCATCTACGAGAACCTCCGCGGCATCACGCTCTACAGCGAGGACGAGTACGCGCCCTTCAACACCGGTCGCATGGTCTATCACGACGACTACGGCGATTACTCGACGAACGAGCCGATCATGGACGGGACCGCTAACCTGGCGTACATCCTGGCCGGAGCAGCGACGGGGGAGTCGGGCAAGTTTTGAATATCGAATATCCAACACCGAACGGGGGATGATGAAATAGTATCGACGACGATTGGTCCATCGACGTTGGGTGTTCGATATTCGATATTCGATATTCGGTATTCAGAGCGCGCCCTTAAGAAGTCCTTGACGCCCTCGATGGCGTAGGTAGCTTGGAACTAGCCTCAACCACCGTTGTGCTTCTCTCCGCCTGAGGGTGTCAGAAGTATGTACCCTGCCGGGCCGGAACCCCAGGCTGAAGGGTCTTCGTTTCGTCCACCGCGCTTGCCGAGCCAGTCTCTGCATCCCCGCCAACGTGCGACCTGTCGCTGGCTCCGCTCATCTTCCGCTATCGCGCTGATCGCTTGTTTCGCGGTCAGCCCCACGGGTGACTGCTTAGCGCAGACGACCGGCGTCGACGTCGGACTCGCCACAGACTACGTGTGGCGCGGGATCACGCGTGCGAACAATTCGGTCATTCAACCCGGCGTCTACGTTGCCGCCGCAGGTACCGATGCCCATCTGGCCGCCGGAGGTTGGAAGCCGCAAAGACGTTCGAGGCCCTCGACGCCGGCGTGGGCTGGGCAGGCTATTTCTTCCGACGCGACCCCGGGCCGGGAGGACGTAATCACGAGCACAACGCGAATGAGATCTACGGCCACCTCCAGTTCGTATCGCTGCCGCTGAAGCCGAAGTTGAAGGCATGGTACGACATCGACTACACGAAAGGAGCCTACCTGGAGGGCAGTCTCGATCTCCGCGTTCCGTTGCTACCGCTCAGGCTCGCCGCGCTCCGCTCGTTTCACATCAGCGCGCTGGCCGGTTGGAGCGCCGGCCAAGAGACGAACGAGTCCGACCCGTCGGAGGGCGCCCACTTCGCCGAAGCGGGCCTGACGCACGTGGACCTATCGGCCTGGTCCTCGTTCGTAGTAGCCCCGGACTGGTCAATCGCCGCCGAGTTTCATTTTCAGATCAACGAGGACCCAGCCACCAAGCGAATCGGCGCTGGCGCCGAGGCCGAGAAGGACACCAAGGTGTGGTTCGCGCTGTTCGTCAGCTGGGCGCACCAATTCTCCTCGGGCCCGGAGGGTTCACCGTGAGAGGTTTGGCCCTGTCCGCACTGCTTGCGTTGACTGTCGCCTGCTATCAGTACGAGTCGCGCACGTTGCCATCTCCGAGCTCGCCGGAACCTCAGCCCAATCCAGGAGCAAGCCTGCGGGCCGGCTTCGGGCGAGCCGACATCACGGCGCCGCCCGGCGTCGGCATGTTCTGTTACGGCCCCGAGGGCGAGGAGGCACGCGGATACCGGCAACGTCTGTACGCGCGTGCACTGGTGCTCGAGGACGCGGCCGGCGAACGCCTGGGTATCGTAGTCGCGGACCTTTGCGTGATATCACCTCTGCTGCACCGCCTGGTGGCAGAGCGCGTGGTGAACGCGACGGGCATAGGCGCCGACCGACTGCTGCTTGCCGCGACACACACGCACTCGGCGCCGAGCCACTTCTTCGCGGCGAAGCTGTACAACCAGTACGGATCCGAAGTATCTGGCTACGACGCTGTCCTGGTGGACTTCCTCGTCACCGGCATTGCCGCTTCCATACTCGAGGCTGCTGAAGCATTGAGTCCAGCGCGCGTCGCCTGGGGCTCGGATGTCGTCTGGGGTCAGACTCGCAACCGCAGTTACGAGGCCTTCGTACTCAACGACCCGCTCCCCGATCTACCTGCCGCGGCGCAGGGGCTCGACCTCAACGAGCGACAAGAGGCCGTCGATCCCAAGTGGACGATGCTACGCGTCGACCTCCTCGATCCCGAGACCGGAGCCTATGCGCCGGCGGGAGCGTTTAGTATCTACGCGATCCACGGGACGGCGATCCCAGCGGCGAACGATCTGCTCGACCCCGATGTGCACGGTTTCATCCAGCGCGGACTCGAGCGGCACATCGACCGCCTCAACCACCTGAGCATCGGTTTCCATCCTCGCGCGGTTCACCTCGTCGCTAACGGCACGGCCGGCGACGTCTCGCCCGACTGGCCGCAAGACACCCGCTGCGGTGCCGACGTACTGCGGACGACTCGCCGGGCCGCCGGGCCTCGGGCGCCACCTTCACCGGAGGGTTGGTGCGAGCCGGACGGCGACAGTACGGCTGCCTGTTTGGCCGCGGCCAAGGCTTACGTAGAAGACGCAGGCTCCGAACTGGCCGCGCGGGCAATCGCGCTATTCGACGACCTGGGGACGCGACTACGAGACGACGTACGGGTGGCCCGGGCGTTCGCGACGATTCCGTTGAAAGGCGATGACACACCGCCCGAGCTGTGTGATGAGCCCAAATTGGGCACGGCCGCGATGGGTGGTGCTCCGGACGGGTACACGCGCTACTACGGCTGGCGTTTCCTGGGGCTGCTTCCGCTCGGCTACGAGCAGGGCAACTCGGCCATCAAGGAAGGCAAGAAGCGCTGCCAAGGCGAGAAGCGTTACGCGCTCTACCCTATGCACGAGCTGGTCTCCGGGCCACACGGTTACCCCGAGCAGACACAGCTCATGGTCGCACGCGTCGGCAACCAGCTGCTGGGAACCGTGCCCGCCGAGATCACAACGACGGCCGGCGACCGAATGAAGAAGGCCATGCAGAGGGAGGCGCGCAGGCTCGGCGTGGCGGCGGACTCTTTCGCGATCGTCTCACTGACCAACGGCTACTTGCAGTACATCACCACGGCCGAGGAATACTCGGCCCAGCGTTACGAGGGCGGCGCAACGATATTCGGGCCCGGCTCGGCGGCAGCGTTCGAACGGCTACTCATAGGCCTGGTTCAGACCCTCGCCGACGACTCATCGAGCGAGACGTCGAAGGCTCTCGTCGACTCGATCGTCGCCCATCCGGGCAAGCACAAGACGATCTTTCCGAGCGCCACGTCCGGTCCGCCACCGGCAGACATCACGCGCGCGATTCAGGGGCAAGCGTGCCGCGAGGGGACGCTAGTGGTGAGCTGGATCGACGCCTACCCCGGCCGCCTGGTGCCGGCTGACGGGCCCGTTTTGCGCATTGACCGAGAGGTGGAGCCCGGCACCTGGCAGCCGACAGTCTGGGATGACGATCCTCGACTCGAGGTTCGGGCCATCCGGGCGAAGGGCAAGCGCGGATACCTGTGGGAAGCGCGCTGGATTCCGGATCGCGCGAGCGGCAATCACCGGGTTGTCCTGTTGGCTCGCAAGGACCTCCCCGAGGTCACGGGACAGGTATTTCAGGCTTGCCGCTAGGCTCTTCGAAACTCGCGCTGCCGACGGGCTGCCGCGAGGATTCGGGTAGGTGAAGCTCCCACCATTCCGCCGCCTTTTTCCGGGTCCACGGCTCCGCAAACGGGACCGACTTGAGGGCGCTCTCCAACTCCAGCGCCGTCTGAAACCGAACTTCGGGCTTCTTCTCCAAACAGCGCAGCACTATGTCTTCAAGCTCGGCGGGGATCGGTAGCTCGGTGACTTCGGAGGGACGCTTCGGCGTCGTCTTCACGTGATCGATGATCACATCCACACAGGTCCCCGCATCGAACGGCGGTTTGCCGGTCATCATCCAGTACCCTACGGCGCCGAGGCAGTAGAGGTCGCCCCGGCCATCCACCTTCTCTGACCCGGATACCGTCTCTGGCGAAAGGTAACGCGGCGTACCGAACAGCATGCCGGTCTGCGTAAGTCCCCCAGCATCTTTGGATTCGATCTGTTTGGCCAGTCCGAAGTCGAGGACCTTCACGAAATCGTAAATGCCGCCGCGGCTAGTGAGAAAGATGTTCGACGGCTTGACGTCGCGGTGTACGATGCCGCTGGAGTGCGCCTCGGCGAGCGACCCACAGGCCTGGGCCAGGATGAAGGCCGTGCGCTCGGGGCTGACCGGACCGAAGCGTTCGACCAACTGCTGTAGGTCCAGGCCCTCCAGATATTCCATCGCGTAGTAAAACGTGTCCCTGCCGCCGCGGCCGTAGTCGTAGATCATAATGGTGTTGGGATGCGTCAACGTCGCGGACAGCCGAACCTCGCGCTCGAAGCGCGCTAGAGACGCAGGTCCCTCGCCTGGCTCCGCTTCCATGACTTTGACGGCCGCCGGCCGACATATGAGCGCGTGCTCGGCGATGTACACCTGGCCCATACCGCCTTTGCCAAGCTCTCCCTTGATGAGGTAGTTGCCGAGCCGCTTCGCCTTGTGAAGGGACCTGCGCAGGTGGTAAAGCGCCTTGGTGATCAACACTGACACTACGGCCAGGATCGCAATCTGAAACGTTCCCTCGAGCAGGAACGTCTCGAAAGTCCCTCGATCCTCAGCGGCAGAGGTAGCCCAGTACTCTTGGACGCCCGGTATCAGAGCGTAGCAAATCGCCGCGATGGCCGGCAATCCCAGCGTCGCGGTCGCGGCCAATCCGAACTGCGAGGCGATCGGCACCGGGATGAAGGCCGCGTGGATGAAGAGGATGAGGGAGATGGCGAACGCCGGAACTTCGTTCCCGTCAAACACGACCGCTATGAACAGCGACAGCAGGACGACGAACGACATGGTCGTGTAGTCGATCGCCAACAGGTAGCGCAAGCTCCAGCGGCGTACAAAGACCAGAGCCGTAGCGACCCCCATCGAAATGAGGTAGAGGTCGTAGATCAACCCGATTCGCTGATTGAGCGGCGTCGACACTTGCGGAGTCAGCTCGACGACGCTTGCGTAAAAGAAATGGACCGCCAGGCTGATCGCGAAGCCCAACAGGAAAACGAGTTTCAGCCGTCCGTCCAGCAGCTCCCGCTGCTCCTCCTCGAAAGAGGTGACGGTCGACGCGAATCGAAACAACGGCCGTTCGATAGAGTTCAGGCTGCGCATGATCGGGGACCGGGTTAGAGGAAGCGGCCTCGGCCCAACGCAACACTGAGCCGCCAGAGCGAATCGAGGATATGAGGTGAGGGCATCACGGTTCGTGGACCCCTCGGTAGCATTGCGATTGACCGAGACCCACGCCACCCAGCTGCATTATGTGAAGTCCGCCGAGGCGGCGCAACGAAACATCCTCACAAGCGGGTCTTGAATGTCGAATATCCAACAACGAACAAGGAATGGTGAAGTGGTTCCGACAGCGGTTGCCCCACTTCGGCCTTGGGTGTCGGATATTCGCTATTTGATATTCAAAGCGCGCCCACGGAACGCTGTGGAGTCAGCTTGGCGCGACTATCGCCCGATCCGCACCGGCAGCCGCCTGGCTCCCCACGTCCCGGGTGAACCTTCGAACACGCCGGAACACGGCGTACCGCACTCCGGACAGCACCCGTCCGCCGTCAGGTTCCAGGCTTCCAGGACGTACCAATCGCGAGCGATCAGCGCTTGGCCGCAGCCATGACAGATGGTGCTTCCGCCCTGCAGATCGTGCACGTTTCCGGTGTAGGCGTAGCGGACACCGTTTCGCATCGCGATCTCGCGCGCTCGCGTCAGCGTAGAGGCTGACGTTGCGGGCACATCGAGCATCTGCCAGTCGGGGTGGAACGCCGTGAAGTGCATCGGCACGTCGGGACCGAGTTGCTCGACGACCCACTTCGTCATCTCATCGATCTCGCGCTCCGAGTCGTTCTTGCCGGGGATGACCAGCGTGGTCAGCTCGAACCAGACGTCGGTCTCGTGCTTCAGGTACACCAACGTGTCCAGCACCGGTTGAAGTTTGCCCTTGGCCAGCTGCCAGTAGAAATCCTCGCTGAACGCCTTGAGATCGACGTTCGCGGCGTCCATGTGCCGGTAGAACTCACGCCGCGGCTCGTCGCATACGTACCCCGCCGTCACCGCGACCGTCTTGATTCCGCGCTCATGACACGCCTGAGCGACGTCTACGGCATACTCGTGAAAGATCACCGGGTCGTTGTACGTGAAGGCTACGCTCCGGCAGCCCAGCCGCTCCGCCGCATCGGCGAGCCCCTCAGGCGATGCCGTGTCCGCCAAGCGATCCATCTCGCGCGACTTACTGATGTCCCAGTTCTGACAAAACTTGCACGCCAAGTTGCACCCCGCCGTCCCGAAGGACAGCACCGGAGTGCCCGGGTAGAAATGGTTCAGCGGCTTCTTCTCGATGGGGTCCACGCAGAAACCGGACGAACGCCCGTAGGTCGTTAGCACGATACTATCGTTCTCGCGCATGCGGACGAAGCACATACCGCGCTGCCCCTCCCGCAGGCGGCAGAAGCGCGGGCAAAGATCGCACTGAACCCGCCCGTCTTCGAGCGTGTGCCAGTACTTGGTCGGTACCACCGATTCTACGACTTCCGCCATGATCTGATCGAGCTGACTAGTGTCCCTAACCAGGGTTACTCCTAACGATAAACCGGAAGTCGCCAAACCGGTAGCGAGGATGGTACGGCACAAGCGCCAGGCGCTCTTGGACGATCGCTTGCAGATCCCGACCCGACGGCAGCATCTTGGGAACAACATGCATCGCTTCTGCTTCTACTGCGGCCGCTCGCTGGTGCAGAAAGGTACGAGCGAGGACGTGCGCGCCGGCCTCCGGATCGCCTTCGACCCGGAGCGAATACGCGTCTGGACGGTGTGCGACCGCTGTCACGGCTGGAATCTCTGGTTGCGAGAAGATCGGGTGGCGGAGCTCGGTAGCCTGGAACGCGCCGCCGCCTCGGACGCACGGCTTCTCCACAAGACCGAGAACGTCGCCCTACTCGAGGAGAGCGGCCGCGAGCTGATACGTGTCGGGAAGACGGCGTTGCCCGAAGAGGCGTGGTGGCGTTACGGGCGCGAGCTTCGCCGCCGGTACGCTCGCTACCGGAGCCGGTTTTCGAAGGCGGGCGCCGCCGTCTACGCCGGCGTCTCGTACCTGGGAACGGGCTTCGGGCTGACGAACCTGACCGGCGACTTCAGTCTGGAAGACGATCTTTACGCCGGTGTCATCCGCTGGCGCAGGTTCGGCCGCACGGCCTGGAGCGGTCGCGCGCCGTGTCCGAAGTGCCACAGCGTGCTGCTCAAGCTCTTCTACTTCAGGTCCAGGTTCCTGACCCTGCTCCCCGGCGAAGAGGGACAACTCGTGGTCGGTCTGCCGTGCATACGCTGCGACCCCGGCGCGGACGACGAGGGCTACAGATTCGAGGGTCCTCTGGCCGAGCGCGTCCTGCGACGGGTGTTGGCCTACCAGCACATCGAAGGAGCCTCCGAGGAGGAGCTGGCGGCCGCCACGGCACTCATCGAGGAGGCGGGCTCGGCGCAGCAACTGCTGAGTGACCTGACGGCCGAACGCACTCAGCTTCGCCGCCTGGATCGAACCCGCTCGCTAGCGCTGGAGATAGCGATCAACGAGACCGCCGAGCGTCAGCAACTGGCCCTCGAAGGCACAGCGATCGAAGCGGGGTGGCGTTCAGCCGAAGAGCTCGCAACGATCGTCGACGACGAGCTGCCAGCCTAGATACTGCTCCGCCGGCTATACCTTCCCGTCTATAGCGACTGAAGAAACTCGGCGATGTTGGAGAAGCCGCGCGTCTCGAACCGTCCCCAGCCTGCTTCCGCCATTCCCTTCAGCTCGCCCGCGGCGTGGAGTCCGCGAACCATTTTGCCGAAGAAGGATGCGGCGGTTCGACTTATCAGCGGTATCGCGACCAAGGCCGAGAGAAGGAATTCGCGGTTCAGCGGAGCGAAGCTACCGAGAGCCGGCTCGACGATGAACATAGGCAGGCCAAGACCCAGCGCCCAGTTCGTTCTCTCGTGCGAGGGCGCGACCAAGTAGTCGAAGCGATCAAACAGCCCGGCAGTGAACTCGTTCAGCTGTCTACGATCTTCGTAGAGGCACAGAAGATCCTGAAACTCCTCCACTCGTAGGTCCTCGAGCGAAAGTAACTTCGTCAGATCGCGGCCCTCCTCGGCAAAGCGCGCATTGACGCGAGCGGCGAGGCGGCCCGACCGGCGAGCGAAGACGATGACGCGCCCACCATCGACGCTCGCGGATAGAGCGGCGGCCGCCAGCCTTTCCACGTGCTCGCGCGGCTCCGCGCCCGACGAGAAGAAGGCACCGCAGAGCACGCCGGGCCGGGCGAGTCGATCGAGCCTGGCGTCATGTGCCTTCTCGGCCTGGTTGACGAGTGAGGGCTCGACACACAGCCCCGAGACGAAGATGTCCCGCGCAGCAAAACCTGCGGCGACCAGGCGGTCGGCGGTTTCCGCCAAAGGCACAAGCACACGGTGCCCGCCCCTGACCCACGACTCTTTCGGGGCCGAGACCTCCCCATGCTGGTACACCAAGCCGGGCTTGTCTTTGAAGATGGCAACCAGAAAGTGGTGTCCGACTACGAGCGGTCTCGGGTCTTCCAGAAACCTTCCTCGTAGTTGGCGTCCCATCATGCCCCGCAACAGTCCGCGGCGGTTGTAGTCGCTCCGGCTGCGCATTCGGCTGTAGAGCGAGGAATACGGGCCACCTGCGCCACCCGAGGAATAGGCGAGTCGCGCGAGCCTCCAGGCACCGCGAGCGACGCCCGTGGTTCCCGCAAACACGTCGGCCACATCTCCGACACGGTCCGGCGGCATACACTCGATGATTCCATCGAGATAGGAAGGGTGACCGCGTCCGATGTTCGTGTAGAGGAAGTTGATCGAAGTCGAGTCGTTCCGGCTCATAGTCATACGTCGCCGAAGACGAAGTACGCCCACACCGACCGCTCGCCCCATCCGACCCCGTTTTGCGCGCGTACGCGCCAGCGGTAGCGCGTGTTCTCCACGTATGGCCAGAAAATCTTGGAGTTCTCGATCGCCCTATACGTGTGGTACTCCGTCCATTCGCCGGACTTCTGGTACTCGATCTCGAACTCGTAGTTCGTGGCTCCGGCGATGGGATAGCACGAAAGCGTCACCGCGCTCGTCGAAATCTGTTGGCCGCCGCTTGGACTCAACCCCCAGGGTTCCGGTGGCAAGTCGTAGCTGTCGTCGCCGGGCTCGCCCCCGTACTCGAGTACAATGTACCCCGCCGTTTCATCTCCGTGCGCGATTTCGGCATCTCGAGATGTCTCTTCTTCCACCAGAAGCTCCACACCATACGCTGAAAGGTCCCGATATCTAAGGGCGGCAGGATCACCGTCGTTGTAGGTCTCGATCGCCGCTATCAGAACGGGGCCATCGTAGCTTCTCGAGAAGTCGACGCGGGTCCAGGAACTCGAGACCGGCCGGGCCCCGTGCCACGCCTCGAACTCGACTCCGTCGAGCGTGCCGGCACCCGGCGCGAAGGCTAGATACCCCACCGTCTCCTCGGCGTGAGCGCCGTCGTTGGCTTCCTCCTCAGTCAGCTTCAACTCAAAGCCCGAATCCGATGCACCGCGTTGCCGCGTCGCAACCGCAGAGTCTTCGTTATTAGTTTGTGGCTGCGTAAGGATCACAGGCTCGCCGCCAAATGGCGCGCTAAGGCTTACGGTCGAGAAAGCCGAACCGACCTCTACCGTGCCCGCTTCGAGGAAGCGTCCGTCGTCCAACCGGTGGACGCCCGCCTCCACGACGAGGTAGCCGAGGGTCTCGAAGGTGTGGACGCCGTTCAAATAGTCCCATTCATCGATCTGATACTCGAAGCCGAGCCGGGTAACGTTACGCAACCGTACGGTCGCTGGCGACTCGCTGTTGTACGAGAGCGGTTGCATGATGACTACGGGCTGAACGAAGGAACGAGCCAGCTCCACTCGATGCCAAATGAGTCCGCTCGCCTGCAGCATCCTGACCCTGCCGACCTCCGCCTTCAACTCGGCTGCGGATGACCGGCTGGTGTACATAACGTTGTAATCCACGTTCACGTTGCACAGCTCGGGCGCGGTCCCGGTCGAATCGTACTGCTTTCCCGAGGGATGATCCCACCCCCCGTACGGGCCCTCGTACCAGGCGGATGGGTCATACCACTCATCGAAATTCGCCTGCCCGTTGTAGCGAGGATACCAGAGCGGCAAGTGAGAGAACGCCGTACTGTTGCCAGTGCTTCGAATCCACCATCCCTTGCCGGTGTAGATTCCGCACGGGACACCATCGCACGCATCGACACTTTGTTGGATCAAGCCGACCATCTCGGCCGCCGACCTGCCGCCCGCAGACCGTTCCGCATCCAGCCACAGGCGCCGTACAGGATAGGGCGCGATCATTCGCAAAGCTCTATCGACTTGCGCCGTTACATCCTGATCCCATTCCAAGACCACGTAGGCGTCCACGGTCATTCCGTTGCTGGAAGCCACCTGCAGCTGTTGCACCGAGATGGCGGAATCCTGGGTCCCGGCAATCACGTGCCGAATGCCTTCGTTCCACCAGCACGCCACCTGGCCCTCACTGACTTGTCCCGACCAATGCGAGACATCCACCGCGTACACGGTACCGGCGGGGGGTCCACCTGGCGGGAGGGGAGGAGTGGTGTCGGGTCCGGTTGTGCCTGGCTCGGTCGAGGTGTCACAGGCGGCGATGGCGATGGCGATGGCGATGGGGATGGGGAGGTTGAGGGAACCCGACCTGGTGTGTGCAACGACGCTGGACACGGGTGCGCTGCCTAGCCCATCAGTTTCTTGACCAGCGAGCGCACGGCGCCTTCGTACCGCTTGACAACCAGAACTGATGCCGGTGAATGACGGGCCACCTTCTCCGGGATCTCGCCCACCAGCATTTTGCGGAACAGCGGCTCTTTCGCAGCCCCGATCAACACCAGGTCGTAGTCGCGGCTAGCCAGAGCCAAGCCTCCCGCCACCGAGCTCGCCTCGATCAGTCGCCTCTCCACCGGGAAAGTCTCATCTACGTGGGTCAGCGTCTTCTCGACCCATCGCTCGGCCTCCGCGCGCTCGGCGGCCGACGCTCCGGGTAGCACGACATAGCCGGCCGTGACATCCATCTCGAGGGCCCTGCCGAGCACGTTCAACAGGTCCGCGGCTAAGCGTGCGTGTGGCCCACCTGCCGTCGGGAATAGACAACGCCGGAACTCGCCGTCGGCCGCGACCTTGAGCAGCAGCAGGTCGCACGGCGCGTGTCGGATGACCTGGTCGGCGACCTCGCCGAATATGCGGTCGCGCGTATCCGTATAGCCCTTCCAACCCATCATCAAAACGTCCGCCCGGTGCCGGTACGTCGCCTCCAGGATTCCCTGATGTGCGTGGTGCGCGATGACGAGATCCGTCTCGATCGTGAGGCCGTGCTCGGCGGCGTACGCCTCGGCCTGTCTGAGCAGCGGCTCTCTGTGATGAGTCAGTCGCATACCTTCGTGAATCGGTAGCTGCCTCGGCACCTCGAGGACCGTTATGGCAACCAATCGCCTGTCGCGGGCTCGCGCGATGGGTGCGGCGAAGTCGAGCAGAGCCTTGACGTTGTCCGGGTTGTGCAGCGTTACGACGACCGAATAGTCCCGCTTCTCCTCCAACGGCCGCTGGCTCGGGATCAGTACCTGCGGCTCCTCCCCGGCCGCCATCTTCTCGAAGTACCCGAAGTAAACGAGCAAACCGAGAACCACCCATCCAGCCGTTATATACCAGGCGAGCGGCTGGAACTTGAACTGGTAGAGCGCTAGGAAGACGTTCAGCGACATACCGAGGATTGGCGTCAGCGGGTATAGGGGCACCTTGTAGGCCCGCTTCAGCTCGGGCGCTTTTCGGCGCAGCGCGATCACTGCGAGGTTCACCAAAGCGAACGTCAGCAGAAAGATCAGGCTGGCGGCCGATCCCACCGCCTCGATCGGTAATGTCAGAGCCATCGCCAGCAGTATCACGCCCGTCACGATGATGGCGACCCCGGGAGTACGTCGCTCCGGGTCGATCTTCGCCATCTCCCTCGGCAACAAGTTGTCCCTGGCCATCGAGAAGGCCACGCGCGAGGAGGCCAGGACCGTCGCGTTCAACGCCGACATCGTCGAGAGCAGCCCGCCGAACACGATGACCATGACCCCGAAGGCCGGCATGAAGTCTTCGGCCGCACGGACGATCGCGGTTTCCTTGTAGCGCCCGAGGAACTGCCAGGACGGAGCATCGCCGGAGCTGACGGCACCCAGCGACACGAACAGGATGAGCAGATACATCGTCACCGTGATCGCCAGCGCGATGAAGGTAGCGCGCGGGATGTTCTTCTCCGGCTCCTTGATCTCCTCGGCGACGGTTGCGATCAAGTCGTAGCCCTCGAAAGCGATGAACGTCAGGCCCATCGCTACCAGAACGCCACCGGCGCCGAGCGGGAAGAACGGCCTGAAGTTCTCGGCCGCCGCGGAGGGTGCTGCGAAGACTTGCTTGAGCCCGAAGACGATGAATATCCCGAGAACCGCGATCTTGGCCAACGTCAGCGCGTTCTCAGCTCGGCCCGTCACTTCGGCGCCCCGGATGTTCAGCCGGATAAAGGCGAGCCCCACCAAAAGCGTGATGAACAGGACCGGCAGGTGTTCTCCCAGCAACCCAAAAACGCCACCGGCCATCCCGGGGGTATACTTGAGGAAGAACTCCCAGAAATACCCCGCGAACCCAAGAGCGTAGAGGCTACAGGCCACCGTGTAGGCGAACCACAGCATCCAGCCTGCCGTGAACCCAAGCGCGCCCGGAAAAGCCATCCGCACGAAAGAGTAACCGCCGCCCGCTCGGGGGATGGCGGAAGCGAGCTCGGCATAGGCGAAGGCTGTCAGCAGCGTCACGGCACCGTTGAGCGCGAACGCCAGCAGCGAAGCGGGACCCGATTGCCCGGCGGCAATCCCGGTGAGCACGAAAATCCCCGCCCCGATCATGGCGCCAACGCCGATCATCGTGGCGTCGAACAGGCCAAGATCGCGAGCGAATGTCGGCGTGGAAGAGTCGCTCATGCAGGATTCCGGTTCACTGGGGCTGAGACTCGATGTGCGGCATGGAAACGTCGCGACACACGTCACCCGGCGCAAGAGCGAAGGGATGCGCCGTTTCTTCCGGGCTCGATTCGCTTGACTTCAGCTCCAGCCTTAAGCATTCACGTTGTCTTGACCGAAACCGACCGATCTGGCGAGCCGTAGTGTCCGCAACTTCACTTGGTAACGGCAGCACCAAGCGCGAGTCGGCCGCGCATGACTCCATCCGACTGGCCCGCGCAACGGCTGGCGACCGGCACTGGCTGCACAGGAGGGCGAAATGACGGGCAATAATCAGCAAGTCGCGAGCGTCGGTATCTCCGCCGCTCTAGCCGTTGCGTTGAGCGCGCCGGCGACGCACGCGCAAAGCCCAGAGCTCCTCGATCGAGTCGATCGCCACCTCGAAAGCGTGCGCGAGGACCTTATCGGCATTCGTCATGACATCCACAGGCATCCGGAGGTGTCGGGCCAGGAAGAGCGTACGGCAGGCATCGTCGCCGCCCGCCTGAGCGCGTTAGGTCTGAACGTCCGCGCCGGGGTCGGCGGACACGGCGTCATCGGCCTTCTCGAGGGCGCTAAGCCGGGGCCCGTCGTAGCCTACCGGGCCGATATGGACGCGGTCTACTCTAGCGCGCCCGACCCCGTGCCGTTTGCCTCCGAGACGCCTGGGGTCCGCCACATTTGCGGGCACGATATCCACACGACCGCAGCTCTCGGCATCGCCGAGGGCCTCGCGTCGATACGAGACCAGCTTCCCGGAACGGTGCTGTTCATATTCCAGCCCGCCGAGGAGAACGTGCAGGGCGCCCGGGCGATGCTGGAGGACGGTGCGCTCGACGAGCCGACGCCCGCCGCGATCTTCGCCATGCATTCGGCTCCGCTGGAGGTCGGGCAGATCGGTAGCGTCGAGGGCCTGGCGCTACCGGGCCTGGATCGAGTCAGCGTGACGCTTAGCGGCAAAGGCGACCTGGAGGACGCTGCGCGCGCATACGCCCGTGCCGTCGGCGCTGCCAGCACGGGCGAGGGAGTTGCGCCCGAGGACTACGTGGCCGCCATGGTCGGCGGACCACGAGCCCGGCCCGACCGAGGGGATTGGCAGGTGACCGGCATGGTCCGAGCCGGAAGCGTCGAAGCGCGCGCCCGGGCGCGGCGAGAGATCGAGCGAGGGCTGGCAGCGATCGTTCGCGAGGGCGTCTCGTACGAGCTCGACTACCAAGATCTCGTTTTGCCCGACATGTACAACGACCCGGAACTGGTCCGCAGCACGCTCGAGGCGATCCGGTCGGTCGTCGGACCCGAGGGGCTTCTCGAGATCAACAGTGTGACTCCCTACTTCAGCGAGGACTTCGCTTACTTTCAGCAACGAGTCCCCGGGGCGATGTTCTGGCTGGGGGTGTCGAACAGCGAGTTGGGTTACGTCGGGATGCCTCACAGTCCCGACTTCGTGGCCGACGACGAATCCATCATAGTTGGCGCGAAGGCGATGGCTGCGGTGCTGCTCGACTTCCTCGAGAGCCACTGACCAACAGCCGCACTACTTGACAGCGCAGCCCGACCATACCATAGGACGGGCGAGCGCTGGCCCCGTAACAAGCGGAGGAGAACATATGAGTGAAGCGAAGGTCAGGTACGCCCTCAAACGAACGGTCGCGATGTCCTTCGACGCGGCGGACGAAAAGGTCCGCGAGGCGCTGCAGCAAGAGGGTTTCGGCGTACTGACAGAAATCGACGTGAAGGCGACGCTGAAGAAGAAACTGGACGTCGACTTTCGCGACTACAAAATCCTCGGAGCGTGTAACCCGCCGCTCGCTCACCAGGCGTTGCGGACTGAGATAGACGTTGGGCTGCTACTTCCGTGCAACGTAGTCGTGCGGGCCACCGATGACCCCGATCAAGTGGTGATCGAGGCCTTGGATCCCGTTATCCAGCTAGACATGGCCGAGAGCAGTGAGCTACCGAACCTGGCGCAGGAGGTACGCCAGCGGATAGAGCGGGTGCTCGATTCCGTGGCCGGCGCGTAGGAGCACCGGCAGCCGGCATCGAAGCGCACAGAGGTTTCGCCGACAGCCGCGGCCGAGTGAGAATCGATTGGTAGGAAAACCTACCGTTTTCGAGGTCTCCAACGAGAAAATCCCTGCAGCACTTTGCGTGTGTCTCGTGCATCGTGCACGCTAGCTCTGACGCGAGGCGCACCGCCCCTCCTCAGTGCAAGGCACCATCCTCTATGTAGTTAGCTCAGCCTACAAGCGCTACGGCTTGAGGTTCGATACTTGCGGTTAGGATCATCGCAGCGCGTCCGCCGGTCGAGCGGGCGAACACTCTCGAGGATCTCCCGCCGAAGCTCAAGCAGGATCATGGATACAGGTTATTGGGTCAAGAACAACTCGATCTACGCGACCTCCGGTTACACGGGATACAGGATCGACCGTCGCAGGCAGATCGTAGGACCACAGGGATACACGCGCCACTGGATCTACCGCGATCAGATCTATTCGGCGATGGAGGGAAACACGGGATTCTACATCGACAACGGCCGCATCCACGGGCCGTCGACCGACCTACCGTGGTACCAGACGCGTCAGAAGGCCGTGCAACGGGCGAAGGCGAGAAAGGCGCGACAGAAGGCACAGAGTTGCGGCTAGCGCCACCTTCATAGGTCTCAACGCTTCCTGCCGCCAGGAAGCGAGGCCCGGGCGCTCCCATGCGGGGCCCCCGGGCCTTTCCTTGTCTGTCGGGCGAGCAGGGATATCGAGCTCAGCCTCCGGGCCCCTCGCCCGTTTCGCCGCGTAGGTGCTGCTCCAGGAACTCCAAGACCGCGACGTAACCTCTTTCCTGGTTCTCCCTCCGGACGAAACCATGCCCCTCGTCGTCGAAAACGAGGTACTCCACTGGGACTCCGTTGGAGCGCAGGGCCTCGACGATCTCATCGGATTCCGCCTTCAGTACCCGCGGATCGTTTGCACCCTGCAGCACCATCAGCGGCCTCACGATCTTGTCGGCGTGGAAGAGCGGAGACTTGGCCTTGAAGAAGGCTTCATCGTCGAAGTCGCCTAGCTCTCTCTGGAGCGCCCCACGTTGGGCTCCCCACCAGGCCGGAATACTCTGCACGGTCCGCAGCCAGTTGGAGGTTCCGAACAGATCGACGCCGACCGCGAATTCCTGAGGCCTGAACGCCAATGCTGCCAGTACCATGTAGCCGCCGTAACTGCCGCCGATGATACCGATACGTTCGGGATCGACGTACCCGGTCTCGATCAGCATTTGCTTCGACGCCACACAGTCATCCAGATCGGCGTCGCCGTGCATGTGGTCATCCATGTGGTAGAAGGTCTTGCCGTAGCCGGTGCTGCCGCGGTGGTTGATCGCGTACACGACATACCCGTTATAGACCAGATACTGGATCAGTCCATTGTACACTATTCGGGACTGGCCACCCGGGCCGCCGTGAACCCAGATGACGGCCGGAGCCTTTTGGGCGGGACCGACCCCGTGCGGCTTGTACAGGATGCCGGGAATCTCGACCCCATCGTATGACTCGAACCGGACCACCTCGCCCTCGACAAGTTGGTCCGCATCGATGTTTGCGTTGAGCGAGCGGGTCAGCCGCCTCGGCTCACTGCCATCGAGATCGTAAACGTACAGATCGCGCGGTATCCGGCTCCCCGTTGCGTAGAAATGCATTCGGCTATCGTCGTCCGAAAAGCCGACCCAGCTGATCTGCGCGTCCGGCACCGTCGGCAGCCGTACCGGTTCGGAAGTCGCGCCGTCGAAGAGCCTCAACTCCTGACGGCCATCGTTGTTGATCGCATACATGAAGTATCGGCCGGTATTCGAGAATCGCGCGTACACCACGTCCCAATCCGTTTGAATGACCACCGCCGGCTGGAACATCCTCAGATCGTATCTCTCCACATAGGTGAACTCGTTGTCCAAGTTGGTGGTGTAGTAGAGAAGAGAGCCGTCTGGGCTAAAGTCCTGCGGGACGCAGTAAACGTCACCCTCTTCCGGAGTGATCAATCCCGCCACTTCGGATTCTCTGTCGTACACGTAGACATCAGAGTCGGCATTGCTCACGGTCTTCGACAGCGCGATGTATCGCCGGTCCGGCGAGACGATCATGGTGCCGTACCCACCCCTGTTCTCGAAAATGAGCTCCCGCCCGTAATCAGCGGCCGAGTACTCATAGAGGTCCATGGCTTGGGCGTCGCGCTCGTTCGTGGCGACGTAGAAGTAGCGTCGGTCTTTGGACCAACTATGGAACGCCGCTTGGTGTCCCACCCCCGGCGTCAAGTCCACGCTCGTCCCGTCTAGTTCCCAAACGTACAGGTGAACGTTGCCGCCCGGACCGCCCTGATAGAGGAAACGCTCGTCATTCGGGAAGTAGCTGACGGCGCGTATCGGCGCCTCGCTCGAGTGAGTCAGTTGAACGGGTTCCCCGCCGTCTACGGGGATCGCATAGGCGTTGAAGACCCCCGTTTGGTCGCTGCTCACCAAGATCTTCTCGTTATCAGGAGAAAACGCGCCTCCGCCGTAGGTGGTCGTTCCCAGAAACTCCTGAATCGAGTACCGTGGGTTGTCGCTCGTGTATCGGGGGATTCTGCTCGTGTCCCGAGGCGTGCCGCTCGTGTTCTGCGCACTGCTGCCCGTGTCACGCTCGCATCCGGCCAGTGCAAACGCCGCGGCTAAGGCGGTGACTGCTGCGGTTTCCAGCCTCTTCATCGGCCCCCCTGGCCTCGTGGTGTGCGGGTGATCTTCATCGACGTGACGGCTTACTCGCGACGAGGTCGAGATTGATCATTAAGCCGACATGATCGGAAAGGAACGCCCCCTCGCCATCGATAACCGTGCCCGTCGCTCGGAACGTCCACTCGCGCGCCGGCCCCGGCCTCACCAGCAGGTAGTCGTAGCGCTGGTCCGTCTTCGTCTCCTGGTATGGCAGCGCGGCGTATCGGTTGCGACTGGGCACCCAGGTCGCGGACCTATCAACGGGGGTCGGATTCGGCGGTAGCGGATCGATGAACCCCGCTTCCGCTAGCGCCGCGTATTCCGGCGTGACCGGATTCTCAAGCCCCGGCGGCTCCGGGTAGCCCACCGTCGGCGAGGCATTGATGTCGCCTGCCAGCAAGACGGGGTCCGGACCCGCTTCCGCATCCAGCGTCTCCAGAAGCGGCGCCAGTTGCTCCGCCCGGATAAGGGTGTCCTTCGGCTTAGTGCCGGCGTACAGGTGAACCGCGAACACGGTCACGCGCCCGAGCGGTGACTCGAGGTGCACTATCATCGCTCCCTTGCGGCCAAGCCGCTCATCCACCTTGGTGTGGGACCCGAGGGTGTGCGGAACGAACCGGCTGTCGATGACAGGAAGGCGCGACAGTACGAGCATCCCGCCCGTAGTGTCGGCCGGCACCAGGCCGAGAATATGCCGAGTATCGGTTGCCGCTGGCGCCGTGGCGTACGGCGGACAAAGCTCACGCAGCAAACGACGCCGTGCCCGCACATCGAAGCGCGCCGGGCAACCGGCTCAAGCGGCGTCGCTTGTCCTGAGAAGGAATCGTGACCGGGAGCGCCCACGCATTGAAGGTGACCGCACGGAGCGAGAATGTCTCGGGCATGGCGCTCATACAAAAGCGGACTACCCCGTCCTGGTCAAGTGTGGAGCTGAGCCAGTCAGCGGGTTACGCGATCGGCTCAATTGGTCAGATAGGTCGCCTCTTTACGCGGCGCCCGGTGCTGGCTTCAATCCCGCCCGGCAGCCTCGAACAGGCCGTCGACCAGCCGTTCCAGGCTCTCGAAGGCCTGGAGTATCTGTGCCGGCTCTACGCGGACCGGCGGCGGGCAGCGGAAAAGCCGGTTTCGGAAGGCGGAGAGCAGCAGCAGCTGTTCCTGGTCTTCGAGCGTCAGCTCGACCCCGATCGCTTCCCGGGCCGCGGCTCGAGACCGGCGGCACGAGAACCGTCGGTCCTCCCAGCCCCGGTGCATTCCAGGACTGACGCACTCCAACTCCTCGCCGCTCAGCAGATCGATGACATCGGTGAACTGCAGGACCTTGGGGACGTTAATGGCGTCTTGATGCCAATCCACTTCCGGATCCGGCATGTTCAGCAGCAGTCCTATTGTCGCCGGGAAGTGGTCCTTGACCGGTTGCAACAACTGAATTGCCAGGATCTCCGCAGCGTGCAGACCCAGGTCGAGGGATTCGCAGAGCGACACCAGATCGTCTGCAGCGGCATCCCGTGCCTCCAGCGCGCGGTTCCACAGGCGCCGCGCTTCTTCCTCGGGTCCGAGCTCGATGATATCCGGCAGCTTATTCATTTCCATCTCCGGAACTTTCTACAGCCGACGGTGAACTGTCGACCTCCGTCAAACCGCCTCCCAAAGCGCTTTCGAACCCGTCACGTGTCGTGACCGGCAGGTGACACTGTCGGCAGCGCCAGCGTTCGGGGTGGTTCGTCCGCACTTCCTCGCGCGCGCCGGGTCCGTCGTGGCACGCTATGCAATTCTCGCGCATCAGAATCCGGTGCGGGATCGTCGGCGGCGCGCCCGGCGTCGCACGCCCACCGGCCGCGAGGTCCTGCTCCAGGCCCACGAACTCGCTGGCCACGAACAAGTCATTGCCGGCGACGAATACATGACACTGCCGGCAGCGCGCTGTACGGCCTGCATGTGATGTACCCTCGTGCGGAGAGGCCGGAGCGAAGCCGAGGCCGGTCACTGACTGCCCCCGCGCGTTGTGGCACCCGATGCAACTCGCGCCGAATTCAGCGTGCGGGACCGTCGGAGGAGCACCGTCATACGCGCGGCGCGCGGCGCGTACGTGGGCGGCAGACTTCACCGCCCCTTCCCTGCCCGGAACGGCTACCGTGTCCCCGCCCCGGCACCCGGCAGCCGCGACGCAAGCCGCCGCGAGCACGCAGGCGATCAGACCCGCTCTAGACGAACTGCGCATTTCTTGAAGTCCGGTTCTTTGCTGATGTTGTCCATGGCGTCGAGGGTCAGCAGGTTGGGCAGCCGGCTCTCGTCGAAGAACGGGATGAAGACCGACCCCTGAGGCGGCTTCCCGCGGCCGTCGATCATCGCGGGAAGCTCCAGGCTGCCACGACGACTCACCACGCGCACCATCTGACCCGAGCCTACGCCGAGACGCTGAGCGTCGGCCCGGTTGACCTCCACGTAGCCTTCCGTGACCGCCTGGTGCAGCTGCTTGACACGTCGGGTCATCGAGCCAGTGTGCCAGTGCTCGAGGACTCGGCCGGTGCAGAGCCAGAACGGATACTCCTCGTCGGGCGACTCGGCCGGCGGATGCCAGGGACGCAGCCAGAACGCCGCCCGCTCGCCGTAGCCCTTCGCCTTGTAGAAGTGAACTCCGCGGTCCTTCTGCACGTACGGATCGTGTTCGGCGCTGTAGCGGTAGCGCGTTTCCACCCCATCCACCACCGGCCACAACATGCCGCGCGTTTCCTTCAGCTGCTCGTACGAGGCGACGTCTTTTCCCATGCCCAGCGTGAAGCGCCGGTACTCCTCGTACATCGGTTCGTGCCAATCGTCCTCCGGCCACGGGAACAGGTGCCCCATTCCCATTCGCTTCGCCACCTCGACGATCTGCCATGCGTCTTCTTTGGCTTCGCCGGGCGGTTCGACCGCCTTGTTCCACTGCTGAGTGCGACGCTCCGAGTTTCCGAACACACCCTCGCGCTCCACCCACGCCGCGGCCGGCAGCACCAGGTCGGCCACTTCGGTGGAGGGCGTCGGGTAGATATCGCTGACGATCAGGAACTTGCCGTCGCCGGGCTGACGCTGGATGCGGTTCAGATTCGGGATGCTGACCCACGGGTTCGTGGTCTGCGTCCACATCACGGTGACATCGCCGCGCATGAAGGCGCGGAACATGTCCATGGTGTGGTAGCCGGGCCGTTCCGGGATCGTGCCGGCGGGCAGCTCCCAGATCTCCTCCGTCTTCGCGCGGTGCTCCGGGTTCATCACCACCATGTCGGCGGGCAGCCGATGGGCCAGCGTGCCGACCTCGCGCACCGTACCGCACGCCGAGGGCTGACCGGTCAGGCTCCACGGATTGGCTCCGGGCCGGCTGATCTTGCCGGTGATCAGGTGAAGGTCGGTGATCAGGTTGTTCATCCAGGTGCCGCGTACGTGCTGGTTCACGCCCATGCACCACAAGCTCACCGTGCCGCGGCCCGGATCGGCGTAGATCTCGGCCAGCGCATGGATCTGCTGAACCGGCACGCCCGAAATCTCGCTCACGCGTTCCGGCGCGTAATCGGCCAGGAACTCCTCGAGCTCCTCGAACGATGAGTCGCGACCTTGATCACGGAAGAGGTATCGCTCGGCGGGCACGGCGTCGGGGGTAAGCGCCAGGCCATCCTCACCCCAACACCCGTATCCGATTTGCTCGATATCTTCGATCCCACGCTTGAAGATCACGTTCTCGCGCACGAACGCGTTGTTCACGTTTCCGTTGCGTAGCAACAGGTGAAGAATGCCGTTGGCAATAGCCAGATCGCTGTTCGGCGTGAACTCCACGTACATGTCCGCGTAGTCCGTCGAGGGCGTGCGTCGTGTGCCGATGTCGATGATGCGGACGCCGGGGTTCTCGCGCTTGTTCGCCAGGATGCGCGAGAACAGCACCGGGTGCATCTCCGCCATGTTGTTGCCCCAGAGGACGAAGTCGTCTCCGGCCTCGAAATCCTCGTAGCAACCCATGGGCTCGTCGCTCTGGAACTGCGTCATGAAGCCGGTGACGGCGGACGCCATACAGAGACGCGCGTTAGGCTCGACGTTGTTGCTTAGCATGCCGCCGCGGAACCACTTCGAAGCCGCATACCCGTCGAAAACGGTCCACTGGCCCGACCCGTAGATGGCCACGGACTCGGGACCGCCCTGATCCAGAGCCTCCTGGTATTTCGAGGCGACCAGGTCGAGCGCCTCATCCCAAGAGATCCGTTTCCAGCCGTCCCCTTCACGAAGCATCGGGTACTTCAGCCGGTCTGCGCCGTACAGCATGCCTGGCAGGTGGTACCCCTTGACGCACATCAAGCCGCGGCTGACCGGACTCTTCTCGTCGCCCCGCACCGCAACGACCCGACCGTCTTTTACGCCGACTTCGACGCCGCAGCCGGTTCCGCAGTATCGGCACGGTGCTTTGGACCACTTCAAGTCGGGGTCTGCCAGCGCGTCTCCCGAGCCACGCAGGCGCCGTGCTTCCTCACGGTCGGCGCACGAGAACGCGACGACGCCGGCCGCCGATGCGCTCAGGGTCTTCAGGAACTTCCTTCGTCTCATGACGACTCTTCCTTGTGCGTTATTAGCTCGTCAGTTCTACTGCCCGCGCCCGTAACGGCGCTCCATCTCTTCCCGAATCCGTTGTGCCTGCGCTTCGGCCCCTTGCTCGAACCACACATGCTCCGGACGAGCAAGGATGTCATCGATGAGCGCAGCGACCGCCCGCGCCTCGCTCCGCTGGCCCGTCTGCATGGCGTGGTCAACTATCTCGCGCGCCTGCGGGATGAGCTCCATGTAGAAGCGCTCCGCGACCTCGTACATGCCGTGCCAGTGCGTGTAGTCCGGGGCCATCATCGAGGCGCCGTGACGCGCTCGGCGTCCCTCGTGGTGCCACAGATAGAACCAGGTCCACTCGATCTCCTCATCGAAGTTCGTCGGCGTGCGCAGCCCGTTCGAGGCCAGGGCGCCCATGATCGCGAGGCCCGGCTTCGCGAACTTCTCGTTGTAGAGAATCACGAGGTCGTCATACTGCGTGTAGAAGGCGTTAATGTAGTCGTCGGTGTGGCAGTGCGAGCATACCTCCTTCATCCGATCACGCTTCTGAATCGCCGTATCGTGGATCAACGAGCGCCGCGTCTCCGGGTCGGTCTCTGTCACGATGCTGTGATTCACATCGGTGTCCATCACCAGGCTCACCACCGGGCGGTTGGTCCACGAGATCCGCTCGCCGGGATCGTGCGTGATGCGTCCGCCGTTCCGGATGTTCCCGGACATGTGGCAAGTTGCGCATGTGGGGGCGGCGGCGTAGTTGATGCCCAACACCCACTGAGCTGCATCTAGGTTCAAGTCGTCCTTTAGATCCCGGTACGCTATGCCGTGCTTCGACTCCTCGTAGATCTCCTTCTGGGGATGGTCTGGGCCCAGATGGCACTTACCACAGTTCTCCGGCTGCCGGGCTCGCCGCGGCGAGAAGTCGTGCCGGCTGTGGCAAGCGGTGCACGAGCCGCGCGATCCGTCCAGGTTCAGGCGGCCTATCCCCGTGTTGGGCCAAGTCCCCGCGTGCATCAGCGGGCGCCCGTCCTCGTTGCGGACGACCTTGCCGACCGCATCCAGATTGGTCGGACGTCCGTCCGCGTCGGGCTCGAGATCGTCCACGTTGATCGTCCCGCCGTCCGTGGACCGCAACGCCACCTTGGAACCGTGGCATTGCTGACACCCGGAGAAAGCGCTCGCGAAGCCATTTACACCCTGCACCACCTTGCCCGGCGTCGGCGAATGGGGATCGAACACCATCCGCGCCCCTTCCACCGTCTCGGCTAGGAAGTTGTCCAACGACGCGAGAATGTTGCCGCCGGCCGCGTGATGGCTCTGGGCGAATTCCATCGCCTCGTGATCATGACAACGCGAGCAATCGCGCGGCGTTACGATCGTCGCGATCTGCTCGCCGTGGTGCAGATAGCTGTCCGCTTCCTCGAGTTCGGCCTGGTGGCATTCCACGCACCCCACGCCCTTCTCGGCGTGCGTGCTGCCTTCCCAGTGGGTCACGATCCCGGGGTTCTCCTCGGCGTGGCACTCCACGCACTCCCTCGACGCAGAGGGGACAGAAATGTGCGGAGCCCTCAGGCCCGCCTCCTCCGCTTTTCGCGCCGTCTCCATCCACTGGACCAAGATCAGAGACAGTAGAAAGAGGCCGCCGAGCGCGGCGATGACGATGCGTTTTGTCTCGAGACTCATGGATCTCCCCTATACATGCGATCTCAGTAGTGCTGCAGGGTCACCGCTCGTTCGTCGACCGAGGGCTTCCCTTCGCTACAGCATCCGTTCAATGCCTGACCATTGCCTCCCACAGCGTCATCGCGATGATGGCCAGGACGGCGAATATGCCTACCCATACACTGACTTCTTGGAATCTCGTGTGCTTCCGGATCCACTGATCGATGAAAGGCCAGGCAAACATCACAAACACGATGAATCCCATGCTCAGCACAGCCGCTGTGCCGCTGAAGAGTTTCAACCATCGGAAAGCGACGTAGAAGAACCACTCCGGCTTGATCACCTCCGGCGTCTGCAGCGGATCCGCCTGCGGACCCAAGGTGGCCGGAAGGATGGTGGCCAAGGTGCTGAGCAGGATCATCAGCACGAGCCCGATGATCAGCTCCGTATAAAGGTGATCCGGGAAGAAGTTAAACGTCTTCGGAGCGCCGGTTTCCTCACCCTTGAATCGAAACTCAGTGACGCCCTGCAGCCGAATGACCGTGATGTGAAGGGCAATCAGGAATACGATCGTCACCGGCAGTATGGCGGCGTGGAGGACGAAGAACCGCGAAAGCGTCGCCTGGTTGTAGCTGTCCCCTGCCAGCATCATGCGCTTCAGGAAGGTGCCGATCACCGGCACCGTGTCGGTGATGTTGGCCCCCACCGTGGCTCCCCAGAAGCTCAGCTGCTCGTAGACCAAGCTGTATCCGGTGAAGCCCGTTAGAAGCGTGCAGAACAGCAGGCACATCCCGACCAGCCAGTTGACCTCGCGCGGCTTCCGATACGCGCCGGTGAAGAACACCCGAATCTGATGCAGAATCACCGCCACGAGCATCAATGTGGCCGCCCACTTGTGAACGCTGCGGATGTACCAGCCGAACGAAACTTCGCGTGTGATGAACTCCACCGACTCGTAGGCGGTCGCCGGCGAAGCCTCGTAGTAGAAGGCCAGCAGGATGCCGGTGAAGATCTGGACGATGAATAGGTAGGCGGGCGTGCCTCCGAGGGCGAACCACCAATGCTTCAGATGGTACGGGACCGGTTCGTTAGTAAGCTCCCTAAATTGCCGGCCGCTTACCGGAAGACGCTCACCGAACCAGCGACGAAGGATGTTCATTGTAGCCGTTTCCCGATTCGTGCTCAGCGCCTGTCAGACTCAAGCCTCACGACCCGCGCTCCGGCGTCGGCCGCCAAGACAGGGGTCGTGCCCTGGTCCGCTGACGCTATCATCGCCGTCAACTACACCGCTCTTCTGTTCCGCCTCGACGAAGGTCGGCGGTGGGACTGCGATGTGAAGGATCCCGTTCTCGACCTTCAGCTCATAGCGCCCGAGCGTCTGGCCCGCTTCGGCCGGCGGTCCCGATATGGCAACCCCCGATAGATCGAAGACGCCGCTGTGGCATGGACAGAAGAACCGATTGTTCTGCTCCTCCCAGCGTACCTGGCAACCCAGATGCGGGCACGTGCTAGAAAGCGCGATGAAATCATCGGCATCGCCGTTGCGGGTTCGGCGCGTGATGTTGATGGTTTCGCCCGATGGACCTCGGTATCTGATAGACGCCCCGACCTCGATCCCATCGACCTCGCGCACGAACTGCCACATGAGGTCACTCGACGCCGCGGGATAGAGAAACCGGCCGGCGACAGCAGCGAAGCTGCCGTAGCCGCCCACCAAACCGGCGGTCATGGCGACCCGGGAAGCGTTCTTCAGGAACCCGCGTCGGCCGCTGGCTTCGGACCCATTCGCATCACCGCGCTTCTCTTCGTCCGCCATCGTCATCTCCCTCGAGGCTAGTCAATGGCGACCCGTCTCCGTCGATGACGGCAAGCAGCCGCGACGGAGCGAGCATAGCTACGCTGTTTTGATGATTGGGCTAGGGCTTGTTCTCGGACCGCGTCGGTCACACGTCGTGAGCACAGGTCCGACGCACTTGATTATCACTTGGGTGTCATGAATATTGCCTCGGGGCCGGCCTGTCAATACGCTCGGTTCGGCGACGGAATGGCTCTCCAAGTCGTGCGTGTGTTCCCCAACCATCTGCTCATGCGTACTCCGGGGCCGAAGGCTTCCGGGCTACCGGGTAACTCGTATCCGCTCATCACGCCTACTGGAGGTAGGTATGTCGCGCCGCGCACTTCGAATCCGGATTCCGGCTGCGGTTCTTCCGCTCACGCTTCTGCTACTCAGCGCTTCCGCTGAATCGCTGCGGGCGCAAGAGACCAAGGAGTATCCTGCATTCCGCTTCGATGGCCAGTTCCGGCTACGCGGCGAGGCGGACCGCCGCACAGCGGGTGTGGATCCCGACTTCGCGACGCTCTCGCGAATTCGGGGCGGTGTCAATGCGAGCCTTTTGGACTGGATCCGCGCTTACATCCAGCTCCAAGACGCGCGAGCGTGGGGCGCAGAGCTGAACACTCTGACCGATGCCGCCGCCGACAACTTCGACATGCATCAGGGTTACGCCGAGCTCGGCAGAACCGCTGCCTTCAGCGCGCGGTTGGGGCGACAGGAGATGCCCCTGGCCGACGAGCGGTTGATTGGGGCCGTCGGCTGGAGCAACACCGGCCGTTCGTTCGATGGGGTGCGCCTGTCCGGCGAGGCGGACGGATTCAAGTGGACGGCTTTCTGGCACAACATCGCCGAGCGCGATTCGTTGTTGGTGATAGGGCTCCATCCTCAGTTAAACCAGGGCATCAACGACGACGGTTGGCTGATCGGAGCTTCCGCATCGCGCGACTTCGGCAACGTGACCTCGGAGTTGACGGCGCTGCTCGATCGAGACGCGGTGACGGACGAGTCGTACACCGTGAACCTGCGCCTGCACGGCAGGTCCGGGAGTGTCATATTCGAGGCGGCGGGGGCATACCAGTTCGGGCCCGACCGCGGCGCCTACTTCGCCAGCGGCAAGGCAGGACTCGCAATCGGCAGCGGAACCGTAGCCGCGCAGTTGGATTACCTCTCCGGCGACGATGACCTCGATGACGAGAAGACGAAGGCGTTCAACACGCTGTACGGGACGAACCACAAGTTCTACGGCTATATGGACTATTTCCTGGCCATCCCAGCCCAGCTCGATCAAGCGGGGCTCGTAGACGCCATTCTCAGGGGCTCGTTGAACACATCCGAAAAGACAACCGTACGGCTCGACCTGCACCGCTTCTTGACCGCGGAGAAGCGAGACGACGAAAGAGCTCTGGGGACCGAGCTGGACCTAGTCGGTCGCTGGCGGTTTGCCTCGCCCGGCAACCTGGAGCTGGGCTTCGGTGTCTTCTTTCCGGAGGACCTGATGACTCGACTCCTGCCGGCGTTCGAGAATGGCAAGAAGACGACCTGGTGGGGCTACGCTCAGTTCATCCTCAACTGGCCGTGACCCGCGAGAACGATCCAATTGTAGTAAGGAAGTTGCAGCGGCCAGGAGGGCTCATTACGGCTGGGCGGGGACGATTCGATACAAGTTCCCTCCCAGGGTCATGATGTAGAGTTCGCCGAGCGCGTCCTCTCCGAACGAGCTGATCGAGTTACCTGGGACGAGTTCGCTCGACCAATCCCGTTCCTCGACCGCCTGGCCGTCCTCGAAGCGAAAGCTCCTTACCCAGCCCGAGCAGAAGTCCGAATACAAGTAATGCCCGACGAGCTGCGGCAGCCTCGACCCTCGATAGACGTAGCCGCCGGTTACAGAGCAGCCGTCGGCGTGAGAGTATTCAACAACGGGAAGCACGAGCCCCGTCTGGTCGCAACCACCGCCGTCAAAGCAGTGCGCGCCCTCCATGACGTTCCACCCGTAGTTCTCGCCCCCCGCGCTCATAGCCGGCTGTACATCGACTTCTTCCCAAGCGTTCTGACCGACGTCCGCGATGTAGAGGTCGCCCAGTTCGCGGTCAAACGAGAACCGCCAGGGATTGCGAAGCCCGTTCGCCCAGATCTCATCGCGGGCCGCCGCGTTGCCGACGTACGGGTTGTCGGCGGGGACCGCGTAGGGAGCACCGCCGTCGACGTCGATCCTTAGGATCGAACCCAACTGAGTACCCAGGTCCTGGCCGTGGCCCTCCGGGTCACCTCCGGATCCGCCGTCCCCCATGCCGATATACAGCATTCCGTCGGGCCCAAACGCCAGCTGGCCGCCGTTGTGATTCGCGAACGGCTGCTCGATCGAGATGATCAGTTCCGCAGACCCTGGATCTGCGATGTTCGGGTCGGCCGATACGCTATAGCGAACGACGCGCGTGTCGCCATTGAGATCGGTGTAGTTGACGAAGAATTCTCCGTTCTGTGAATAGTCGGGATGGAAGACCATGCTCAGCAGCCCACGCTCGCGGCCGGACAAGATGATGCTCCCGACATCCAGAAACGGAGTCGTCAGAAGGATATCGCCGCGGATGATTCGAACGAGGCCGCCCCGTTCGACAACAAACAGTCTTTCCGTGTCGCCCGGGGGCGCCGTAGCGAAGACAGGCGAGGATAGCCCGGTCGCGACGAGCTCGAGCGTCGGGTCGGCCGGCTGACCGCCGGCGACCATGATCAACGACCTTCCTTCTTGTCCCTCGCTGGTGCCCGTCACTATCGCCTGGCCGGTCACCAGGCCTGTCACCAGCCCGGTCTGGTCCACGCCGACGATATCGCCGTCGGAACTCGCCCACGTGATAGGCCGGTCCGGTAGCAGATTGCCGGCTTCGTCCCTCACGTCTTGCGCGTCAGGTCAACGCTGCTGGCCATCAGCGGCTGCCATGCAGCAGCGACGGCTCGGGATAACTGGAGCTCGTTTTCGCGGATACCTGCCGGCACGACTCCGGGGTCATAGCCGATCGCGAGCTCGACCGGCTTCGCAAACTGAATCCCCGCAGGACCGAACTCGAATGCCGTTCCGGGTACCAGCAGCGAGCTGGGCGCCGGGCCGGCGGCAGCGTTCACAGTCACCGCGACCTCGTCGGTCAAGGCGCCGGAAGGAAAGACCAGCGTGACGCGACCGCCCGTAAAGCTCAGCGTGCCCCCGTCAGGCCCAACGGTGCTCGAGACTGGCCCGGTCGCCTCGTCGCCACCACAGGCCACCATCATCGCTGCCCAGATCAATGCGATCAGCATTGCCCCGGCGCCCGGCCAACGGGTCAGAGTCATACTCGCATTCCGTGTTCAAACCAGACACCGAGGGAACTCCTCGGCGCCTACCTGACCTTCTGAACGAAGAGTGAGGTCCGCCTTAACCCGTACCTCTACTCCGCTGTTCCCTCTCGGCTACGAAAGCGAGAGGAAGGACGAAGCGAAGGCTAGAAGAAGGATGCCCGAATGCAAGCCATGGTCAGCAATTGACGGATTCAGTGAAATCACCGGCCACTGCCAAACTGGGCCGATTCGATCAGTCATTCGTAATCCGGATGATCCGCGATTTCCTGCTCGCGCTTACGATTATCGTCGTGGTCGAGCTGGGTGGTCGGCTACTAATAGAGATGAACCACTTCCAGCGTGAAGACCGGGAGGCGACCGAAGTCGCGGCGGAGCGGCTCGCCCAGGATGTGAAGGACATCATGCTGAACAGTGGCGGCCCGGTGGCGGCGCGCACGGTCTACCCGATCATTCGCCGCAACCACATCGAGCTCGGCCTGGAGATCGCGATCGTTCCATCGGAGATAACCGTCCAATCCATTCAGAAGACCTTCGGGTTTGAACCGAATGGCATTTCACCCCAGTGGTCCAAAGGGCGGCATCACGAGGCGACGGCAGTTCTGGAGGCGGAAGAATTCTGCGTTCGTTGTCACGTGACGGCCGCTCCCGGTGATGAGCTCGGCTACGTGACCGTGCGAAGCTATCGCGCGGCTCGCATGGCGACGTGGTGGCGCGAGGTACGGATGGTCTCGGTCGTTGGCATGGCCAACGTCATTCTGCACACGATCGTTCTCTTCTTTCTCCTGCGACTGCGCATGGAACCCCTCCTCCGGCTACGCGCGACCGTGGCGAGGCTAGCCAAGGGTCGGCTGGATCTGTCGCAGCGGGCCGTCGCAAAGTCGAGCGACGAGTTCGGTGAACTGGCCACCGACCTCAATCACTTTCTCGATCGCATCGGCCACCTTGTCCAAGACCTTAACGGCGTACTGGGCCAGGTCGGCGCGGTGAACGAACGCCTGACTCAGGTCAGCGCCCGAATGGGCGAGCAGTTAGAAGCGTTGCGGGCGAGGGCGCAGAGTGCGATCCGCCAAGCTTACGAGATCCGCCACAGCGAGCGTGTTGGGCAGGCTCGCCATGCGTTGGCGCGGTTGAATGAGTTGGGAGAAACGCTTATGGAACTCGCGCGTGATATTCAGGCCGACACCCATTACCAGGGCGAGATCAGGGTGCTGGAGGAGCGAATGAGGGCAGTCTCCGAGTCGGGGAGACAGCTACTCGATCGATTGACCGTCGGGAGCGAGAACGGGGATGCTCCCGAAGAGGAATAGGTGTGCGGTCGCCGCCCTCAGGTCTACTCGAACATCGGTGACCATTCCGACCACGCGGACCATGTGTCGCCCACCGCGTGTCGAGCGCGCACGAAATACGTCTGCATCGGAAGAAGACAGCTATTCGCGCCTTCAGCGAATGTCCCGGTCCGCTCCGAGATGTCGAGTTCCGTGCCGGGACCGGGGACATTGCCCGAATCCCACATTACAGCCGCCTCGTCGGCGGCCGTGGCGACCTGAAGCTGCCAGGCGCTCTGGTCATCGAGATCTTTCTTCCGCAACGAGTAGACCGCGCAGCCTACTGGCTCGCTGGCGATGACCACGTTGTCGAACCAGCGCTTGAGCCCGTCCCGCGGGGAGCCTCCGTTCCAGTAGCCCTCGAGCATCGCGACGTTGATCGACGTCTTCGTGTACGCGCCTCTCAGATTCAGCCCTTCCCTATCCAGCACGACTTCATCGTTCAACCAGTACGTGATGCGGCCGTCATTCTGACCCGGCGTGTTCAGCTTCACCCGTATCTCGATAGCGACCCACTCGCCCTTCCGCTCCGCGAACCGCACGTCGAGTTGTTCCCTGTCGAGCCACCGGAGGTTGCCGTCGCCCATGTGTACGGTGCCGGCCGGCTCTGCCATGCTGCTGATCGGAGTAGAAATGGGCGCCGCGCCCGGGCGCCGGCCGCTGATCAGCAGTTGCTCCTGCCACGCGAACTGCAATCCTTTGCTCGGATAGCGACTGCCCACACGCGCGAATCTTGGCGGAAACTGATCCGGCCAATTCTTTTGGAATCTGTGGTAGAACCGAAAGTAGATCTCATCGAAACTCTCGTCGCTCCGCACGCCGCCCTCGGGATGATCGCCGAAGTGCCAGCCCAGCCACCCCGCGACGGCCTGGTCCTGACCGTAATACTGGCGCAGGGAGTGCTTGCCACTCAGGGAGACATCGTTTTCGACGTAAAGCGCGTTGTTCTTGTAGTCACTCCATTTCGGCTTGTTCCACTTCTCGAAATCTTCGCACACCACAGTGCTGGGCCGCAGGCACACCGACTCGGGAGAGCGTATCTCAGCCCGGGAAAGCTCGGGGACCTTCACTTCGACCACGGCCTCTTCCTGGTCTTCCTCCTGAGGCGCGGCGCTAGCGATTGTTGCCCGGGCCGCTTGACCCACCGTCAGTACGGCCAGCAGCACGCTGGCGGTGAGCGGTTTGATCGGCAACGCTCGGCTCAAGCTTATGGTGTACCGCCACATCAGTTCCACCCCCCGCTTTCTCTAGTTGCTCTCGAGCTCGATCTCGGCCCGCAGCTCACGCGGCGCCTGCTGTGACATCATCTCCCCCAGCGGAATCTTCCACTCGGCGGTCTGAGACGCGTCGTCCACGGTTCCGTTGGCGGAGCTGATCCTCGGCGCGTGCACGCGTACCGTGTAGAATTTCCCGGCGAACATCGAGGCCAAGAACGCCTTACTGGCCTCCTCCATCTCTTCCATCCCCGGCTCTGCCGAACCGGTCGAGCTCACCATGTTTTCATCGACCAGCTTCTGCACGAACAACATCCTGTCGCCGCCCAGCCGCTCCAGCCGCATGTCGGTTGGCGAAGCGATATCCTCCGCCTCCTCCGAGCCTTCCTTCGCGACGCTAGTACGCGCCTGTAGCTCTTGCATCGTTTCCGGCAGCAAGGTCACGTCGTCCACCTCGAGCTCGATGACGAAGTGATGAAACTCGCCTTCGACGTATTCGCTGTGATCGACGCTGCGGAGATTCGGGATCTGCTCTGGATTCGCTTTCAGCTGATCGTATACCGCTTGGTCTTCCGAAAACGGGTTGCCACCTTCGGCCTCAGCGGCCATGGCCATCAGCCCCTGCGGCAACGAAATGTCCAGCCTCATCCGACCTGACCCGTCACCGTTGACCCAGACCTCTTGGGTCAGCTCGAGGCAGCCTGCACACCCGATGCCCAACACGAAGATCAGAGCGGCTCTAGCGGTGTTCATATCATCCATCCCCCGTTTTCCGAATCGACCTGTGAGCCTGCAACGGTCCCGCTGCCGCCCTGGTCCTGCACTCAGATACCGGGCGAAACGAACGAGATCGCCACAAAGCCAGCTCATCTCTGACGGGGGGAGGTGGGCGCCGGTGCCCGGGAGACGTGGGACTCCTAGAGGGGAAGCTGTCAACTTTCGTGCCGGGTGCGACTGAAGCTCGCAACTCCTTGATCACCCGTATGTTACTGTGCTCAGCGTTGGACCAATCGCGTGTTACTTTCTTGCACAATGCCGACGGGAAGGGCGGCTTGCTGTACCCTTCCGCTGCCCGTACCGTATATTTCCCACAATCGGCACATACCAGAGGAGAGAATCTCGATGACCGAGCGCGACGACTGGACAGTCATACATCACCTCGCCTACGTATATGCAGCTATCGCCTTCAGCGACGGATCGATCAGCGACGACGAGATGGAAGTCTTCTGCCGCAACATCGAACGCTGGGTCTCGCAGGAAGGCTCTGACGATCTCAGCCAGACCGTCATGACCGTGATTGGAGCGGTCGCCGAGGACGCGGACCGTCAGGAGCAAGGTCACCTGTACCGCTCTGTAGGTATCGTAGCTGACGAGTTGGACGACGACGCTCGGGGCGAAGCGTTGGGCGACATTCTCGACATCGCCGCCGCCGACGGTCGTTTCGACCCGAGTGAGAACGCGCTGCTCGTCCGACTGAGGCAAGCTTGGGGTGCGGACAGCTCGATTTAGCGACCGCAGAGACTCAAAGACTCGAACACAGGGCCCCGCCGATGCAGAGCGGGGCCTTTGCGCTCGGGTGACGTGCTACGTTTCCAACTCGCTGCCGTCTACGCAAAGGTGGGTGCGAGCCAGCTGATCATGGCCACCACGTTGTTCCGCGCCCGCCGCCGGGCCATCTTGGAGGCTTGACGCACGAGTCCAATAGACCCGTCCTGCGAGCCGACGGAGGAAGTATGGAAGAACGCGTCTGGCACCGTCACTATGACGCAGGCGTCCCGGCAAGCATCGACTTCGAGGATATCACCATTCCCGGTTTCCTCGAGCGTTCCGCCGCACTCTACCCCGATTCTACCGCTCTGATCTTCTTCAACCGCCGAATGAGCTACCGGCAACTTAAGGAAGCGACCGCCCGTTTCGCGACGGCCCTGTCAGCGCTGGGGGTGACTGAGGACAGCAAGGTCGCGCTCCAGATGCCTAATATGCCCCAAGCCGTGATCGCCTACTTTGCGGTACTGGCACTCGGAGGTCGGGTCGTGATGACCAACCCACTGTATGTGGAGCGAGAGATCGAGCATCAGTGGAACGACGCCGATTGCTGCGCCGCCGTGGTGGCGGACTTCTTGTTCGACCGTCGCATCAAGGGCATCCGCGATAGACTCCCGGTCGAGAACTACATCATCACATCGATCCCAGAGTACCTCCGTTTCCCGCTGAACCTGCTCGCGCCGCTCAAGCTCAGGCGAGCGCATCCGCCTCTAATGGCAAAGGTCGAGCCCGACGCGCGGACTCACCTCATGCGGGCACTTATCGAGCGGACCCGGCCGAATCCACCCAAAGTGGAGATCATGATGGACGAGATCGCCGTCCTCCAGTACACCGGTGGGACGACAGGAGTGTCCAAGGGCGCCATGCTCACGCACGGCAATCTCTCATACAACGTGCAGCAGTGCTGTGGATGGTTCACCGAGTTGGAACGCGGCAACGAGGTATGGCTCGCGAATCTCCCCTTCTTCCATGTCTTCGGGTTGACCATATGTATGTGCTTCTCGGTCGCCACCGGTGGCGCCATGGTGCTGATGCCCAACCCCCGCGACATCCCGGGTTTGATCAGAAACATCGCCAAGCATAGGGTCACCGTCTTCCCCGGCGTTCCGACACAGTTCAACGCGATCAACAACCATCCCAGCAGCGGCAAGCTGGATGTCTCCAGCGTCAAGATCTGCGTCTCGGGCTCCGCGCCCCTGCCGGGCGACGTTTGCGAGGAGTTCGAAAGGATCACGGGTGGCACGATCATCGAGGGCTTCGGGCTGACCGAGACGTCGCCGCTGACGCATGCCAACCCGGTGCTGGGCCGGCGCAAGACCGGTAGCGTAGGCATTCCCGTCCCGGGAACCGATGCCAGGATCGTCTCGCTCGAGGACGAGGTGACGGAGCTGCCGCCTGGTGAGAAGGGCGAGATAGTCGTCAGGGGGCCCCAGGTCATGAAGGGCTACTGGAATCGGTCCGATGCAACGAAAGCGGTCATACGAGACGGTTGGTTCCATACCGGTGATATCGGCGTGACCGACGACGATGGGTATTTCTACATCGTCGGACGAAAGAAGGACATGATCGTTGCAGGCGGTTACAACGTGTATCCCGACGAAGTGGACGACATCCTCATAGCGCATCCCGATGTGCTCGAGGTGGCGACCATCGGTATCCCCGATGTGAAGCGCGGCGAGACGATCAAGTCGTTCGTCGTGCTCAGAGAGGGGCGAACCATCACGGCTGAAGAGCTGATCAAGTACAGTCGAGAGCAGCTCGCCGCTTTCAAGATCCCTCGCCAGATCGAGTTCCGGGACGCCCTGCCTAAGAGTGCGGCGCTCAAGATCCTGCGCCGCCAATTGCGCGAGGAGGAACTGGCGAAGCTCGAGGAAGAGAAGAAGACCTAGAGGAGTGGGAGGAGAAACCGATGAAGGAGCGACCCACTCGCGTCCGGAATGGCTATAACGCCCGGCGCCTGTTGATCGCCTGCTGGATCGTCGCCACCCCGGCGTTCGGCTGCCGGGGAGACGGCGCGGGCACGATCGACACCAGTTGGATCGAGTACCCCGTAGCGGAGCGTGTGGAACAGGTTGACGTGTACCACGGGGTGGAGGTCTCCGATCCCTACCGCTGGCTGGAGAACGAGACATCGGCCGAGACCCAAGCCTGGATCGCCGCTCAGGACGAGATCACCGGGCGCTTCTTCGACCGCGTACCGGAGCGCGGAGAGGCGACCGCCTACCTGCAAGACCACTGGCTCGATGGGGCCTTCCCGTCCGCAAGGGCGACCACACCTTCTATTTCGAGGCGGTGGAGGGCAAGCCGCACAACGTGCTCTACGTAATCAGAGGTGAGGACGCCGAGCCGGAGGTCGTGTTCGACCTCAATGAACGAGATTCCGACGGCTCGCTGTCTACCGAGGCGTCGATCACGGTCAGCCCTCGAGGCCGCTACGTCGGCTATCCCATCCATCACGCCGGTGCGGATGCTTCCGAACTCCACATCTACGACACGCAGACGGGACGTGAACTCGATGAGTTCATTCCCGAGAGCTACGCGTCCGTCACCGCCTGGCTGCCCGACGAGTCGGGGTTCTTCTACACCTACATGGATTTGCAGACCTGGCACGGGCAGCCAACCGATGTGCGGCCCGGGATCTACCGGCACCAGATCGGGACACCGGTGGCCGAAGATATCCTCATCTACGATCGGCCGTGGGAGGGCCGATTCATGGCCGCGGCGTTCTTGGCCGATGACGAACAGCACCTGCTGATACAGGACATGAATATCATGGGTGCCCGGGGCGGCTGGGGCGTTCGTCCCATCGACGGCGGCGCCGACACCGAGGTCACCTGGCTGATCGATCCGACGGCCGAGTACCGCTTCGCGTTCGTCGGCAGCGCCGGACCCGAACTGTTCCTGTCAACTGACTACCAATCGCCCAACTGGCGAATCGTGGCCGTCGATTTGAACCGTCCGGGTCTGGAGAACGCGCGCGAAGTCGTGCCCGAACTCGAAGAACCGATCTCGATGTACGGCGGCACCAACGCCGGAAACAACATCGTGCACGAGGGGCGTCTCTACGTCACCTACATTCAGCACAACGTGCACGTGATCCGCATCTACGATCTGCAGGGAGAGCTGCAAGGAGAGGCGCCGTTACCCTTCCCTGGCCGCGTCTCGAGCATCGAGACGAGGGAAGACGACGCTACGATCTACCTCGGTCTGCAGTCGTTCTTGGAGCCTCAGTCCACCTACGCCTACGATACCGACGCGGGGACGCTGTCGCCCGTCGCGGCTGCTTCGCCGCCGAGTGAATTCGACGACTACGAGATCCGGCAGCTGTTCTACAGCTCCCACGACGGGGCCCGAATTCCGATGAGCATCATCCGGCGCAGGGACGCGCTGCTGGACGGCAAGGACAAAGTCCTCCTTTACGGCTACGGCGGCTGGGGCATCCCATTGCTACCCGCTTTCCACAACCGCATACACGCGTGGCTGCACATGGGCGGCACCTATGCCGTCGCCAACCTGCGCGGTGGTGGCGAGTACGGGGATACCTGGCATCAGGCCGGCCAGTTCTTCAACAAACAGAACGTGTTCAACGACTTCTTCGCGGCCGCCGAGCACCTGGTGCGAGAGGGTTACACGACGCATTCGCGGATCGCCATCCTGGGTGCCAGCAACGGCGGCCTGCTGACCGCCGCCGCCTACAACCAGCGGCCCGATCTGTTCGGCGCCGTGATTTCCGAAGTCGCCGCTGTGGACATGCTGCGGCTGCAGGAGACGCCCGTCGGGGCCACAGTCACCATGGAGCTGGGTCACCCCGATCAGAGCCGGGAGATGTTCGAGTACCTGCTGGGCTATTCGCCACTGCATACCGTGCGGCACGAGGGGCCGTACCCGCCCATCCTGAACATCGTCGGCGAGAACGACCCACGCTGCAAACCGGGGCACATATATAAGTACGTGGCCGAGCTGCAGCGGGTCGGGGCACCAGAGCGGCTGGCGTTGCTGCGCCTGTTCCGGGGAGCTGGGCACGGCTCGCTCCGCAAGGATGACCAGTTCGAATGGCTGGCCGACGAGCTTTCCTTCGCTTGGGCGATGACCGAATGACCTGCTACGTCGACCTGAGCAGAGTGCCTCCGCGAGAGCGATGTTGGGCGTTTGCTCGGCAGCTACCTGTCACGCTCATCCGGTTGCGAGGAACCAGTCCAGCGCCGCCTCGGAGATCACGCCCGGAACCTCATGACCGCCGTCGAACTCCCGGTAGGTCACATCGTAGCCCGACCGGCGGAGCGTTGGCACGATCGTGTCACGGCTCAGTCGCACGGGCAGCACCGGGTCCCGCGTGCCGTGTGACACGAAGACCCTCGGCTCACCCTCCAAGCGGTTCGAGGGGCTGAAGAAGCCCGGAGAGTACGCGATCAGGTGATTGAAAAGGTCTCCGTTCGAGACCCCCAGCGAGAGGGCATAGGACGCGCCATCCGAAAAACCTCCGAGGGCGATCCGCGAAGGATCGACCAGCGTACGCTCGAACGTGTGCTGGAGCGCCCGGTTGAGGAAAGCCACATCCGGTCCGAAGTCTCCTCTAACCCGATCCCACGTGCTCGATCGCGAGTCGGGCAATAGCAGGATCATCGCGCGGCTCTCAGCCCGGGCATAGTAACTTTCCCAGTTGCGTCCTTCGCCTCCAGCGCCATGAAGGCCTACGAATAGCGGGGCAGGCGTGTCGCTCGAGTAGCTCTCGGGCAAATAGAGTACGCCATCGCGCTCGTCCCCGAGAGCCAGCGATGTCAGACCGACGGTCGGTGATACCGTCGGTGTGCCGGGCCTCGCCGTGAGCCGAGGATTGGAGCCGGCAGATTCTGTAGGGGAGCTGTCGCAGCCTGGAAGCGCGCATGCGAACAAGGCGCCGATGCTGCTCTTGACGAAGCTTCGCCGCGAGACGGTTGGCGGAGAAGGGACCCGTGCGCCGGTGGCGGCCGCGCCGGAATGGCCTCGGTTCATGGTACTCCCTCTAACCTGCCGCGTCCGCTTTGTTCCGCCGTGACCCCGCGGATTACCGGCTACTTGCACGGCCAGGTAGTCTAGCGACCCTCGATGCGGTGGAGAACGACATACGGTACGCCCAGTTCGTCGCGCACGACACCCACGAGCTGGTCGCCGATGATGCGTGGAGGGGGACGTGTACCAATCTCTACGTGCATGGGCCCGAGGTAACGGCCCTCGGGGTCGAAGACATCGAACGTAACGCTCCCCCGCGAGATGTCTTGCTCCGTCGCGGATGTCTGAGCCACCCAGAGATACCCGCGGTCATCGACGACAAACGACTCGAACGCCGGCTTGACCTCAGGAATACGGGCGATGATCTCGTTTGTAGCCGGCTCGCCGAACTCCGCGAACCTGTCCCGCACAGAAGAACGGTCCGAGTCCGTGACAGCGATCGGGCTGTACTCTCGCTCGACGATACGGACCGTGTCACCGCCGAGGGTACGGTAGTACAGGCGGTACGCTTCGTTGACGGAAAACCAGACGCCGTCCCCGCCGTCAAAGCGCCAGGTTAGCCTCGGGGCAAACGGGATTCCGACGATGGTGAGCCCGCCCTCAACCTCGATCCTCTGGACCATGCTTTCGTACTGCGGAAGCTCGAAGGTGTCGGTCGCTAGGACCTCCCCGTTGACGCTGTGGCGGATGAACACGCGCCTCGACGCCCTGATCGCCGGATCCGAGAAAAGGCTGGGTTCGTACAGGCGGCCCGACCTATCGAAGCCGCCTCCCCAGGGATAGCCCCAGCCCCTGATTCGACGCGGACGTGAATCCACATAGTTGCCGGCCGTATCGAACACCTCGTACCGAGCGTTCCCCGTGTCCGTCACCCAGAGGTTGCCCTCCGGGCCCCAGGCCAGCCCGATCGGATTACGAAATTCGCCAGGTCCTCCGCCTTCGCGGCCCAGCGTTCGCACGTGCCGACCGCCGCGGTCGAAAACACGAACCTCCTTTGGCTGGCGGTCGAGGACGTATATGCGGCCCAAAGCGTCCACGGTGACGTCCCACACGTCCGCGAACAGGACGACGGGGTCCGTCGCGTCCGCCGAGCCGATCCTCACTTCCTCTACCGCTCGCCAGGCTTCCCCGGGACCCCACGTCCCCGAGGCGCTGTTGTGGACGAGGATCGCTCCGCTTTCCAGCGTGTCCACCTCGACCTGCCCTTGCCTCTCGCCTCCCGCACAACCCATGACCGCGAGCACGCTGACAAGCAGCAGAGCGGTTCGTGGGCCTCCTCCGTACGAAGGAACGTCAGTACGCATCGTGAGCCTCACGCAGAAGGGGCATCGCCGTCGGCGGCAACGCCGTCAGTGTAGACACGCACCCAGGATCGAACAAGTCAGTAGGTTCTACAGCCGACACCGCGCAAAACGCCTCACGCACACTTGCCGTCGCGAGAGCAGGGGCTACACTGCAGTCGACGTACCTCGACCATCTTCAGATCGGCAAGGACAACGGGGCGTGGAAGTTCATCAACGGGCTCTGGGTCCCCGATTCCAACGCTCCACGAGAGGGTCGGTGACTCGGTCGCGCACGCTACGACGAGAGGAGGTTATCGATGAGGATGGCGATGGGAATGGCGATGGGGATGAGGGGAGGACAGGGGCTTTTAGCCGTGGTCGTCGCCGGCGGGATGCTGCTGGCTCCAGGCGCGATTCAGGCGCAGATGCCGGTTATTGTGGGGCAGCAGATGCCGGATTTCACGCTGCCGGCGATCCAGGGCGGCAGCGTCACCCTCTCCGACCTGACGGGCAAGAACGTGCTTCTCATCTTCCCGCGCGGCCGGGTGGGGGACCACTGGTGCCAGATCTGCCACTACCAGTACGCCGAACTGGTCGAACTGGAGAAGAAGCTCAATCTGCGAGACAAGTACAACCTCGAGGTCCTTTTCGTTCTCCCGTACGGCGAGGAGATGGTGAAGGAATGGGTGGAGATATTCCCGCACCAGATGGAGGTGATCGAGGGGTGGAAGAATCCGCCCGACGATGAGAATCTGACCGAGCGCAGACGGCGGTGGGCGGCGACCGCCAAGAAGGTCTTCCCCATGACCTTCACCTACGAAGACGGGGACGTACCGGTCCCCTTCCCCATACTCGTTGACGGGGAGCGTGAGGTCTCGCAACGTCTCATGTTGTTCACGACCAATTGGGATAGATCGGAAGTCGAGCAGAACATCCCGACCATCTTCGTGCTCGACGGTGAGGGCGTGGTTCAGTTCAAGTAC
>JBDHAS010000063.1:0-19368 GCA_039588015.1 Gemmatimonadota bacterium | reverse complement strand
GCCGGTCTCGAGAAGGTAACCGCGGCGGAGATGGTCCAGCTCTGTATGGTCATCCCGATGCAAAACGATCCGCTTGACTGGAATTCGGTAGAGCTAACGGCTCTTTCCGAGTATGTTACTCAGCTGCAAGCAGGATTCGATGCATCGATGGCGACCGGCATGAACCCGTGTAACCCGTGTGCAGCAAAGAACCCCTGTAATCCCTGTGCGACGAAGAATCCCTGTGCTGGAAAGAACCCGTGCAACCCATGCAAGGGTGGCAATTAGGAAGGGATCGGGCCGCGACGAAGTGCCTGTCCAGACAGCACCACGTCCATCTAGGCGAAAGACCAGGGCCCGGCTGGGAACGGCTGGGCCCGGTGTTGTTTTACTGACTCTGTCCCTCGTCCTGGCCGCGTGTGGCGAGGGCGGCTTGGCATCGCGGCGCGGCGGCGACCTATCGGCGTTTCCCACCGACAGCCGCTTCTTCAACGATCTGGATGAGTTCTTGGAGGCGTACTGGCAGAGACCGATTCCCTTGCAGGGACAGGCGCCTGAAGGATTGTCCGCGCTGGAGAATTCACTAGAGCCGTCGGCCTGCGGAGCCTGCCATGCTGAGCAGTATATGGATTGGCAGACGAGCATTCATAGCGGGGCATACTCGCCTGGGCTCTCGGGCCAGCTCGTCAATTGGGAAACGGATTGGTACCAGAACGTTCGCGACTGTCTGGTGTGTCACGCACCGCTCTCGGAACAGTCGGCGCAGGTCCCGGACACGCTTGGTAACCTCAGGCCCAATCCGGTATTTGACAGAGCGCTCCAAAACCATGGCCTCGTGTGCGCGGCCTGTCATATGCGGGGCTGGCGGCGCTACGGCCCTCCGCGCCGTGACGGTTCGGTGGCAGAGTCGCCGCCGGGAAGTCCGCACGGCGGAGTGAAACGTTCGCCGTTCTTCGAGGACTCGCGATTCTGTTCCGAGTGCCACCAATTCGCGGCGCCTGCGGTCAACGGGAAGTCACTCCAGAACACGTACGAGGAGTGGGCGAACAGCCGGTACGCGGCGGAGGGCGTGAGTTGCCAGGGCTGCCACATGCCGGATCGCCGCCACCTGTGGCGGGGGGTCCATGATTCGACGATGGTGCGGAGCGGTGTGACGATAGAGCTTGGCGAGCGGCTTGTCTCGCGAGCGAACCGTCGCGTGGTCGACCTGCGGATCACCAATAGCACGTGACGCCGGAGGTGAGGGTTAGCATCGAGCTTCTCGACGCGGCTGGCCGCGTCATCGACGGTGCCGAGGTCGAGTCGCTAATCGGACGTCGCGTGGACGGCAGCTCTGGCACCTGGATCGAGCTGTTCGATACGCGCATACCGCCGGACAGCAGCGTGACCGTCACGGCCGAGATAAACGACTCTGACGCTCGCCTGGCGCGCGGAACGGTGACGGTCTACCCGGACGCGTTCTATCGAGCAGTCTTCGCGGGGATGCTGTCCGGCGAGCTCAGCGATACATCGCGGGCGTTGATCTCGGAAGCACACCGGCGGGCGCGACACAGCTCGTTCAAGATCTTCGACGATACCGTCTCGATACGCTGAAGTGCCCGCGACCTCCTTGCCCGCGCACGTGCCAATTCCTTGGCAGTCAAAGGCGAAGCGTTGCGTCGGGACTCTGGACTATGGAACCGAGTCTCCACTACTTTCGTAGAGTAAGCCATGAGCTTCAATGATCCCGTACTGATCGCCAAGCTGGCCGGCGCCCTGGTCGTCTTCGCCCTGGGTATCTGGATCGGCTTGGGTATGCCTGGAGCAAAGCGCCCTTCCCAAACCCGGGAATGGCGTCCGGCGGATCGACTGCGTGCGACCTGGATCAACCGGGTCTTCTTCCGCATGGATCGTGAGCCGCGCCGCTTCGACGCCGATCGTATCATCGTCCCCGGTAAGAGCCCGACCGCCGCTGACGGCGGGCAGGAGAACGACGGCTCGGAGGAATCGCCAGACGTTGTTCGCCTGAGGCGTCCGGGCTAGAGCCGAGCGCCGCCGGTCCGGCGAAGCGCCCCGCTAGGCTAGCCAGGCTCGTGCACGCGTAGCGATCTCAACCGGCCCAGCGCTGCGGCGAGCTCGAAGATGCGGAACTCCGCGTAGTCACCCGGCTGACGCGAATCGATCACGTCGAGCCCGTCGCTCCCGATCGATTCCATGATCCTGGAGAGCGCCTCCCCTACGGCACGCTTGCCGTCAAACCAACGACCGGCTGCATGGACGAGTGTCTGCGCGATGGCTCGCACCTGTGCTGCCTCGACGATCTGCTCCAGCGAGTTCAGCTCGAGTTCCTCGGTCCCGAAGATCACGCGCGTCGGTGTTTGGACCTTGATCGAGACAGACTTCTTGCCTTTCTGTGCATCGATGCTGGCGGGGTCAGGAACGCGCTCTCTCAGGCGCTTCCAGGGGCCACCCTCATGCGCGCGCTCGGTGCCGAAACGGTGGGCGACATCCTTGGCACGAAGCGTGAGATCGTCGGGCAGATAGCGGCGCATGCCGATCACGGTGTCGGCGACGTCGAAATAGTCGCCCGCGCCACCTACGACGAGCACGGTGGACACTCCCAGCTCTTCGAACATCTGCCTCGCGCGGTCGATAAACGGCGTGATCGGCTCGTCATCCTTCGCGACCAACGCCTGCATGCGCGCGTCGCGAATCATGAAGTTCGTGGCGCTGGTGTCTTCGTCGATCAAGAGACAGGCAGCACCCACCTCCAGCGCTTCGGCGATCGCCGCCGCTTGACTCGTCGACCCGCTGGCATTGGGGGTCGAGAAGTGCGCCGTGTCCTCCCCGCGCGGAAGCCCGGTGATGAAGTTCGAGATGTCCACGCCGGCTATCGAGCGCCCGTCCTCGGCACGGATCTTCACCGCGTCGAACATGGTGACGGCTAGCTCGCGGCCATCTCCCTCGATGTGGTCGTAGATCCCGTTCTCGATCGCGCGCAGCAGGGTCGACTTCCCGTGGTAACCGCCGCCGACGATCAGCGTGACGCCGCGTGGGATCCCTGTCCCCCGGACAGAACCCCGATTCGGCGCCTCGAGCGTGACTTCGAGGCTTTGGGGAGCCGCGAACGCCACCGCGTCGCCGGCCGCAAGCGGGCGGTCATCGACGCCGCTCCGCCGCGGCAGGATGGCTCCGTTGGGAATAAAGGCCACCAGTCGTCGCTCATCCAATTGCGAGCGTAGAGCCGAGGAATCCTCGGCCAAGCGCGCGTGTCGCTTCAGGCTGTCGAGATCGCGCGTCGCCGGTGCCAGAAGGCGCCGGAGGGCATCCGGAATAGCGGACAGCAACATCTCGGCCGCCTGTCGGCCGAGCACGCGGCGACCGCTAGCAGGCAGCCCCGCCGTGAAGCGGGCCACCACCTGACCGTGTGGGTCGAGCTGCAGGCTCGTGCGCTCGAGGATTTGCTGACCCGGTCTGAGAATTCTGACCGAGCCGCTCTTGCCACTGCCCCGCGGTCGACTGACTGGGCCGAAATCCCGCCACAGCTGGCGGTTCAGCCAATCGGCCGCTGCTGTCCTCCTCACCTTCGGCCGCAGCAAGTCTTCGGGTAATCGAGCGACTTCCGGTGAGAAGACGGCCCGTAACCGGCTGGGGGATGCGAAGGGGTCGCCCTGCACGTAGTCCACATGCAGCCTGAAGTCATCGAAGTCGTAGCTTCCGGCGATTCGTTTGTAGGCGCCGTAGGCCTTACCATCTATGGCGGCGAGCTCGGAGCGGAGTTTCTCACTCGTGTTCATTCAGTTGGACCGGCGGTTACTCGTCTGTTGCATGAGATCGGCCACACTTCCTTGCTGAGCGTTGCTTGCTAGGTGGAGCGCGCGGCCGACATATTGGCGCCGTGTGGGAATTGGCTTCGCGCTCTTGCGTGTCAGAGCCGGCAACTTGGATAGTGATAGCCGGCGCAGCCATTCGCAATCTGGGCTCGCCTCGCTCGCCGGCCGAACGGACGAGAGGAGCCGGCGTCGTGTGCGTATGAGGATTGGCTGATGGCCTGGTGGGACAAGGATAATGTCGGCGGCGCCGCCTCGGGCGCCGGTCAAGATCTGGATGATCTTACGCGCCAGCGTCGGGTTCGCCGCATCCTGTTTTGGATCCTCTGGGCCAACGCTCTTCTCGTCATCGTGAAGGTTGCCGTCGGCTGGCTGATCGGGTCTCTGTCGGTACTTGGCGACGCGGCTCACTCGGGCACGGACGCCCTCAACAACGTGATCGCGCTGGCCGCGATCCACTTCGCGGCGGCGCCTCCGGACGATGAACACCCCTACGGCCACGGCAAGTTCGAGACCCTCGGCGCCTTCGTCATCGCGGGCTTCTTGTCGATCACCTGTTACGAGCTGCTGAGGGCTGCCATAACCCGCTTGGCTCAGGGTGCTCCGCCTCCCCGGCCGGATGCGTTGGCGGTCGCCATCTTGGCCGGGACCATGGTCGTGAATATCGGCGTGGCTTACTACGAGCGGCGGCGTGGTGAGGAGTTGAGAAGTGAGCTTCTCCTCGCGGACGCCCGGCACACCCAGGCCGACGTCTGGGTTACGCTGTCGGTACTGGCAGGCCTCGGGTTGGTGCACCTCGGTTGGCGACAGGCGGACGCGGTGCTGGCGATCCTTGTCGCGATGGTGGTGGCACTTGGGGGCGTGCAAATTCTTCGAGCCACCGTGCCGGTTCTGGTCGATCGCCGCGCGGTAGACCCGCGTCGGGTTGTCGACGTAGCCTCGTCGGTCGAAGGAGTGGAGAGCGTGTCGGCGGTTCGATCGCGGGGCCGACCCGGTGATGCCTTCGCGGAGCTCACGGTGCGCGTTCATCCCGCGACGCACGTCCGGCGCGCTCATGTCATCGCGGATGAGGTGGAACGCCGTGTGGCTGCCGAGCTGGAGCTAAAGAACGTCGTGGTTCACGTAGAGCCCAGCGAGCTGCACTGAGCCTGAGTCGCGGCCTCTGAACTTTGCGTCCGTTCCTCACCACCGTCGGTTTGAGCCGTCCAAACGCAGTGCCTGTCGCCGCGGCCCTGACACTCTGAATGGATGATTCTGGTGTCGCCGGCACCGCTCAACTCGAGCAGCTTCGTCGCAAGCGCCGCATAAAGCTGACAGGCGGCCCCAGCGCCGCGCACTCTCGCAGTCAGAGCACCCGTGGCCTGGACCTGCAGCGGGGCACCTTCGACGGCCTGCTCCGAGGCGACCAGAAAAGCGCCGCTCGCCGTGCGGAGCGCACGTACCATGGCCCGCTCGCGGAGCCGCGGCGGTAACCGCCGGGCGATGCGTCGAAAAAAGCCCGGCATGCCGGAGAAGTGGTAACCGGCGAGACCATGGCCCGCCGCGGCAAAGACCTCGGCAGCATCGCGGCGCCGGGAGATCAACTCGAGAAGCGCTTCGACCTGCGTTTCTTCGACCCGGCGACGCCAGCGCGCCAGCCGATGGAATCTGCGGACTTGCCCATCGACCACACCGCTGAGGCCCAGCCGCTGCGGGAAGACCGAGCCTGGGTTCTCATCCGGGAGCCATTCTTCGGGGGTGTCCTGTCGCTGAACTGCCTGTAACAGTGCGAGCGGCAACCTGGCATCTACGTTTCGCATCGGTTCGCTCATCGGCTTCCGATTCCAAGCAGCGCCTTCAGCTCATCGTGGCCGCGATGACGATCGTGATCATGACGATCCCGATCCAATTGAGCCAGAACCCCGCGCGTCTCATCTGCTCGGGCTTTATGTGTCCCGTGCCGAAGACTATGGCGTTCGGCGGCGTAGCGACAGGTAGCATGAACGCCATCGACGCGCCCATGGCGGCCGTAGTCATTAACGCCAGCGGCTCGACACCAATCGAACCTCCCAAGGCTGCCATCACGGGCAGGCCCAACGTGGCGGTAGCGGTGTTCGAGGTGATCTCGGTAACGAACACGAACAGGGCCGCGACCGCGGCGATAATCAGTACGTCTGGAAGACCTGCGAGTACTGCTAGCTCTCCACCCAACCACTTCGTCAACCCCGTCGATTGGAATGCTGAAGCGAGAGAAAGGCCCCCGCCGAAGAGTACCAGGATGTCCCACGGTATACAGCGAGCGTGGCTCCAGTCAAGTACGGCCGTCCGCCGGCCCTCTCGATCGCGCGTGGGCCATACGAAGAGGACGAGAGCAGCGGCGATGGCGATGCTCGCGTCGCCGATCTGTGGCAAGGCGGACTGTAAGCCCGGGATCGTGACGTCGCCAATCTGTTTGGGCGCCCTGAAGATCCACGTCACGGCGGCCGAGGCGAATACGACCGCTGTAATTCGCTCCGCGGGGTGCCAAGGACCGAGCTGGCCCCGTTCGGCAGCGATGACTTGGGCGGCGCCTGCCACCGGACGGCCTGGCAGGCGAAACAGAACGAAGCAGAGTAGAAGCCAGCAGGCGGTCAGCGTTAGGACAGACACCGGCAATCCTACGGCCATCCAGCCGGCGAACGAGACGTCGGTCTCGAGGAGCTCGTCCGCCATGGCCGCCAGCACGGCGTTCGGCGGTGTTCCGATAAGCGTGGCCACGCCGCCTATCGATCCCGCGTAGGCAATCCCGAGCATCAGCGCCACTCCGAGCTGACCGGTGTCGACTCTCGGCTCTTGATCTGAGTCGGAATCTCCTGAGGGTTGGCTGAGCAGGCCCAGGACCGCCACGCCGATCGGCATCATCATCAGTGTGGCAGCGGTGTTGGACATCCACATGCTCAGAATCGCGCACGCTAGCATGAAGCCGGCGACGAGCCGCCTGGGAGAAGTGCCCGTGCGCGACACTACGGCCAGGGCCAGGCGTCTATGCAGTGACCAGCGCTGCATGGAGGCGGCGATGAAGAAGCCACCCATGAAGAGGAAGATCACCGGGTTGGCGTACGGGGCGGCGGCAGCGGACGGCGTCGCGACGCCAAGCGACGGAAGGAGCACCAGCGGCAGCAGTGCCGTCACGGCCAGCGGTACAGCCACCGTGAGCCACCAGACCGCCATCCAGCCTGCCATGGCCAGCGTCGCTTTGCCTTCTGGCGTGACGCCGTCCGGCGTCGGCAGCAGCAGGAGGATCGCGAACAGAATCGGGCCGGCCGCGATCAAGCGGCCGCGGCCCAGGAAGTCGGCGGCGCCGTTGCGTGACTCGCGCATCGATCCGAGAATAAGCACCACGCGCACCGTCGCAAGACGGGGGCTTCCGATAGACGGTTGAGGAGAGTGAACGGCGACTTGTGGCTTGACCTGGCAATAGCCGTCGTGGCTGCAGCGGCTGTGTCGATCGCGGCTTGGCGCTTCGGTGCGCTGCGAGCGAGCGGCGCCGTCGCCGGTACCGTAGTTGGCACGGTTGTGCTCGGTTTCGCCGGGGTCGGTGCCGCGCTGGTGCTGGTGCTGTTCTTCGTCACCTCGTCGGCCTTGTCGGCGCTCCCGCCCTCCGGCGAGCGAAGCGCGCGAGGTGCTCGCCAGGTGCTCGCAAACGGCTCGGTGGCGGCGGCGATGGCGGCAATTGCGGGGCAGGCCGCTTACGGCGCCGTGGCGTTTCTCGGTGCGACGGCCGCGGCCACCGCCGATACGTGGGCCACGGAGATCGGCGTTCGCTGGGGCAAGCGGCCACGGTCCATTCTGACGTTGCGCCAGCAGCCACCGGGCACCTCGGGAGCAGTCTCGGTTGCCGGCAGCGTGGCCGCGATCTGCGGGGCCTTGGCCGTGGGAACAGCGGGGAACTTGCTGGTGGCTGGGGTCGCCGGCCGCACGGTGGCGGCGGTGGCCGTCGCCGGATTCACCGGGTCGGTCCTCGACTCGCTGCTTGGCGCTGCCTTCCAAGCGGAATATCGCTGTCCTCGGTGCGGGGCGTCGCCGGAGGTGCCTCGGCACGACGGCTGCGGAGTCCGAGCGGAGAGGGTCTCAGGTATTCCGGGACTGGATAACGATGCCGTAAACTGGGTCGCCACGCTGGCGGGAGCTGCGGCTGCTGTGGTGTTGACGTCGTGGCTCTATTGATAGAGGCATTGTCTTGACCGCCTAGGCTGATCAATGTTGAATACGGGGACGCGCTGACCTGCCCGTTGCCCGTGAGCACAGGGCCGAAATCGCCACTGGAGTCTCGATGAGTCGGTCGACCGAACGCCCTTACGAAGCCGTCTTCACAAAGGCTGCCGATGCTCTGAAGCTGGACACCGGAGAGATGGCGGAGCGCTGGGCCGCGTCCTTCCGGCGTCGACTATCAGAGCGCGGCGAACCCTTCCCGGCCGGTCGTTTGGAGAAGGATGTCGAAGCTCTGGTGAAGGGTGTTGCTGCGGTGCTCGAGGACCCATGGAACTACCGTGAGTTCATGGGCGGCGGCGACAACCAGCAGATCGGCCGACGGATCGCGGAGAAGCACGTCCAGGCGGGAGGTTCGCTCACCAGCGCGCTGGAAGCGTACATGCGGCTGCGCCAGGCGATGATCCTTGCGTCGCGTGATGTCTTCCGCGAAAGCGACCGCCCGTTCTTCGACCTGATGACCCGCCTCAATCGCTGCATCGACAGAGTTCTCTTCGCTATCGCGGAGGGCTACTTCAGCGCCTTTCAGGCGGAGATCGAGAAGCGGGCGCTGACGGATGCGCTGACGGGCTTGGGGAACTCGCGCCGCTTCCGCGAGGCCCTGGCCTCGGAGCTCAAGCGCAGCGACCGAACCGGCAGGCCGTTCTCGATCGTGTTCGCCGATGTGGACGACTTCAAAGACATCAACGATCGATACGGCCACGTGCAGGCCGACCACACGCTGACAGCGATCGGAGCTGCCCTTGCCACCGAACTCAGAGGGAGCGACCTCGTCTGCCGTTGGGGCGGCGACGAGTTCATCATCTTGCTGCCGGAGACGGATCGGCATCAGGCCGGTACGTTGGCCGAACGACTGCGGGGAGCCGTGACCAGCTGCGAAGACTGCGCCGGGGCGACGGTCTCGCTGGGAGTGGCGTGCTATCCGGATGATGGCAGGGACTACGACGGCCTCGTAGCCAACGCCGACCGGGCGCTCTACACATCCAAGCGCAGCGGCAAGAACGTGGTCACGCAGAGCGCCGGTCGATAGCTCGTTTGATTGGATCGCGGTTTAATCTGGGCAGCGCCCTTACTGACCCTCTTCTTGCTCCTGCCCGCTGAACGTTATCCCGTTCGCCGTAAACTCTCTCTTTATCCTGTGGTCGAGCTGGAGCGCCAGCTGGTAGCCGGGGTGGCCTGTCGGTATCAGGCGGTCGTATCGGCTATCTCGTCGAGCCGGCGTGCCGGTCGGCCGGGTCGGCTGGTAGAAACCGGCGATCTGAAGGACGCCTTCATTCTCGCCACCTTTGGCCTGGATAGCGTAGATCACGCTGCGCTCGTGCGCTGGCAGCATTTCCGCTTGGCTGCCCAGGTTGAGGCTGCCGATATCGGACCAGCGGGTCTCGAGGTAGCCGTCGTTGGGGCGGACCTGAGCGGTGGAGATGGGGACGTCCGCGCACACCTTGGCGACCATGTTCGTTACCTGCGCCACCGTGGCGCCGCTGTATTCGATCACGATGGGATTCTCCGCGCCTTGCGGCACGGCAAAGTGCCGGGGCACGCCGGATCCGCCGCTGCACGCCGATAGGAACGCCGCGCCCAAGAGGAGACACCACGACTTCGACATCGCTCTTCACCTCGCTTCTAGAATCCAAGAATTCACGGGATACCGTAAGTCTTGTCACCGGAGAACGGCAATATAGCCAGCCGTGTTCCGGCAACGCCAGCGGAGTGTGCACTTTGACATAGCCCCAAAAAGAGAGAGCCCGGAAGCTGCTTGCTTCCGGGCTCTCTAGTTACGACTCGATTCGTCAGTCGACTCCGCGTCGTCTCTCAGTTGGTCGCGGGCGGCGGCTGGTTGGCCTTCGCGTGCGCGATCGCGTTCCCGAGCAGTGACAATGCGTAGCTCGGGTTGTGGATGCCCATGCTGCCGTCCTCGTACACGAAGAAACCGGCGTAGATAGCCTCGCGCTCCCAGACCAATACGCCGTCGGCCTGGCTGTCCCAGTTGGTCTCGAGGTCGTGCCAATCGATATACCCGAACTGCACCGCCAGCACGTTCAGGCTGTCTTGGACCTCCGTCTGCAGGCCGTTGACGTTGAAATCGGGGATACCGATGTGGCAAGGCTCACAGTTGCCGACCGTCGGCTGCCATGTGTGGAACGGGTGCTGGACAGTCTCGCCGTGCAACTCGGTCTCACGCACCATGTGGCACTTGACGCAGCCATTGTTTATGTCCTGGTGGCCGTGGTCCCCGTCGTACACGTAGCCATCGATCTGGTACGAGCCGGCGCCGATGAACATGTCCATCTGCGGGCTGCCGTGCGGACCAAAGTGCCCGTACCCGTTCGCGATCTGCCCCTGCACGTTCGACGTGTTTCGTCGCGCGTGGTGGCATTGGACGCAGGTCTGAGCGGGGCCGTAACCCTCCATCCGCGGAACCCCAGGATCGCCGGGCTCCAACCCTGGGCTGTACTGAACTTCCTCCGGGCTGGTATTTCTGAGCTGCGCGTAGTTGCCACCTGCCGCCTCGCCCATGTGCGGGTCGTGACAGGTGGGGCAACCGATGAAGCTCACATCGTGCCCGAACTCGTAGGTCGCGTATCGCGGGTCGTTGTCCCGGATGAAGCCTTCGGACGTGTGGCACGGCTGGCACGACGAACTGTGCGCGTAGTGCTCTTGATTGAAGGCGTCGATATCTCCGCCCGCGGCGTTCGCGTGCCCCGACTCGACCCATTCCCCGACCTGTGTCGTGTGGCACTTCACGCACAGCGAGGTAGACTCGCTTGTGGCGGGGTCGATGTGCGTCGAGAACGAAATGTCGGGCTTGTGCGCGTTGAAGTCGGGACCCATCGGACCGTGGCACGATTCGCACTGTACGCCCTCGAGGGCCGCTCGACGCTCCGCCGCCTCTTCGGTGTCGATTCCGACGTAGTCATCGTAGCCGTTCTCATCGGGACCGCGATTCTCGTCAGCGATCGCGGTATCACCGTACTCGACGTAAGAGTCAAAGCCCGTCGTGTGACACTGCAGGCAGTACAGGTTACTCTGGCTGTCCCCGAGATCGTCGTAGGCAAAGCGGTGGTTGGTCGTACCCACGTTGCCCACGGTGGTGGCGTGACAGTGGTTGCAAGGTTCGCCGGAATTACCCTGGTACGTGTAGGGGCTGAAGTCCTCCCCCGGCGGCCCTTGCTCTCCCGGCGGTCCCTGGGGCCCCTGGTCGCCTTCGCAGCCGACCGAGGCGAGGGCCAGGGACAGCGCAACTACCAGCCCTAACCAATTACGTCGCAACATCGTTACCCTCCTCCTCTTGAAACTGCCAAGGCAGCCGAGCCTCCGGCTCGGCCACCGCTATTCCATGGCATGCTGAACGAGTACTTAGCAGCAACCGTTCCATTGGAAGCCGGGTGCGGCGAATGGGGGGACTTCCTCAGATGTAGGCTGTTCTCATGGCATATGAGATCCCCCCCTGGGGGGTGTCCTTCAGGTGGGTGTGCAGCTTGGTCCCGTGCGGGGTAATATGCCACAGCCGGGATGGGCCAATACAACCCATACCGATTCCTGTTCTTTTTCACACTTTTCGATGGTCGCTTGATCTGGCGGACAATTGCTCGCGAACGGTCGGGATGCCCCATCGAGAGGAAGGCTCTCGCACCTCATGGCGCGTGCAAGAGATTCTCGAGCTCTACGGCTCTCGCTGCACGCGGCAGTACGGGCCGTCCTGTCACTGTGAGGTGTTGCGGATTTTCGGTTCGGCCGTATAATAGCAGCTAATCAGAATCAACCCTGATAATGGCCCTGCCGATTAGCCCTGCAGTCTTGCGCCGAGCCTTGCTGTAGAAGGTGTGAAGACCGAGTGTCCTGCCCAGGTAAGCCTTCGGTTGTCATAGGCGGCAACCTTGCAACCTTGTGAGGCCGATCCTGAGCAAGCGCAGATGTAGCTTACCCAATTACTCGAGCCAGTAGTTCAGCCTGAAACCGGTACTCTGGAGGCCAGCTGTGAGGGACAGAGCTACACACCATCGAGCCTTGCACTTTAGCGTGCTGGTGGGGCTCACACTGGGTGTCTTCGTGGGGTGTGTCGACAAGGACGCCGTCTTCGTGGACAAGCCGTCTTCCGATGAGCCCACGGAGACGACCAACAACTTCGTCGGCTACATCAAACCCGTGGAGAACGGCCAGACCTCGTGTGGAAACTGCCACGCGACGTTTCAGGCGGCTTGGTCGTCGACTGGTCACAGTCACGCGTGGGAGACCTTGCATACAAGCGACGACGCGGAGGAGAGCTGTTGGCGCTGCCATACGGTCTCTGAGAATGGCAACCCGATCGAAGGCGACGCCGGCTACGTTCTCGTGCAGGACGATCGGTATCTGGACGTTCAATGCGAGTCGTGCCACGGGCCGGGGTGGGACCACGTGAATAATCCTACGGTCGAGAATGCACCGCTCTGCTCCATCGAGGCGGCTGTCGATGCTACCACGGGATGCGGCGAATGCCATAGCGGCGAACACCAACCCTTCGTCGAACAGTGGCAGGAGTCACTCCACTCCCAGTTGAGAGATTATCCCGCTGGACGAGAGGATTGCGCTGCCTGTCACGAGGGGAGAACCGCGCTGGAGAAGAAGTTCTTCGAGACCTCCAACTACCTAGAGAAAGACGACGAGGAATTGATGCCGATCGTCTGCGTCGTCTGCCACGACCCGCATGGAACGGAGTTCCCTGGGAATCTGCGAGGCGATGTAGAGGTCTCGTCGATGGACCACCTGTGCGTGAGGTGTCACGCGAGAAGCGGCCAGCCGCCCAGCAGGCGCGGACCCCATGCTGCGCAGGGCCTGCTGCTGCTCGACGAAGATGTGGGCTGGAGGCCGGCCGGCTTCGAGTCGCCGATCGTGAACGCGCACGCCGGGCTTGCCAATCCGGGGCTGTGTGTGACATGCCACGTGACGACGTTCGAGGTCACCGAGCCGGAGTTCTTCCAGTCCGTAGGCCACAGGTTCGAAGCGATATCGTGCCTGGACGAGAACGGCCTGCCGGTAGACGGACCGTGCGCGAGCGACGAGCGTGACTTCCGCGCGTGCGCCGAGTGCCACGGCAGCGAAGAGGCCGCGCTGGCGGACTACGAGAAGTTCTTGGGCGAACTGAACGGATGGCTGGACCAGCTGTGGGTTGACACCGACCAGAATCAGGTCATGGACGCGACGGACGGCGGGCTGCTGCCGATGGTCGTCGCGCTGGGTGACCCGATCGAACTGGACCCGTCGGACGAACTGGTGACGGTGGCGGAAGGGGCTCTGTTCAACGCTCAGTTGGCCTTCACATCCGAGCGTACTCATTGGGATGGATTCAGAGTCTTCGATGCGAGTGTTTCGGCGCACAAGGCGAGCGGCGACGGCGCCCACAACCCATGGTTGTTGCAGGCGCTGCTCGAGGCCTCGATCCAAGCGGTGATCGACCATTACGGTTTCTAGGCTAGAGCCGCAGGCGAGCGAGCTTCGGGTTGGCGGGCATGCGCGGAACACTGGTAACCGGGATAGGACATTCGAAGATGTCTCCGGGGCGTTTCGCGCCTCCAAAGGGTATGGCCATGCTTTTGGAATCGTTCCCATCACTAATCCGGGAATCGGAGGAATAACGTGAGGGTCTCAGGCCTATCTCCGACGGGCGCCGGGCCGCAGTGCCACGCGTGGCGCTATGGAGTCGCGTGCTTGGTCGGTGCCATAGTCTGGGGTGGCTGGGGTACAGGAAGCCTCCAAGCGCAGCAGTGGCGGAGTCGCGTCTCCACGCGTGTGCAGTACGTAGAGGCGATGACTCTGGTTCGCGACAGCGTTCCGGTCGAGTCTACATCGGGATCCGGAACTCAGCGCATGGTCGGCGACACCCTGGTCACCTGCTCGACGGGTGGATCTCATTGCTACTTCTACAGGTCGGGTTTCATCGCCAACTCCGCTCCGGCGGTGTTGGACGTCGATCTCAACATCTTTGGGCTGGGGATCGAGGGGTTGCGTGGCTACGTGAGCACCCGGTTCCGCACGAGCTTCGGTGGCGAGAAGTTCTGGCCTCGAGTCGAAGACAACTTCGATCTGTTGGCCGGCTACTTGGAGCTCAATCGGCGGAGCTTCCGTGTCAGGGCTGGAAGGGACTACCAGGTCAGTGGCCTCGGCTTCTACGGGTACGACGGCGGCTCGTTGGTCGTCCGTTTTCCCGACTGGTGGGGCGCCAGCTTGGAAGCGTACGGCGGTTGGGGGCTGGCGAGGGGCGTGCCAGAGCCGATCACGAACAACGAGTTCGCCTCGCTGGGCGCCTTCCAACCGCAGAAGCGCAACTATCTGTACGGCCTCCGCGGCTCGGCCCGACCAACAAGCAATGCGTCGCTCGAGGCGATCTATCAGCGGGAGATCCCAACGGACCGGTCCGGCATCAGTACGGAGCGTGTCACGTTCGAGGCGACATACTATCCGGTGCCGGAAGTCTCTCTGTTGGGACACGCCGACTATGACCTCGCCGCCAACTGGTGGGGCAAAGCCGGCCTGACCGCAGGCTGGAACGTTATCCCTCAGGTGTACTTGGAGGGCCGGCTCTTCCGCTACCGCCCGGTGTTCAGCCTGCAGACGATTTGGCTGGCCTTCAGTCCAGTGCCGTATTCGGCTTGGGGCGTTGCAACGGGCCTCTACCCCGTTAACGGGCTCTCGATCAAGATCGAGGTCGAGCGGCGGCAATACGGCGAAACCGAGGCCGAGGTGCCGTTCTTCGCGACGACGGATCGCGATTGGCGAGTCGGAGGCTACGTGTCCTGGCGCCCCGGTGATTGGCTGGGCGTCGAGTGGGACATCGATGGCGGTTATTGGAGGAACTGGGGCTTCGGTGCGGCGCTGAACTCGGGTGACCTGCGAGTGGGCATGCGGCCGCACGAACAGCTATCGCTCGGGCTCCGCTTCTCTGCGTTCCAACAGTTAGAGGAGTTCCGGGTCGACGAAGGACGCGTCTGGGGGATCGGCGGCGACGTTCGTTGGAGGACCCGGCCCGGTACGGTTTGGTTCTCGGTGGACAATTACGAGCACGACCGACGCAACAACGGCGCTATGCGCGACTGGAGCCAGCAGCGCGCCGCGCTGGGATTCTCGTATTACTTGGGCTCTGAACCCGGGAGGACACCGTGAGGTACCATGCGACTTTCGCGGCGCTGCTGGTAGTCGCTCTGATCGCGACCGTCGCCGAGACCAGCGTGGCGCAGACGGGGCAGATGCCGAAGCCGGAAAATCACCAAACTGCTGAATTCCTCTTGGAGCACGGGGGACAGGCCCAGCAGAACATCCAGATGTGTGCGGCTTGTCACGCACGTGACTACTGCAGCGGGTGCCACGTCAACGCGCAGGACGTCCCGGCCATACAGGCGCTGGAGCCGAGCTCAGAGGTCGCGGACTACGTGGCCAGGAAGATCTGGCCGTCGCCGGCGAGCCATACTCCGTTCTGGCTCGAGCAGCACAAGGCCGTCGCCGCCAGTTCGACCGAGAGCTGCACGACTTGTCACGTGGTCGAGCAGCAGTGTCAGATGTGCCATTTGGGCTCGGAAACGCTCGAGCGATCGCAGGACGCGACCTACCGCACGGGGGTCGACACCTATCACCCGTTGAACTTCATGCAGCAGCACTCGGCGGCAGCGTTCAACCAGGAAACCGAGTGTGCATCGTGTCATAACCCCGAGGTCTTCTGTCGAGCCTGTCACGCGAACCTCGGAACCGCGAGCCGGGACGGTCGCACCGACACAGGCTTCCACAACGAAAGCCCGAACTTCCAGTTTGGGCACGGCCAGGCCGCACGGCAGGGGCTCGAGAGCTGCGCCGCGTGTCATGCACAGCAGGATTGTCTTGCGTGTCACTCGGCCAAAGCTGGGCGCAACATCAATCCGCACGGCCCGGATTTCGATGCCAAGCATTTGCAGGACAAGAACAAGGGGTTCTGCCTGCTCTGTCATTTCTCCGGGCAGGTGCCCTGACGTCATTCTGCGTTCATGTTCCACAGCTTCGGTCACCGGGCGGCGTTCGCCTCGCCCGGCGACCTCGCATATAACGACTGGCCCGAGCCATCTGAAGGCGCTATTTTCGAAGTGCCTTTCTGTGACTATCCGTGCGTTTTGCAAATAGGTATGCGGCCGTGGAGGTGCGGTCGCATGGCCCTAAGGATTAGGGGGCGACCATGAACGGTAAACTATTTGCTGGCAATAATTTCGGTGTGTCGGCGCTACGGCTGGTCGTGGCACTGTCCGCGTTGATCTTGGCCCCGGAACAGGCCTCCGCGCAGGAGCGAGGGGGTCTGACACAGAACCCGATGGCGGGTTCTCAGGTGTTCGGCGAGAAGGGCTGCGTGAAGTGCCACGCGGTGAACGGGCTGGGTGGGACGATCGGGCCCGATCTCGGGCATATCGCGCGTCGGCGGTCCTTTCACGAGCTCGCTGCGACGATGTGGAATCACATCCCGGCGATGGGTGCGGCCATGGAGGAGCACGGGGTCGAGCGGCCGGAAATGAGCGAACGGGAAGCCGGCGACTTGATCGCGTTCCTGTTCACGCTCGACTACTTCGAGCCGCCGGGCGATGTGGTAGTCGGCAAACAGCTGTTCGTGAAGAAAAAGTGTGTCGTTTGCCACCAGGTCGGAGTCTACGGAGGCGTGGTAGGTCCTGGCTTGGATCACTTGGGACAATACGGGTCGCCCATCCTTGTCGCGGCCTCGATGTGGAACCATGGTCCGGGCATGGCTGAGATTATGGAAGAGAAAGGGGTCGCACGCGCGAACTTCACGGGCTCGGAGCTAACCGACTTGATCTCCTACCTGGAATCGACGTCGCCGGCACAGCTTGGGGGGCCGTTGTACGTATTGCCGGGTAACGCAGAGGAAGGTCGCGTCCTGTTCACCGAAAAGAACTGCGTACAGTGCCACAGCGTTCAAGGCGTTGGCGGCCGCATCGCTCCCGATCTCGCCAAGCGCGGTCACAAGTGGGGGCTCACGGAGTTCGCGGCGGCGATGTGGAACAAAGGCCCGGCGATGACGAAGGCGATGGAGGCTCGTGATGTAGACGTGCCTCAGCTCGGGGCCGGCGAGATGGCCGATCTGGTTGCTTACCTGTACTCGGTTCAGTACTTCGCGGAGCCGGGCGACGCTCAAACCGGACGCGAAATGCTCGAGGCCAAGGGTTGCCTGGCTTGTCATCTATTGGACGGGAGGGGAGGGACTACGGCATTCGATCTGGGGCTGCGTACGGGTATGAGCTCTCCGTCCGAGGCGATCGCCTCGCTGTGGAATCACTCGGCACTCATGGAAGCTGCGGACAGCTTGGGGCTCCCATGGCCAACCTTCTCGGCGAGGGAGATGGCTCACATCACCGCGTTCATGCAGACGTCGACCGAAAACCAAAGATGAATCCACGCAAGCTAGTCGTTCTTCTGTTGGCAGGAGCGGGTTCACTGTTCCTGCCATCTCTTTTGTTGGGGCAGGCATCCGAGAACAGCTGTGTGACGTGCCACGCGGCCTTGAGTGATTCGAGGCTCTCCGGGCCTGTGGAGGCGTTCGCTAGCGATGTCCATGCTGTCGCAGGGTTCAACTGTGTGTCTTGCCACGGCGGTGATGCCCAGGAAACGGGGCTGGCGGCGATGGACCCGGGCCGGGGCTACGTGGGAGTCCCGAGCGGCCGCGAAGTCGTCGCTCTCTGCGGCCGCTGTCACTCAGATGCCGAGTTCATGCGGCGCTATGATCCCTCGCTTCGTGTGGACCAGGTGGCCGAGTATCGATCGTCAGTGCACGGATTCCAGCTGTTCGAGCGTGGGGACCAACGTGTGGCAACATGTGCGAGCTGCCACCCGGCGCACTCGATCAAGCCGCCAACGGACCCGAGCTCGAGCGTGTATCCGCTCAACCTGGCTGAAACTTGCTCCGGTTGTCATGCCGACACGGAGTACATGGCGCCGTACACGCTCCCCGTAGACCAGCATGAGAAGTATCAGCGCAGCGTTCACTGGCGGATGTTGTCGGAGGAGGGTGACCTATCGGCCCCAACGTGCAACGACTGCCACGGCAATCACGGCGCGGCCCCGCCCGGCGTGTCGTGGGTCGGCAATGTTTGCGGGCAGTGTCATACGGTGATGGCTAGCATGTTCAGCGAGAGCTTCCACTCGCAGATCTTCGCCATGCTCGGAAACCCGGGTTGCGCGACGTGCCATGCCAACCACGAGATTGTGGAGACGGGTGACGAGCTATTGGGCCTGCAGGAAGGCGCGGTCTGCTCACGTTGCCACAGCGATAGCTCTACCGGCGGCAGAATCGCCGTAGAAATGCGGGGGCTCATCGACTCTCTGCGCGTCGAGGTGTTTAGGGCCGATTCGATTCTGTCGCGGGCGGAACATGCGGGCATGGAGGTAAGTCAAGCGCAGTTCGATCTCAACTCCGCCACGACGTCTTTGGTGAGCGCGCGCACGGCTGTACACAGCTTCTCCGGCGATGCCGTGAGAGTGGAAGTGGAGGGCGGGTTGGAGGTGACCGCACAGGCCTATGCGCGCGGGCAGGATGCCATGGATGAGTTGCAAGTTCGACGCATAGGCTTGGCCGTCTCGGTGAGCATCATCCTACTGCTCATCGTCGGTTTGGTGGCGAAGATCCGGCAGGTCGAGTCGAAGCCCGAGTGATCGGGTCAACCATCTCTTATGGAGGCGCACCGAATGGCGGATAACGGGGGACGGGCACGGCAAAGTCGCCGTGGTTTCGTCAACTGGATTCTCGGGACTGGAGTCGGCGGCTTGCTGGCAGCCGTCTTGTATCCTGTCGGGCGGTACTTGATCCCCCCCGAAGCAGGGGAGTCCGCTGCGGCCAGCGTCACGCTGTCGATCAGACCGGAGGACGTACCGCCCAACTCGGGGCAGATCTTCAAATTCGGCAACCAGCCCGGCATTCTGGTTCGCACCCCCTCGGGCGAGCTACGTGCGTTCTCTGCAGCGTGCCCACACTTGGGCTGCATCGTGCAGTACCGGGATGACTTCAGCCGCGTTTGGTGTGCCTGCCACAACGGGCACTTCGATTTGAATGGCCGGAACATCGAGGGGCCCCCTCCTGGGCCGCTGGAGATCTACGCCGTGAACGTCAGGGAGGGCCAGATCGTCGTGAGCAGGGACGTGTAGTTATGGCGATGCGAGGAGCGCGGTTCGGGAAGATCTGGGAGTGGCTCGACGATCGGTTGGGTCTCGCCGATGTAGGGAAACTGGCTGAGAAGAAAGAGGTGCCGGTCCACCGCCACACGATCTGGTACTACTTGGGTGGAATGACGCTGTTCTTGTTCCTGATCCAGGTGGCTACTGGGATTCTCCTCCTCTTCTACTACCGGCCGAGTGC
>JBDHAS010000062.1:25248-25935 GCA_039588015.1 Gemmatimonadota bacterium | reverse complement strand
ATGTAGTGCGTGGCGATCTTCTGAGCGTCGCTCGACGTGATCGCGGCGCCGGGCGCCTCGGGGCCGTGGCCGCTGCGCGGTTCCCAGGTCGGCTGAAGCCGGGTGTAGACAAGTCCCCACTCGCCGATGTAGGTAGGCCGGTAGATTGCGTACGCCGAAACGAACGCGCGCTTGTAGCGACCTGCGCGGTCTCTCGCGCCGAGCTGCGAAGCGTCGGCCAAACCTTTGGGTCGAACGTGCGCGTCGACGGCGAAGCTCCAATACGGCAGGTACAGGAGCGGCTGCGATGTGCTCTTCGGCGGCGGCACGTAGGCCGACGGCACCTCGCTTAGCCCGCCTGCCGAGATCTCCCAACCGCGTCCGCATTGGGGGCAACGAAACGCGACGTCGTTGGACGCTGCCGGCAGCCGGGTTCGGCAAGCTTGGCAGCGCAGCACCAGGACGCGAGGCTGTCGGCTACCGGCCATGCTGCTCGAGCCTCACTATCGTGCCCTCGTCCGGCCAGGTTTGAACGGACCAGTCGGGGCGGTACGACCGCCACAGCGCGGGCCCAAGCAGCATCATTCCGGCGACGAATCCCAATCCGGGATTGAGTATCGAGTCCCCGGTCAGGACCGCGCGCAGGAATTGGCCAAACGCTAGTGCTCCGGGCACGGCTAGGATCGCCCAGTTCAGGGTAGCGACCTT
>JBDHAS010000062.1:0-25237 GCA_039588015.1 Gemmatimonadota bacterium | reverse complement strand
ACGACGATCTCGTAGCTTCCCGCTTCCGTCTGCACCGGGATCGACCAGAACGGGAAGAAGAGCGTTCGTCGCGATTCTGCGACCATCTGCGCGGTACCGCGCATGCCAAAATTGAAGTCGGCCTGAACCTTGGGCGCCTGCTCTTCGACGTAGACCGTGGCACGCCGCTGCGCCTCTACTAGGTCGAAGGTGTGTAGCAGGGCCTCTTTCCGCGCCGCGTCGGCGTTGAACATCCGCAGATCCCACGGAGTCCTGGCCGCGGGCGTGATCTGCTGGATGTCCGACACCATGACCTTGGTGTCTTCCTCTTGCGTGTACTCGTATTCGGGCTGGGCGTCCTCGCCCCCGCCTGTTGATGTGTAGAACGAGTGCTTGACCCGTTTGCGAACGGGCACCTTCCGCTCGAAGATCCCGACCCGCCGCCCGCTGACTTCGTGAAAGGGGACGAGCACCAGCTCGGGGCGGCCGAACATGCCGACCCGCTTCTGGCTCTCCATCCACGAACGTGCGGTGGTGATCGCCCTGGCCGCGCTCACTTGCGATTCCGCTTCGTAGCGTGGTGAGTCCACCTCGGTGAGACACAGCTCCGCACCGCATCGATCGCACTCGGTGATGCGAACGCCCTCGCGCACGACGCCCGGCGCGCCGCATTGCGGGCAGGTAAGCGGATGCAGGCGCAGTTCGTTCACGGTTGTGCCGGCGTTGGGATCGAGCTTTGCCGCCGTAGCATCCAGGCGGCCAGGCCACCGATCGTCACGACTAGGGGCGCTGCTACCGGCAGCGGCAAGAACACGGCGATCGCCAGCATGGCTGCTGTCGCGATCCAGGCTTGGTTGCGGTGCGTATAAGTGGACTGAACGGGCCAGTCGGCGTCTACCAGTTGGCCGCCGACGGCATCGACGCGGAAGCCGTAGGATTGATCGGCCAGCTGAACCTCTCCGGAATAGATCGGGTGGTGGAGCAGGCGAATCGTCTTCACCGCCACCGGCCGCCCCGTGGCCCGCGCGGCCACCTCAGGCAACGACTCGGGAGCGAGCTCCGGCTCGATCCATTCCGCCGATTGATCCCAGCTGCCCGGCTCCATGAACGCCCGTTCGCCGCCGGGCAACGCAACCTGCGAGAAGCGCCCTTCGGGTCCCGGCCGTGCACCGATTCGGACACGTCTCCCATCGGGGCTCTCTATTTCCCAGACGGGCTCGTAGACGAGATCCAAGTCGGTGATAGTCACGCTGGGCCACCCGGCCTCCAGGGCCCTGGCTTTCACTAGGCCCGGAACTCGGGAGCGGCCGATGGTCGCTTTGACTACCTGGTGTAGGAGTGCTCCGGTGAGATCGACGAAAGACTCTGCCGAGCAGTAGCTGCAGCGAGCGTACGCGGCCCCCTCCGGTACCGTGACTGGACCGCCGCATTGCGGGCAGTTCGGGTTGAGCGCTTGGCGCGCCACAGCTCCTCTTTCTTGCTGAGACTACTCCGTTACGCGCTCGCCGCACTCCATGCAAAACCGCGCTCCGGCGGTGAGCTTGGACTGACAGTTCGGACACGCGCGCTCGGTCACCCCTACGGGCTCACCGCAGCGGCTGCAGAACTTGGCATCCGGAGCCAGCAGTCCGTCGCAGTTGTCGCAGCGTTCGCCGGCCACGAGCGACTCCCCGCAATGAGGGCAGAAACGGGTGCCAGGGGCGACTTCGGTGTGACAGGCCGGGCAGGCCACGCCTTCCTCGGCTGCCGCGGCGGCCTTCCCTTCGCCGCGGCCCCTCATCGACTCGAAAATCATCCCCGGCAGCATCATTCCGATTCCCGCGCCCATTCCGGCGCCGGCGCCGAGTCCGGCCATCTGCCCGGCGGGACTGCCGTCGCCCGTTCCCTCGAGCGCGCGGGCGGCCTTCATCTTGAGGAACTTGTCCAGGTCACCCAGCGCGGCCATCTGGGCCCGCTCGTCGATGGCCTTCTCGACTTCCTCGGGCGGAGTGATCGACGTGATGAAGAAATCGGCCAGGTCAACACCGTAGCGGTGGAAATCGTGTAACAGGCGATCGTGGACCTCCGAGGCCATCTCATCGTATTGCTTCGGCAAGTCGAAGATCGTGCGGAGTTTCTCGCCCAGGTAGTCGTTGAGTCGGCTGATGATGATGTCGCGCAGATAGTCCTTGATGTCGCCGGTCATGAACGACGCCATAGTGCCTGCCATGGCGTTCACGAACACCAGCGGCTCGCGCACCTGGATCGCATAGTTCCCGTAGGCGCGCAGTCGCACCAGGCCCAACTCCTCGTCTCGATAGGCCACCGGCTGAGCCGTCCCCCACTTGAGATCGGGGAACAGCTTCATGTTCACGAAGACTACCTCGACTCGGAATGGCGACGTAGAGCCCCACGGCAGTGAGAGGACCTTAGTCAAGATCGGGATGTTGGCGGTGCTCAGCTCGTGACGGCCGGGCCCCAGCACATCCAGCCCTTTACCGTCGCGGAAGAAGATCGCTGCCTGGTTCTCGCGCACGATGACCTGCGATCCGAACTTGGTGTCGGCCGACCCCTCCTGTGGGATGCGATGGACGATTTCCTTACCCGTCTGATCGAACCACTCGATTACGCTCAGAAACTCGCTCATGACGTTCTCCAGTCGGCGGGGGCCTGATCATTTTTGTACGACCGTCTGTTGGGGAGGGCGATACGTATGCAGCGGGGGTCACTCTGCAGTGCGGCGGGAGCGGTAACGGCCACGATCGGTGACACGACGCAAATATATGCAACAAGAGGAATTGCGCCTAGTGCCGCCGAAGCCTCCCATAGGATATACACGTGGAAACCGCTCTTATTCGCAGCCCGCCCATGCGGGCTTCGCCTGGACCATATCCTGGCTGCAGGCGACGCCGACCTCGAGGTGGACTGCCTACCTAGCCCCGCGGTATGTTCTTCCGCCAGAGATGGCCTCAGGAGCTACTCGGGGGATCACTAGCCGTGTCTCAGCCTGTCATCGAACGAACCGCCTTTGCTCGAGCTGGCCTCGTTGGCAATCCGTCCGACGGCTATTTCGGCCGCACCATCTCGGTCGCCTTGCGCAACTTCTCGGCGCGGGTCGTTCTGGAGGAGTCGTCCGCGCTGCGCATCGAGCCCGACGAGCGTGACCTCGACGTCTTCCAGAGCGTGGAGGACCTGGCCGAGTCCGTGGGCCGGCGGGGGTACTATGGGGGCGCACGGCTGGTGAAGGCGTCGATCAAGGTCTTCCATGACTACTGCAGGCAGCGCGGTATCGCCGTGGGGAAGAGGAACTTCACGGTCCGCTATCAGTCATCCATCCCGCGCCAGGTGGGATTGGCCGGGTCGAGCGCGATCGTGACCGCCATGCTCCGCGCCCTGATGGCATACTACGAGGTCGAGGTTCGGCGCGAGCTACAGCCGGGACTCATCCTGTCGGCCGAGGTTGATGAACTGGGCATCACCGCGGGTCTGCAGGACCGGGTAGCCCAGGTGTACGAGGGGTGCGTGTACATGGATTTCTCGCGGGAGCTGGTGCGCGATCGAGGGTACGGCCGCTACGAAGCGCTCGATCCGTCGCTTCTGCCGAGGTTGTACGTGGCGTACCAGACGCGCCCGGCCAAAGTCTCCGGGCGAGCGCTGGACGATCTCAGGGTTCGCTGGGAGCAGGGCGACGTAGAGGTTCTGGACTCGCTGACCCGCATCGCCTCGCTTGCGGACGAAGGTAGGGAGGCGATACTGGCGAGGGATTACGCGCGGCTTTCCCGGCTCATGAACGCGAACTTCGATTTGCGCCGCCGCATCATGGCGGTCAGTGAGAGCGACCTCGCCATGGTCGATACGGCCAGAAACCTCGGTGCCTCGGCTAAGCTGACCGGTTCGGGCGGTGCAATCGTCGGGATCTGTGAGGACGAGACGGTTCGCGAGCGAATCGCGCGCGAACTGGGCGCACTCGGCGCCCGGGTCATCGAGCCGGAGGTCCATTGAAGGATTGCGTCCAGTGATCACGAAGGCCGTCATACCAGCCGCAGGCCTGGGCACCCGGTTGCTGCCGGCCACCAAGGCCCAGCCGAAGGAGATGCTCCCCATCATCGATACTCCTGCGATCCAGTTCGTGGTGCAGGAGGCCGTGGATGCCGGGGTCGAGGACATCCTCATCGTGACGGGGCGGGACAAGCGGGCGATCGAGGACCACTTCGACCGAAACGTCGAACTGGAAATGCACCTCGAGCGGCGGGGGGACGACGAGGCGTTGCTCGCCGTCCGTAGCCTAGCCGAACTCGCCATGATCCACTACGTGCGCCAGCCGACGCAAGCGGGTCTGGGAGACGCCATTCGCTGTGCACGGGCGTTTGTGGGCGACCAACCGTTCGCCGTATTGCTCGGGGACACGCTTATCGATGCTCCGGTCCCGGTCACGCGGCGATTGATCGAAGCATACGAGAAGCACGGAACGCCGGTCGTCGCGGTGGAGAGCGTCCCTGCCGACAAGGTCGGCGGCTATGGAATAGTTGGCGCCAAGCCGTATGGGGAGGGTCTGTTTCGGGTCGACCGTCTCGTGGAGAAGCCGCTTCCTGGAGAAGCCCCCTCGACACTCGCCGTCGCCGGGCGCTACGTGCTCACCCCGGACGTGTTCGGCGCGCTCGACTCTATAGGTCCGGGTAGGAACGACGAGATCCAACTCACCGACGCGCTCGCCAAATTGCTCGAGCGGGCGCCGATCATCGCCGTCCCGATCGACGGGCAGCGCTACGACATCGGCAACAAGCTGGACTACCTGAAGACGATCCTCGCTTTCGCGCTCGAGCGGGAGGAGTTCGCAGAGCCGCTGAAGGCTCTCATTGCCTCGATCGTCGGCCCCAGGAAGGGCGAGTGAGCGGTCGCTCGGGCTGTCTCGTGTCCGCGACGCTGCTCGTCGCGCTGACGGGTTGCCAGGCGCAGAGCGGTACGCGCGTTCTGAAGCTCGCCCACGGACTGGACGTCGCCCACCCGGTGCATCGGGCGATGGTGCACATGGCGGATCGGCTGACCGAAATATCCGAGGGACGGATGCGCGTCGAGCGGGAGCTGATCGAGATGCTCCAGATCGGCAGCCTGGCGATGACGAAAGTCTCTGCGAGCCCGCTGGAGTCGTTCGTCCCCGAGATGAAGATCTTCAGCATCCCGTATGTGTTCCGGGATCATGAACACCTGTGGCGCGTCTTGGACGGAGAGATCGGCCAGCGTCTTCTTCTCGCGGGCCAGCGGTACTATCTGAGGGGGCTCTGCTACTACGACGCCGGGCCCCGCAGCTTCTACACCCGCGGCACGCCGGTGCGGACGCCCGATGATCTCCGCGGTCTGAAAATAAGGGTGCAGAAGAGCATCACCTCGACCCGCATGGTGCAAACGCTCGGCGGTGCCGCCACGCCGATCGATTGGGGCGAACTCTACTCCGCACTGCAGCAGGGCGTGGTGGATGGCGCGGAAAACAACCCGCCAAGCTTTTTCCTTTCCCGGCACTACGAGGTGAGCCGCTACTACACGCTGGACGAACACACTTGGGTGCCCGACATCCTGCTCATCAGCACCCGCGTGTGGGAGGACCTCTCGACGCAGGAGCGAGATTGGCTCGCTGCGGCGGTGGCGTCATCGGTGACGGAGCAGCGGCGACTGTGGCGTGAAGCTTCGCAGCATGCGTTGGAGCAGGTTCGCGCCGCGGGCGTCGAGATCATCGAGCCCGACGGGGCCGCGTTCCGAGCAGCCGTGCAGCCGATGCATGAGAGCTACCGCGGTACCGCGGTGCACGACCTCCTGCAAGCGATCGAGCAGGTCCGATGAGCGCTTCCTCGCGTGCTCCCGCATCCATACTGGAGCGCCTCGAGGAGCGTATCGAGCGCGGGCTGGCCTGGCTGCTCGTGCTGCTCATGGTCGCCATAGTCGCGGATGTCACCTGGCAAGTGCTATCTCGCTTCGTGTTTCGCGCGCCGAGTTCGTTCACCGAGGAACTCGCCGGTTTCCTTCTCATCTGGATCGGCCTGCTGGGCGCTGCGTACGCGCTTAGAACCCGCGCTCACCTGGGGATCGACTTACTCACAGCGAAGCTTAGCGGCGCGACGAAACGTGCAGCGGCGATGGTCGCCCACACGCTGGTATTGCTCTTCGCGCTGACCACGATGGTGTTCCAGCTGGAACAGATCTCCTCCGTCATGGGCCTCCGTATGGGCTACGTATACGTCGCTATACCGCTCGCCGGACTGCTCATGGTGGTCTTCTCGCTGGGTTCGATCGCGGCGATCGCGACCCGAAGGGCCGAGCTCTGATGAACGTGGCGGTCGTGCTCCTGGTCGTGACCTTCCTGGCCTGCCTGGCGCTCAGCGTGCCCATCGCCGTTAGCATCGGGATCGCCACGGTGGTCGCGATGCTATTCACGATCCCGGCTGGCCCCGCCGTTACCACCGCTGCTCTGCGAATGGCGACGGGGATCGACAGCTTCGCGCTCCTGGCGATCCCGTTCTTCATTCTCTCGGGTCAGCTCATCGCCCGGGGCGGCATCGCTCAACGGCTGATCGATTTCGCCAAGGTGGTGGTAGGAGGATTCGCTGGCGGCTTGGCCTACATCAACATCCTCGCCGCCATGTTCTTCGGAACGATCTCGGGTTCGGCGGTGGCCGCCACGTCCGCCATCGGCGGGTTCATGATCCCCACGATGGAGAGGGAAGGGTACGAGCGGAACTACAACGTGGCCGTCACGATGACCGGCTCGGTCACAGGCCTGCTGATCCCCCCTAGCAACGTGCTGATCGTGTACTCCCTGGCGAGCGGCGGTGTCTCCATCGCCGCGTTGTTCGTCGCCGGATATCTACCGGGCATCCTGCTGGGGTTGGGACTCATGCTCGTGGCCGGCCTGATGGCTGCCCGGCGCGGCTACCCCAAGGCCGCACGGCCCAACCTGAGGGAAGGTGCGCGCGCGTTCTTGCGTGCGATCCCGAGTCTCATCCTGGTCGTGATCGTCATGGGAGGGATCGTCGCCGGGATCTTCACTGCCACGGAGGCGAGCGCCGTGGCCGTGGTCTACTCGCTGGTGCTGGCTGTGGTCGTCTATCGCGAGGTGCGACCCCGCGATCTCCCCGGCATCTTGCTCAAGTCGGCGGAGACTACCGCCATCGTGATGCTGCTGATCGCCACGTCCACGGCGCTGTCCTGGATCTTGAGCTACGAGAACATCCCCCAGAATCTCACGGCTTTCATGCTGTCGCTGACGGAAAGCCGCCTTCTCATCCTTCTGTTCATCAACGTGGTGCTGTTGGTGATCGGCACCTTCATGGACATGACACCGGCCGTGTTGATCTTCACGCCGATATTTCTTCCGGTTGCCGTGCAGCTCGGGATCTCGCCTCTCCACTTCGGGATCATGATCGTGCTGAACCTCTGCATCGGCCTCTGTACCCCGCCCGTCGGGTCGATCCTCTTCGTGGGCTGCGGGATCGGCAAGACCACCGTGCCGTCCGTTACGCGGGCGCTGCTCCCGTTCTATGTGGTGATGGTGCTAGCTCTGCTGATGGTCGTCTACCTGCCCTGGCTCAGTGAGGCTCTTCCCCGGCTTCTAGGGTACGCGCTCTGATCTCACGTCCAGTTGAAGGCCGCGACGGCCTACTTGTTAGACGCGCTATGAACCGCTAGAGTGGGCTTGCTGTGCTAAGGCTGGGCCGCAAGGAGCTCGCCCCAACCCTCCGGAGGGTTTCAGCCGTGAAGGTTGTCACCTGCCAGGCTTTCTGGGAAAACGGGCTAAGTACCCGTCTAGGTTCATCTCGCATCCCCGACCCGCCCCTCGCGCAAATCTTCGGCAGCCGAAGCTTCCGTGTGTCGTATTTGCTGGCACTTCGGCCATCCCTAACCCGACACTGCGGTCCGCAACGCGCGGCGCGAAACGAACACTGGATCGGCGGAGGTACACCATGATATCGCGATGCATCACTTTGCTATTGGCGGGGGCGGTGGCTTTGACTGCCTGCGGCGATGACGGCAGCGGGCCGTCGAGCACTCCCGCTTCGGTCCAGTCGCTGTCGGGCAACAACCAGGTAGGCACGGTGGGGCAGAACCTGCCAGGCCCGATCACAGTCCGTGTGACCGACATACGCGGAGTCGGAGTGTCCGGTGTGACCGTGAACTTCGAGGTTACTACAGGCGGTGGGACGATTGTTGCGGACATCGTCGGCGGCGGGCTCGCGAGCGGGAACGCGACTGCACAGGTCGCTGAAACCGTCTCTACCGATGCGAATGGCCAGGCCGAGGTGACCTGGACATTGGGGCCCACGGCGGGCGAACAACGGGCCACGGCAACTGTCGCTGGCGTAGGTTCGGCCATCTTCACCGCGACGGCGGAAGCCGGCGCCCCAGCAACATTGACCATCGTTTCAGGGGACGGTCAGGAAGGATCGACTGGGGAGCAGCTACCCAATCCGTTGGTGGTCATTGTGGAGGATGACTTCGGCAACGCCGTTCCGGGTGCTACGGTCAACTGGCAAGTCACCGCCGGCGGAGCCGAGTTTCCCTCCGCTTCGTCGCAAACCGATGCCTCGGGTAACGCCTCAACAACGGTGACTCTGCGTGCGCCAGGTCCGCTCGTGGTGAGCGCAGGTGTGAGCGGCGTCCCGACCGTCACCTTCGCCGCCCGCGCGGTGGGCACGGGAAGCCTGGACTTCGTCGCTGCCAAGGCGCTCGTAGACGGCACGGTCGACTTTTTCCTAGCTCAAGAGACAGTCGAGAGCTTGTTCGCTTTGACGCCGTTGATCGATGGTGTAGTGAACGCAACATCGGCCTTGCCGACCATCCGCTCGCGAACACCGACGCTGCGCGGGTTGGCGAGCGCATTTCAGTCCGGGTTCAATGAGCTGCGTGCACGCTCGGGCTCCGCAAATCCGGCTTTCGACATTCCGCCCGCTTTGTTGGGTCGGACTCTCGTGTACGATCCGAGCACCAGCTCGTATGTGGTCGACCCATCCAGAACCGGTGCTCCGGCTAACGGAGTGCGCTTCGTGCTCTACCGGGTCGATCCGATCAGCGGTTTGCCGGTCGAACCCCTCGTCGAGATCGGCCACGTGGACATCGTTGATACCGGTGCGCCACCGACGGTCGCCATCGCAATCACGGTTACCGCCACTGGCGGCGCGACCGTACTCGCCTATGACATCTCCGGCACCTTCACGCAGACGAACCTCGATGTGACGTTCTCGGGATTCGTCTCCGATGGCGTAACGCAAATCGACTTCGAGTTCGTCTTCCAGGCAACACCGACCAGCGCGCTGATAGACTATTCTCTCGAGATCGGAGAGTTCGTGGTCGGTTACGAGCAGGGCAGTCAGGCGGGTGCCGGCTATTTCGAGTTCAGTCTCGCCGACGTATCTGGTGAGAATTCACTCAACGCCCTCGTGCTCTTCGATGAGTTCGATACCGTCCTAGCTGGTAGTGACGTCACGTTCAACGGGACCAAGGTTGCGTTTTTCACCGGCACCCTGAGCAGCGTGCAGCTTCGCAACATCGAAGGCAACCCGTTCACATTGGCTGAGCTAGAGGCGTTGGTCGCCTATGTCGTTGCAGTGGATCGGCTGACCCTACTGTACCTATTTCTGCTGGACTTTGGGTTCATCTTCCTCTAGCCGGAACCGAGATAAGGTGGGAATTCCTCATGGATGGATCTGGGGAGTGTCGATGCGATACAGAACCGCGGTCAGTTCATTGCACTCCCCACTTCTGGCGTAGACTAGCGATCCGCCGGTCGTATAGCTGCTTCATTCGCTGCTCGTAGTACCGAGCAACCGCCGGGTCTTCCGGGGTGCGGCCCTGGTCGTTGCTCTCTACGAGCCACGCATCGAGCTCCATGCGCAGCTGTTCTAGAACATCCTCGTGGGCCGGCGAAGCGGCGAGATTGTCGATCTCGTACGGGTCCGCGATTACATCGTACAGCTCCTCTCTGGGGCGGGATGGTGCGAGGAGCCTCGCTTGGGGCGGCGTGAGTACCCCCTCCGAGTGGAGCTTGCGCATCACCCAGATCGTCGGGTAGCTCGCTTCTTTGTAGCGGTTGGTCTGTAGGAACGGCCTCTCGGGCATGAAGTTCCGAATGTAGCGGTAACGGCGCGTGCGAACCGTGCGGATACGATCCACGGTCTCGTCGCCCCGGTCCCGCCCGCCAAAAACATGGAGTCGAGGCGGATCTGCATTGGGACCGAGAAACACTCGACCTTGCATCAGGGCCGGCTTGGGCACGCCCCCTATGGCCAGGGTGGTCGCTGCAATGTCGATGAGACTTGTCAGCTGATCGTTCACGCTTGCAGGCTCGTACTGTGCCGGCGCCGGGATGGTCGCCGGCCAGTACACGATCAGGGGGATGTGCAACCCGCTGTCGTAGGGCCATTGCTTGCCGCGCACCATCGCCCGGCCGTGGTCGCCCATGAAGATGACCACCGTGTTGTCGGTCAGACCGTCTCGTTCGAGTAGTTGCAGCACCACACCCACCTTGCTGTCCAGCGACATCACGGTGTTCAGGTACTGAGCCCAGTCCGCACGCACGGCCGGATGATCGGGGTAGTACGGAGGGAGAGCGATCTTGTCTGGATCGGCGGGCCGGGCGATTCGTTCGTGCGCCTCGTCCCAGTGCCTGCCGCGATGTGCTTCAGGGAAGTTGACCTGGGCGTAGAACGGCTGACGCGCTTTGAGGTCCTCCCAGCGGTCCGTGTCGAACGGCTCACTATTGGGTGTGAAATTCCAGTCGGTCTTTCCAGTACCTTGGAAAGCGACTCCCTCGGGAAAATGCTTGATGTTGGCAGTGTAGTAGCCGGCTTGTCGGAGCCATTCCGAAACGAGCTGTACGCCCTCCGGAAGCGGGAAAGGGTACGGGGATGGGTCTTGGGCACGGTGCGAACGATGGTTGTGCGCGCCGATGGACGTCTGGTACATACCGGTGTTCAGCGCTGAGCGGCTTGGTGAGCAGACCGGGCTTGTGGAGAATGCATGCGTGAAGAGCATGCCGCGCGCGGCGAGGCCATCCAGATTGGGCGTGCGAACCTCCGGCGTGCCATAGACGCCAAGTTCGGGTCCGATGTCCTCAGCAATGACCCAGAGTATGTTCGGTCGCCTCTCGTCCTGCGCGGATGTTGCCTGGGCCCCGGCGCTGATTGTGGCCAGGATGGCCAGTGCTGCTAAGGTAATCGAGAGGCCGGACGGCCGTCTCATGTCTGAGGCGCCGCAGGTTTTGCCTGGTAAATGAACTCGTAGTAGTCGCGCATCTCGAGTTCGCCGGCCGCATCTGCGTCGATGATCACCTTCGCGTCTCGGTGCCACTGCAAGGCGCTCGCCGTGATCATGCTCGTGACCGGACCTTCTACGGCCTGAGCGACCGCTTTGGCTTTGCCCTCGCCGCTGGCGAGCAGGATGAGCTTGCGCGCTTCGAGGATCGTACCGACCCCCATCGTGATCGCATAGACCGGAACGTCTTCGCGGTTCTCGAAGAAGCGCGCGTTGTCGTCGATAGTTTGCTTCGACAATGTCTTCAGCCGTGTACGCGAACTCAGAGAGCTGGTCGGCTCGTTGAAGGCGATATGTCCGTCGGAACCAATCCCGAGAATCTGCAGGTCGATGCCACCACACTCCTCAATGCGCTGTTCAAACCATTCGCAGAACGCGGGGAAATTGCTCGTACTGCCGGACGGAATGTTGACGTTCTCCGGTGGAACGTTGACGTGTTTGAAGAAGTGCTCATGCATGAAGTAGTGGTAGCTTTGCGGGTGATTTGTCGGTAGACCCACGTACTCGTCCAGGTTGAATGTCGTCACGTGAGCAAAGTCGAGCTCCTCTTCCTTGTGCAACCGAACCAGCTCCTGGTATAGGCCTAGGGGCGTCGAACCGGTAGCCATCCCCAGCACCGCGTTCGGCTTGGCGTTCAGCACGTCCACCACGATTTCGGCCGCGGCTTTGCTCATCTGTTCATAGTTCTTCTGTATGATCACTTCCATTGGGATTCCTCCGCGTGCTCTCCGTCAGTGCCTTGAGTTGGTCTAGCCTCTGGTTTCCTTCAGCCCCGCCAGCACACCTCTCATGAAGGCGAACGACTGCTTCATGCCCGGCAGGGGATTCTCGGGTTCGATCTCGTATTCTAGGTTGACGTAGCCTGCGTAGCCCATCGCCTCGAGCTGGCTGAACAAGCCGACGACGGGCATGGCGCCTTCTCCCACGACGCACTGGCTCCCCCCGTCGCGCAGGTCTCGCAGGTCCTTCATATGCAAGTCGAGCAACCGTGGTCCCGCCTCGGCGATCGCCTCGACCACATCGACTCCGGTGCGAGCCGTGTGTCCAACGTCAACGCACACTCCCACCCTCGGATCCATGCCCCGGATCGCTTCGAGCGCATCGCGCGGGCCCGGGAAGTACGGATCCTCGGGCCCGTGATTGTGGATGGCGACCTCGATGTCGTATTCGGCGACAAACCGTTCGATGCGGGGAAGCGTGGCTGGTGTCGGGCCGATGACCATCAGAGGCATGCCGGCGGCGCGGGCGTAGTCGAAGTGGAAGCGGATGTCGTCATCGTCCTCCTTCTGGAGGTAGATGACTCCACCGCCGACGATCTCGAGCCCGGCGTCCTCGAATTCGCGGCGGCCCGCCGCCAGTTCATCGGGCGAGCTTTCGTACGGCAGGTGCATGGACTTGATGCAGACGTATGGCGTCCCGAGTGCCTTGATAGCCGCGATCGCTGCCTTCCGATCCAGCTGCCGCAGCGAGTAGCTCGCTACCCCCAGTCTGACCGCCGGCGATGCGGCTGGCTCCTCATCGAGGTCCAGGGCTGCCTCTCTCCCTGCGCGCCCTGGATTCGCTCGCCCGTTTTGCACGGGCCGGAGCAGCGCCAGCGATGCGGCTCCGGCCGTCGTCGCTCTCAAGAAGCGTCTCCGGTCCATGCTAAAGTTACCCCCCCTAGTCTTGGCACTCGCTTCGGTCCCGCGCCTTACGATTTCCGATAGCCTACAACTTCGGCTCCCAGCCAGCCGCGTAACTCCTGCTCCACAACCCCATGGCCTGCTCGTCGCCGAGAATGCGTCCCGTGTTCGGGTCGCACTTGAGCGTCCGACCTATGCGCTGGGCGATGTTACCGAGGTGACACAAGAGAACGCTCCTGTGGGCTTCATCGATGGGCGCGGTCGGCCGTTCATTCCCACGAATCGCGTTCAGGAAATTGGCGATGTGCAGGTCGGTCAGGCTACCGCCGCCCCTGGTATCGAGACTGGCTTCCGCTTCGCCCCGGATGACCTTCTTGGTCTCGTTGTTCTCGTTGTCGTAGACCACATAGCCGTTGCGGTCGATGATGACGGTGCCGTTCTGACCGTGGATGGAGGCCCCGCGGCCCCGACCTTCGAGTCCTCGAGCGTTGCAGCTTCTTCCTTCCCACGCGATCGTCTTTCCGCCCTCGAAGTCGAAGGTCGCGATCTGCGTGTCGAACGCCTCCCAATCGTCGTCGAAGTGATAGCGGCCTCCTGCCGAGCTCGCTCGGACCGGGTACGCCACATCGAGCGCCCAGGCGCAGACATCGATCTCGTGCGTCCCGTTGTTGCAGATCTCGCCCGTCCCCCAGCGCCAGAACCAGTGCCAGTTGTAGTGAACCACGTTGTCACGGTACGGGGTCCGGGGTGCGGGACCCTGCCACAGCTCGTAATCGAGCCACGGCGGAACATCGATGATCTTTCCGTGGCCTATAGGTCCGCGGCTGTTGCCATACCACGCTCGCCCGAAATAGGGCCGACCGATGATGCCCGCGCGGATCTCCTGAATCGCCTGAAGCGTCTCGGGTGATGATCGCTGCTGATTTCCCATCTGGACGACACGGTCGTATCTGCGCTGGGCCTCGACCAGCAGCTCGCCCTCGTGCGGATTGTGGCCGCAGGGTTTCTCGACATAGACGTGCTTGCCTGCTTGGAGCGCGAGGATCGTCGCCGGCGCGTGCCAATGGTCCGGTGCTGCTATTACTAGCGCGTCCACATCGCGGTCGTCGAGGATACGCCGGAAATCGCCGACCCCTTGCGGAGGCTGCTCCTGCAGCGGGGGGAGTGTTTGTGGCGGCTGACCCTCACGCGCCTCCAGGCGCCGCGGCTCGCTTACCGCGCCGACCGCCTGAGCCACGGCGCGACTGTCCGGATCGCAGATGTAGGCTACCTCGGCCTCGCCGGATGCGGCGAACGACTGCGCCAACACGCTGCCGCGACTGTTGACGCCCATAACGCCGACGACGACTCGGTCGCTGGCAGGCATGCTTGGACCGGACAAGTTTGAGCCGTAGAGCGGGCTGAATCGCCCCGAGAGGCCGAGTCCGATGCCGGCTGCGGTGGCCTGCGTAATGAATTTCCGGCGGTCGATTTCTGTCATGGCATCATTGCGGGTTGAGGTGGATTAGCGATCCTCTCCGGCTGATGGCAGCTCGCGGATCTTGATGCTTCGGAACCAGACGTCGTCGCTGTGGTCCTGCAGCACGATGTGTCCCTCCCGCTTCTCGGCGAATGCGGGGATCGGGCTGTACTTGCTTGCAGCTAGGAGCGAATCGAACTCGGCGGACGCGATGTCGAACTCGACCAATTTGTCTCCGTTCAGCCAGTGCTCACAGTGACCACCGCGAAAGACGATCCGCGCCTCGTTGTACTCGCCTACCGGCCTAAGTCGCTTCTGAGTAGCGGGCGGGACAAGGTCGTAGAGAGCGGCGGCCGTTCGGTTCGGCCCGACGCGGGCGTCGGGGTGAAGGTCGTCGTCGAGGATTTGATACTCGAAGCCAAGCGCGGCATGCCGCGGCGGTAGCGATGTCGACATCTCCTCTGAGACATTGTATTTTATGCCGCTGTTGCCGCCCGGACTTACGCGCCACTCCAGCTTCAGCTCGAAGTCCCTGAACCTCTCGACCGTCAAGATGTCGCCGCCCACGAGTGGCTGGCCGTCAGCGGCTTTCGGCACCTGCCCGCTCGCGACCTTCCGGATGCTGCCGTCCTCGATCAACCAGTGCCCAGCCGGTATCGAATCGCGGCCGAGTCCGCGCCAACCGGCAAAGGTCCGTCCGTCGAAGAGCAGTCTCCAGCCCGCGTCACGTTCTTCAACGGAGAGCGTGTTAGGGGGCTGATCTTGGGCACGCGCCGTGCAGGCCTCAACCCCTCCAAGAAACACCGCGACGCAGAGCGTAATCAGCGCGAGGGTCGTGGGACGTGTCTTGTAGCTCACGGTGCCTCCACGTAGTCGGCGAAATCGATACGGTCTCGGCTCTGGATGGCTCGATTCCCCAGAGCGACAGGTACGGCCGTCCTCCACCCGACCAGCTCGTCGGCGAATGGGCGTTTGTCCTGCCGGATGCTCTCGACGAAGGAGGCAGCGGCCTGGTATGTGGGCTCACCGGCCGGTCCTTCGGGTATCTCGATTGGAAGTCCAGCGCCACGGTACGGCATGTCACCCTGAGTGCTCAGGGTCGGCGTCGTGTAGATGCCGCGTTCGATCAGTTCTTTCGGCACGGCAGAGCGCTCTCGGGCGGGCTCGAAGAACAGCGTTCCGTCTGCGAGCGTCAACTCGACGGTTCCACCGGTGCCAAAGATCTGGATCTGGTAGCCGACCTTGTGGTTCCCGATCAGCGAGCTGAAGACGAAGGTGCCGCCGCTCGGATACGTGAAGATCGCTTGCACGTTGTCGAAGGTCTCGCGGCCGTCGTGAAAGAAGTCGATGCCGCCGCTGCCCATCACGGCATCCGGCATCTCGCCGAAGACCCAGTTCGCGATATCGATCTGGTGCGAGCCGAGCTCGGCCATCAGGCCGCCGGAGTACTCGCGGTACAGTCGCCAGTTGATGAGCCGCTCCAGCGAGGGCTCTGGGACGTTTCTGCGCCAGTTGTAGTTGCGGTGCCAGTAGCCGTACACGTGGCTGACCTGGCCGATCTCGCCGCTGTGGACTCGCTCAATGGCCTCGCGATACCAGGGCGAGTAACGCCATTGCTGGCCTATCTGGAACAACCGGTCGTTGCGTCTGACGCCCTCGACGATGGCGTTGCAGTCATCCACCGTGAAGCCCATCGCCTTTTCACCGTAGACGTGTAGCCCTCGGTCCAGAGCCGCAATCATGTGCTCGGCGTGAAAGCTGAGCGGCGTCGCCACTAGGACAGCGTCCAGGTCACCCACCTCGTCCAGCATGCGCGCGTAGTCATCGTAGACGGGAGTGGCCTCTCCCGTGATCTCCCGCCCCTCGTCGAGACGTGGCTCGTATACGTCGCACAGGGCGCCGATGCTAACACCGGGCTCGCGGAGAAATCGCCGCATCATCGCTTTGCCGCGGCTGCCGACGCCGATGACCCCGAAGCGCACCTGATCGGACGGCGCGATCGTCCTTGCTGCCGAGGTTTGCGCGCCGAGGCCGATGAGAGACGAGCCGACAACGGCCGACGATGACGTCTTGAGGAAACTCCTCCGGTCCATGGAATCCCATCCTTGTCCTCTGATGCGGCCGCAAGGTGCCGGCGCGATATCGGCACGCTGTAACCGCTGACTTACGGTCGTTTGTCCGCGCTTTTCGCGTCGTCAGTCGATTCAACCAACTGAGACCAGTTGACGGTGTCGATTCGTGCCCGCTCCAACGTGCCGACCACCAATAGCGCGGTCACGCCGGGTCTTTCACGCAGCCAAGTCGCGCCGTGATCCTCCCCCAAAACGAACGCCGACGTGGATAGGGCATCGCTCTCCGCCGCAGTCGAGGCCACCACCGTCACCTGGACCATCCCATCTGCGGGGCGCCCCGTCCGGGGGTCGATGATGTGACTATAGCGACGGCCTTCCAACTCGAAGAACTTCTCGCTGCTTCCGGAAGTCGACAACGAGGCGTCGTGCAGCAGGACCTTGGATAGGACGCGCTCCTGTTGCTCAGTCACCCCGAGAGGCAGGTTGTCTGGCAAGGCCACGCGCACCTCCCAACCGGTCTTTCCTGGCGGCGCGCCCAACGCCAGGTAGCTGCTTTGTCCGGCCCCCAGCAGGGCCCTCTCAACACCGCTCGCGCTCAGGACGACGGCCGCTCGATCGAGGGCGTAGCCCTTGCCGATGGCACCGAGATCCAGCTCCAATCCCGGCCTGAGGAATTGGATCGTCCGGGCGGCGCTATCGAGCGCGACATATTGCCAGCCTGCGTTTTCCTTGGCTCGGTCGAGTTCGGCTTTCGTGGGGTATTGTCCCACACCTCGAAAGAAGCCCCACGCTTCGCGCAGCGAACCCACGGTGATGTCGAAAGCTCCATCCGTGCTGCGGCTGTAAGACAGAGCGCTGTTGATCAGCTGGAAGACCTCTGGGTCGGTCGTAACCGGTTCCGTGCCGGCGCGAGCGTTGATGCGGGAGATTTCGCTCGCCGGCCGGTACGTACTGAGCGTCGCGTCTATGCGCTCGATCTCCTCGAACGCCGCGTCGAATAACGTTCTTGCCTGTTGGCTGTCCGCGGCGTACAGGTAGATCTCGACGGTCGTGCCCATGGCCGGGCGCGACTCGTGGAATAGCGAGTCCGCTGGCGCCGACACAGGCGAAGCGAGCGCGACAGAGATCAGGATTCTACCGAGCAGGCGAACCCCCTGAACGAGTATGGATGGTTGACCCGCAGCAACTTACACGGCCCGCAGAGGTTCTGAAAGCGCCCCCTCGGGCGGCGTTTCGACGCGCCGCCGATCTCAGTACGGCGCCCGGGAAAGGGCTGGGCCGGGTCAGCGATCGTCGCGAGGGCGAAGTGCCGATCCTCGACGTCGTGCTTGAGCGAAACGGCTGGAAGTTGACGAATTTCGAGGCATAGTCGCCACAGCCTGGGAGGCTGCGATCGCGCTTTAAGGGAGCGCCTATTGCTGCCGGAAAATCGCAGCGTCTACAAACTGTTACATTTCCTGTCCGCCGGCCTATCTCTATTAATGACAATAGATTACACTTGAATACTCCTAGGTGGTTAGGTTCTCGCGACTTGCAGGGAACCACGGCTACGATTAAGAATTCGAGTCCTATCTGCCATCGGCGACTGCAGGTAGGGCCCCGGCCTCCGGCGACCCCGGGCGGGGAAGCCGTCGATATCGTCGCACGTACGTGGCGGGGCGCCACTCGGCGTCCCAGCGACTAACTCAGCTGACAGCGAAGGTAGACCGAGGTAGACGTTAGGACATGGGCATGAGTTGAGGTCTCCCCAGGCGTCGTCGCAGTAGTCCCGTTTCGCAATCAATGTAAGAAGAGCGCTGCTGAACGAGGGTTCTAGGGCGTGTTCAAGGTTAAGAAGAAGCATCGACCCAAGCCGCGGTATCCCTCCGAGAGTTACATCAACCGCGAATTGAGTTGGCTCGAGTTCAACGCGCGAGTGCTCGAGGAGGCGTGCGATTCGGTAACCCCGCTGCTCGAGCGGGCGAAATTCCTCTCGATCTTTTCGTCCAACCTCGATGAGTTCTTCGAGGTGCGCGCAGCCGGTCTGAAAGAGCAGCTCAAAGCGGGCGTTGAACCGCAGGACTACGCCGCCGATGGGCTCGACCCAGAGACGGTGCTGGGGCGGGTCGCAGAGCGAACGCACGAGCTCGTCGAGCGGCAGTACCGTGTTTTGGGCGACGAGGTGATGCCCTCTCTGCGGGAGCACGGTATTGAGCGTGTTCGCTACGGCGAGCTGTCCGACGTGGAGCGCCAACATGTGGAGCGGCTCTTTGCCAGCGACATCTATCCGATATTGACGCCACTGGCCATCGATCCGGGCCATCCGTTCCCGCACGTTCGCGACAAGAGCCTCAACCTCGCCGTTCTCCTCCGCAAGCGCGAAGGGCGTGGCCCCCGCGAGTTGTTCGGCGTGATACAAGTTCCCGGCGTTGTGGAACGCGTCGTCGTACTCCCCTCGGAAGAGGATCGCTTGCGATTCATCCTGCTCGAGGATCTGATCGCCGGGCGAGCGGGTCAGCTATTCGGAGGCTTCGAGATCGTCTGCCAGACGGTCTTTCGCGTGACTCGGAACACCGACCTCACGATCGACGAAGACGAAGTTGAAGACCTGCTGAGCGCCATCGAGGTTTCGCTGCGGGAGCGAAGGCGCGGGGAAGCCGTCCGCTTGGAGATCAGAGCGGGCGCTGACGAGCGGTTCGTGCGGCTACTGTGTGAGGCCTTGGATCTGCGACCTCGCGACCTCTACCTGATCGCTGGGCCGATCGATCTCACCGTGATGATGAAGCTCTGGCAAACCGATGGCTTTCGTCATCTCAAAGACGAGCCATTGGTCCCACGCACCGCGCCATCGTTCGGCAAGAGAACGAGCGTGTTCGACGCGATACGGGAACGGGACATCCTGGTCCACCATCCCTACGAGTCGTTCAATGCCGTCGTCGACTTCATCAACAGCGCAGCCGACGACCCGGATGTCTTGGGGATAAAGCAGACGCTGTACCGAACCAGTGTCTCGAGTCCGGTGCTCAACGCTCTGGCGCGTGCGGCGCAAAACGGTAAGCAGGTGACGGCTCTAGTCGAGCTCAAGGCGCGATTCGATGAAGCGAACAACATTGCCTGGGCGCGTACGCTCGAGGAGGCGGGCGTGCACGTGGTGTACGGCGTGGTGGGCGTGAAGACCCACTGCAAGGTTGCGCTCGTGGTACGCAGGGAGGCGGATGGAATCCGCCGCTACGTGCACCAAGCAACGGGGAACTACAATCCGACCACGGCTCGCATCTACACCGACCTGGCGTTGTTCTCGGCCGATCCCGACTTCGGCGAAGATGCCAGCGAGTTATTCAACTTGCTGACCGGATACTCACAGGGACACGTATGGAAGAAGCTGCTCGTCGCGCCCCGCGGCCTGCGCGAGCGGATGGTGGAATTGATACGGCGCGAACGGAGGAACGCCTTAGCCGGTCGACGGGCGCGTATGATCGTGAAGATGAACGCTCTCGTAGAGCCGTCGCTGATAGACGAGTTGTACGACGCGTCGCAGGCAGGTGTAGAGATCGATTTGCTGGTGCGGGGCATCTGCTGCCTGCGACCGGGCCTACCGGGTATCTCGGAGAGGATACGCGTGAGAGCCGTGGTGGACAGGTTCCTCGAGCACAGCCGTATCTTCTACTTCGAGAACGACGGCGACCCGGAGATCTTCCTCGGCAGCACCGACTGGATGCCTCGCAACTTCTACCGCCGCATCGAGATCGCGTTCCCGGTAGAGAGCCCCCGGCTCAAAGAGCGGATCATCAGCGAAATCCTGCCGGTGGTGCTGGCGGACAACGTCAAAGCCCGATCACTCGGCCACGACGGGGTCTACGAACGGCTCGCCCCGGAACCCGGAAATCCGTCGGTGCGATCCCAGATGGTGTTCCAAGATCTCGCACGCCGTTCCGAAGGGGAAGCCAAGGAGCTCGTCCGGCAAATCGCTCCCGACCTGACCCTGCCGGCAGGCTCGGACGATACGGGACAGTCTGCGGCCTAGCTCCGGTGGCTGAGCTGTGGACTAGCGCTTCGGATCCATGGCCTTGCGCTTGCGCGGTTTTCGCCGCGCCGCCTTGCGAGCCAGATTGACGTTTTCGTAGTCGGAGTCCCCCGTGACTTCGCTCACCACGAAGGGCTGTAGCCACTCCGGTATCTCGACTTCATGGTCTTCGTGGGGTAGCTCGACCTCCGCCAGGACCAGCTTCGGCGCGCTGAAGTCGTCGATCTCCCAAACGAGACCACGATCGGGGACTTTGTAACGTCGCTTGCGGATGCGGGCCCGCTCCGTTAGGCGCCAGACTCTCTCGAACGTACGCCGCGAAACGCGCTCCTCCAACTCCAAGCGCCGTAGCCCGTGCCCCGACTTGACGGTGCGATAGTACCGTACGCCGTCGGCCGAACGGACCCGTCGCAGACGCTCCTGGATGGTCGCGCCCGGAATCCACCCCTGATCGATCTGTACGCTGGGGGCATCTCGCACGGCGTCGGGCAAACCACTCAACAAGAACTTGCGTTCGATCTCTGCGTCTTCGGCTCCTAGCCTGCGCAAATGAGTTGCCAGATCGCCGACGCGTCTGAAGAAGGCGTCAGGAGCTGTCCCGAGCCAACCGCGCTCCAGGTCGGCGAAGAGACTGTCGCGGCGCTCGCGCAGGAGGCGAGTGATCGCCAACAGACCTCGCGTCTCGTCGGCTACCGACCTGCGACGCCGTGTCTGATCCGTGTCCGTCTCCAAAGCCAGTTCGTGCATGCGACGAGCCCGCTCGGCAGCGACGATTTCCGTTGATGTCGCCACCTCGCCGGTCAGGACATGCGTGTCGTTCAATTCTCCTAGAATATCTTGCAGACGCTTGATACCCTTAACGACCTGCTTGGCGCTGTCTAACGAACCCCGGAGCGGTTCTGCAAGGTAACGCAAGCGTTTTGCCGCGATCCTCGCTCTGTGTGCAGGATCCTCGTCGTCCGGCGAGTGGATGGTCGCCAACAATTCCCGCAGCTCGCGGGCGTGCGCTTCGATCAACTCGGCGGTCACCTCAACGAAGGACCTGTGGGACGTAAGGCCATCGGCGGAAAGGCTGAGGCTGAATGAGGAGAACTTCTTCGAGACATCTCTTCGCGCTTGACGATACTCGCGAGCGATCCGCATTCGCGCGTCGTGGTAGGCTTGGTTCCTTCGTTCCTCCAGCCTGCCAAGAAGCCAACGTAGCCCTTTACGTTCGCGCGGCTTCAGGTTGCCGCTTTGGGAATTCAGCCAGAGGATCTGGACCTCGGTGTCGCGTCCGACGTTGGTCGCCGATGCCAGCTGGCCCATCTGCTTCCGCGACTTCTTGGGCGAGCTGCCTTTGAGATACGGCTGATAGGCGCGGACGCAGCTCCTGAAGCGGCGCAACGAGACGCGGAAATCATGCAGCGCCTCTTCATCATCCGGATCCGCAAGCCGCGCGAGAGCCTCGTCTGCTTCCTCGAGCCATGCCAGGGCGAGGACGCGCGCGGCCTCCTCGACCGGTCGCAGCAGCATCTCGTGAGAGACCGTGGCCATGATTAGCCCCCTAGGGCGCGCAGCTGGGCCGGCGTGACCAGCCACCGAAGCGTGGCGCCGCCGGAGTAGATCTCGTCGTAGAACGTCAGCAGGCAAGCACCCCCTTTCTTGAACTCGAGAAAGGGCTCGTCGGAACGTGCCGTCAGCCAACTAACGTGCTCGCTAATACTGGGCTCGTGACCGACTACCGCGATCGTGTGCTCGCGGTTCTGGCTCTGCAACCAGTCGAGCAAGCTCTCCGGGCTTGCCGCGGGCTCCATTTCGGCAACCTCGACGATGTCGAGCCCGCCGTAGGCATCTGATAGGATTTCGGCGGTCTGAACTGCTCGAACGAGTGGGCTCGTCGCAACCACATCGATTGTCGGGATCAGGCTACGCAAGCCAGCGGCGGCCTTCTGCATCCGCTTCATTCCTCGTCCCGTCAAAGGTCGCAACTCGTCGGGCTTGCGGGTTCGCGCGAAGACTTCGCGCTCTTCAGCGATGGCGTGTCTCACCAGGAGGAGATCCATGATCCTACTTCATTACTTGAATCGCGGGCTTTCCATCCCCGCTTTTAGGGACGGCTTGCTCTTCTAGTCCTTTCCATTCGAGCTTCAAGCGTCGGCCAAAGACCCGCTCGAACAATCCCGCTTTCCGGTTCGCATCCCACATCTCGACTTGAGGTGGAGCATCGGCCGTCACGGACATGCGGATGCTCTTGCGCTTGATCTCGCAATCGACCCGGGTCACGGCCTGCGTGTACGTGCGGTCGAGACCGTCGGCGACGCGGAGAATTCCGCTCAGGTGACGCACGAGTTGGCGGTCCGGCTTGTTGAGCCTGGAGAAATTTTGATGCTTCTTCTTGGGATGAGCGCGGCGGTGATACCTGGCGACATTGGCGATGAGCTCGACTTCCCGGGCCGAGAACGCTGGTAGGTCGCCATGAACGATCAGATGGTAAGCGTGCTTGTGATGCTTCGCGTGGCCGATCATGTAGCCGATGTCGTGTAGGAGAGCCGCGGCCTGAAGAATCTGTCGCCCTTCGCCAGGGAGATCGTATGGCTCCTCGAGTTGGTCAAAGATCTGCGTTGCCAACGTGGCGACGTGTTCGCGGTGTGCCTCGTTCGAGTGGCACTTGCGAGCTAGGCGGCGAACCCACTCCATGCGATCAGAGACCTCGGCCTTCTCAGCAGGCCCGCGATCGGCGCGCTCCGCAATGATCGACATTAGGAGGCCCTCCCTAATGCCGCCCTCGTTCACGCGGATGTCGTCACAACCCAGACGTTGGGCTAGTCGCGAGATCACGGCGACGCCCGCGATGATGATGTCGGCACGGTCCGCGTTCAGACCTGCCAGCTGCCGCCGCTCGGCCAGTGGAGTGGCGCGAAGTTGCTTCAACAACTCGTCAAGATCGGCTCGTTCCACTGAGTAGTCCTGGACACTTCCGTCCGAGCCTTCCCGCTGGCTCTTTATCATCGATGCTAGAGTCGTGAACGTGCCGCCGCTGCCGAGCATCGTCGCGGTCTTGAAGGGAGGCTTGCCTACGACCTTGTCGATCTCACGATCGATCTGCTTGGTGAGGGTCTTCCACTCGCGGCCGCTGACTGGGTCGGTCGTGATGTGCTGCTCGGTCAGTCGCACTGCCCCAAGCAGCAGCGAGTACACGCGGTCCACGAGCGTGCCCGCAGCCAGTACGATTTCCACGCTGCCGCCGCCGATGTCGACCATGGCGACGGGCGTGCCGTCCAGGTTGAACCGGCGGACCATGCTCAGGTAGGCGAGTCGCGCTTCTTGGCGGCTCGAGATCACCTGGATGCGCAGGCTGTGGCGCCGCTCTGCCCGACGACGGAACGTGCGCCCGTTGGTCGCTTCGCGTACGGCGGCCGTAGCGATCGCGCGTATCTCGGAGACCTCGAGGCCTTCGGCGATCGCCTTCATCCGGCCCAGCGCTGCCAGCGAGCGTTCCATGGGTTCTTCGCCCAGGCGCCCGGTTTCGTACAGACCGTGCCCGAGCCGCGTCGGTTCGCGCTCTTCGTCCAGCACTCGAAAGGTGCCATTGTCAACTTCGACCACGACCAGGCGGATCGTGTTCGTGCCTATGTCAATGGCAGCCAGCCGAGGCTTCGTGGATGTCTTGGTGTGCTGGCTCACAGGCTGTTCCTCTGTCGACTAAGCGCCGAGCCAGTCAGCGGGACATGGAGACGTCATCCAGTCGACCGGTTTCCCGTCAGGAATCAACCAATGTAAGCATAAGCGAAGCGTTCCGCACAGCACGCTCGGTCGAGCTTTCGGGCGGACGGCGGTGGGCGCGGAAGCGGATGTCGGTTCCGGTCGAAGGACTGGAAACCGAGCGATCTCCACCGAGCGACCGCCCCGGGGGGCACCACAATTCCCGGTCCCGTTCAACCTCAAATCGACCCGAAGGTAGACTCCTCGCCAGCCCCCGGGGTCTGTCTAGCGCCATCACGTCTTCCGGGTCGCCGCCAAAGGCGTTATACGTTCCCGTTCTATGAGCGAGAAATGGCGTAGTCTCTGGTGGCTCGCGGCGGCAGGCATGCTGGCTGTGTCGCTCTGGTTCTCCGCTTCGGCCGTCGTGCCGCAGCTGACCGCCGAGTGGGGCTTGGAGGGTGCCGGGTGTGTCGCTCTGGTTCTCCGCTTCGGCCGTCGTGCCGCAGCTGACCGCCGAGTGGGGCTTGGAGGGTGCCGGGCAGTCGTGGCTCACCATGAGCGTCCAACTGGGGTTCGTGATCGGAGCCCTGTTAAGCGCCTTCCTGAACCTGGCGGACAGAATCCCAGTACGCTGGCTATTCGCTGCGAGCGCCTTCCTCGGCGCCGTCTTCAATACAGCGATCGCTCTCTTCGTCGACGGCCCGGCCTTGGCCATCGCGCTTCGCTTCCTCACCGGCGTGGCGCTGGCCGGCGTCTACCCTCCGGCGGCGATGCCCCACCTTTTCAACGCCCTACCGATTCTGGGCGGCGAAGCAGGAATCCCGCCTTGGCGGTTCGTCCTGATGACCGCTTCCGCCTCCGCGCTGATCGCGGCCGTCATCTCGGCGGTAGGAGTGAAGGCGGGCCCGCTGCACTCCCAGACGGCACCGTTCGAGCCGCGCCATGCCGGCCGCGCTCTGAGCGAGCAGCCAACGCGGTTGGCCAATTTCGGCTACCTCGGCCACATGTGGGAGCTTTATGCCGTTTGGACGTGGGTGCCGCTCTTCCTGCTGGCGAGCTACCAGCAGGCGGGGTGGAGCGAGGCAGCGGCGAGGCTGGCCGGATTCGGCACCGTGGCCATTGGGGGTGTGGGTTGCATCGT
>JBDHAS010000061.1:0-22970 GCA_039588015.1 Gemmatimonadota bacterium | reverse complement strand
CATCGATCCCGAGTATCACTACGAAGCCATCAACGTCGAGGCCCAACAGAACAACCCACATTCGCTGCTCTGGTGGATGAAGCGCATCCTAGCCGTGAGAAAGCAGTTCCGCGCATTCAGCCGAGGGTCGATCGAGTTTCTGCACCCGGAGAACCGCAAGGTGCTGGTGTTCTTACGCCGTTGGGAGCACGAGAACATCCTCGTCGTGGTCAACCTTTCCCGGTTCGTCCAGGCGGTAGAACTCGATCTGTCGGAGTTCAACGGTTCGGCTCCGGTTGAAGTATTCGGCCGCACCGACTTCCCGCCCATAGGCGAGTTGCCGTACTTCCTCACTCTCGGCCCGCACAGCTTCTACTGGTTCACGCTCGAGTCGGCCGATAGCGAGGCCAAGAGGGTGGCGACCGCGGAGGCAGCAGCGCCGGAGATTGTGGTGCGCGGTCCTTGGGAGAAGGCCTTGACTCACAACAGAGGCACAAGCCAACTAGAGCGCATATTGCCCGGCTACCTCGGGCAACGACGTTGGTTCGGCGGCAAGGCTCGGAAGATACTGTCCACCAGGATCACCGAGACGGTGCCGATTACGTTCGACGGCCGGACCGCGCAGCTGGCGCTCGTCGCTGTCGAGTACCGGGAGGGTGATCCCGAGCTGTATCAGATTCCCTTCGCCTTCGCTGTCGGCGAAGATGCCGACTTTCTGAGCGAGTTTCGCCGCGACGCCGTGATAGCCCGGCTGCGCGCGCAGGTCGACGGGGGCGAGGTTGAAGGTGTCCTCTGCGATGCCACGTTCGATGAGAGGTTCTGTGCCGCTCTCCTTGATGTCATTGCGCGCCGCAGGCGAGCGAGCGGACCACACGGGGGCATCCGCTCCAGCCGCACGCGGGCGTTCAACCGGGTCAGGGGTCCGCTGGAAGACACGTTGAAGCCATCCCTGCTGGGAGCGGAGCAAAGTAACAGCTCCGTGGTCTTCGGAGACCGTCTGATCCTCAAGCTGTTCCGTCGTCTGGATCCAGGCGTGAATCCAGACTACGAGATCGGCCGCTTCCTCACCGATAGGGCGTCGTTCCACCACGTTCCGCCGCTGGCGGGCGCTATCGAGTACAGCCGCAAGAAGGGTGAGCCTCTGACGCTAGCGGTGCTGCAAGGATTCATCCCCAACGAGGGCGACGCCTGGAGCTTCACGCTCGATGCGTTGGACGGCTACTTCGAACGTGCCCTGACTCGTCCCGGCGAGGACTCGGGCGTGACGCTTCCGGAGGAGCCACCGATCGCCCATTTGCAGGAGGAGATACCGGAGCACGTCGAAGAGAAGATCGGCGGATTCCTCGAGTTCGCCCGGCTACTGGGTCAAAGGACGGCCGAGCTGCACATGGCGCTGGCCTCCCGGCCGGACGAGCCGGAGTTCGCGTCGGAACCTATTACCGCGATGTACCGGCGCTCGCTTTATCAGTCTTCGCGAACACGCGTTGACCAGGTTCTCGAGCTACTGCGACGACGGTTGTCAGACTTGCCAAAGGAGTCGCAGGAGGACGCGCGCACAGTCCTGGAACTCGATTCAGAGATCGATCGGCGCCTACGGGTCGTGGTGGACGAGAAGGTCGGGGGACGGCGTATTCGCTGTCACAACGACTACCACTTGGGCCAGGTCCTGTTCACAGGAAAAGACTTCCTGATCATGGATTTCGAGGGCGAACCTGCCCGGCCGATTAGCGAGCGGCGACTCAAGCGCTCGCCGCTCCGAGACGTAGCAGGCATGGTGCGGTCATTTCACTACGCTGCCGTTTCCGCGCTGATCGGTGGACGCGTTCGGCCCGAAGACATTCCGGTGTTGAAACCGTGGGCAGAATTCTGGCACCACTGGGTAGCCGTGGATTTCCTCAACGCCTATTTCGAGATCGCTGGGGAGGGCAACTTCCTGCCCACGAGCCCATCAGGCATCTCGGCATTGTTCGACCTATGCCTCATCGACAAGGCCATGTACGAGGTCGCCTATGAGCTGAACAACCGACCCGATTGGGTCGGGATCCCGCTGCAGGGTATCCTCAGCCTTTTCGCGGACGCTGCGGATTAGCATGCAGCGCTCGGATCGTCAGCGTGGCGCGATGACGGGGAGCGATGGCTTCCCCCCTTCTCCGTCCGGTCGCGCCTCCCACGAAGTCAGCGTGACTGACGTGCCGTCCGGCAGCGACTATCTTTGTGGGTCAGCCGTCGCCGCGGACAGGCCTGCTTGGATCGAACTCGCAGCGCTCTCCGCGGCCCTCTACGCTAGGGAGCCCGTCTGATGCGAATATGGCCCGGCGATCCTTACCCGTTGGGAGCGACATGGAACGGCGAGGGCGTGAACTTCGCAATCTTCTCAGAGCACGCCACCGGCGTCGATATCTGTCTGTACAAGAATCCAGACGATGGAGAGGAATCTGTATGCCTACCGCTGCGGGAACGCACCAACAACGTCTGGCACGCGTTCCTGCCGGATGTGTATCCCGGCCAGCTTTACGGTTACAGGGTGCACGGGCCTTACGAGCCACAATACGGTCATCGCTTCAATCCGGCAAAATTGCTGTTCGACCCTTACGCCAAGGCGATTACCGGGCCGCTGCGCTGGAATGACTCGCTATTCGGCTACATCGCCGGCGACGCCGCGGAGGACCTATCCCGCGACGACAGGAACAGCGCCGGGGACTTGCCGAAATGCGTCGTGGTCGATTCGGCTTTCACATGGGGAGACGACAGACCGCCTCACACGCCGTGGAGCCGGACCGTCATCTACGAGTGCCACATCCGAGGGCTGACGATCCAGCATCCCGATGTTCCCGAGAACCTGCGCGGCACCTACTTGGGTATGGCGACCGAACCGATTATCGAGCATCTGCTCAAGCTGGGGGTCACCGCGGTCGAATTGCTGCCCGTCCATCATAAGCTGACGGAGCGCAATGTGGTGGACCGCGGCCTTACCAACTATTGGGGCTACAACACGATCGGTTACCTGGCGCCCGACTCGCGGTACGCGACGGGAGGACTGGGCGAACAGGTCCGTGAGTTCAAGATGATGGTTCGGGCGCTGCACAGCGTAGGCATCGAGGTCATCCTCGACGTAGTGTACAACCACACCGGCGAGGGGAACCATCTGGGGCCCACCGTTTCTCTCCGCGGCATTGACAATCGGTCGTACTACCATCTGAACCCGCACAACCGCCGCCACTACGTGGATTTCACCGGAACCGGGAACACGCTCAACATGCTGAACGCGCGGGCGATGCAGCTTATGATGGACAGTCTGCGCTACTGGGTCCAGGAGATGCACGTCGACGGGTTCAGATTCGACCTCGCGCCCGCTCTAGCCCGCGAGCTTTACGAGGTGGGGCGACTGGCATGGTTCTTCGACATCATCCAGCAGGACCCGGTGCTTTCGCGTGTCAAGCTTATCGCCGAGCCGTGGGACTTAGGCCCGGGCGGCTATCAGGTCGGCAACTTCCCAACCGGCTGGACGGAGTGGAACGGGCGCTACCGCGACGCGGTACGTCGCTTCTGGCGCGGTGATCCGAGTCAGCTTTCCGAACTCGGATATCGCATATCAGGCAGCAGCGACCTCTACAACCGTGGAGGACGCAGCCCATACGCTAGCATCAACTTCGTGACCTGCCACGACGGGTTCACCCTCCAGGACCTGGTCAGCTACGAACGGAAGCGCAACGAGGCGAACGGCGAGGGTAACAGGGACGGCGCGGATGAGAACTATAGCCGGAATTGGGGGGTCGAAGGCCCGAGCGAGGAAACTAAGATCGTCCGTATTCGAGAGCGGATGAAGCGGAATCTCATGGCCACGCTCGCGTTCTCGCAGGGCGTTCCCATGGTTTCGCACGGCGACGAGCTCGGGCGAACCCAGCGCGGGAACAACAACGCCTACTGCCAGGACAACGAGATCTCGTGGATCGATTGGGATCTGGACGATGGCGAGCGAGCGTTTCTGGAATTCACGCAGCAGGTATTCTCGATACGCGCGTCCAATTCCGTTCTGCGACGGCGAACGTTCTTCCAAGGCGGTCCCGTGGGCGAAAATGGGGGGAAGGACGTCACGTGGCTAAGCCCCGATGGCCGGGAGATGACATCCGCGGACTGGAGCGAGCCGGAAAACCGCGCCCTCGGAATGCTGATCCATGGCGAGGCGACCGACGAGGTAGACGAGCGCGGCCACCTGATCGAAGGCGACACGTTGCTGGTTCTCCTTAACGGCGGCACCCGCTCGCGCGATTTCACTCTGCCGCAGATGGAAGAGGATGGCGCGTGGAAGCCCCTCGCTAACACGGCCTTGCGCGGGCCCAAGAAGATCAAGCGTTCCGGCGTCCAGTTGGCCGCGCGATCGCTAATGCTGCTATACTACAAACCCGCTGAGTGATGGATCCGAAAAGAGAGGTCGCGGGCGTGCCACAAGATCCGGACAACCTTGCAGGAGATCCGGCGGCGATAGAGCGACTGGTCGCCGGAGACCACCACGATCCGCACAACCTGCTCGGCGCTCACCTTGGCCGCACAGATCAAAGAGACGGGGTGATCGTTCGCGGCTTCCACCCGGACGCTGTGAAGATCGACTGCTTACTCGCGGGCGGGACGGAACTCTCACTCAAGCCCGTCGAGGGCGGTCTATTCGCCGGCTTCATAGCAGGCGCCGAGCTACCGCTCGACTACCGGCTCCGCTTTCACTTCGAGAACGGGGACACTTGGGAGCGCGACGACCCGTATCGCTTCATGCCGACGCTTGGCAGCATCGACCTGCACCTCTTCAACGAGGGTACTCACCGCCGGCTCTGGAGGTGTCTCGGCTCTCACGTCCGCCGGATAGACGGAGTGGACGGCGTAGCCTTCGCCGTCTGGGCCCCGAGCGCGCGGCGGGTCAGCGTCGTGGGCGACTTCTGCCGCTGGGACGGCCGCATGTATCCGATGCGAGCCATGGGCAGCTCCGGGATCTTCGAGATCTTCATACCGGACCTGGCACCGGGCGAGTTCTACAAATACGAGATCAAGACGCTGGAAGGGGCCATACGCATCAAGACCGATCCCTACGCGTTCGAGATGGAACTGCCACCGGGAACGGCGTCCCGAGTCAGCAAGTCGAACCATCGCTGGGGCGACCACGACTGGATGGCATGCCGAGAACTGCGGGACCTGGCGCAAGAACCGGTCGCCGTCTACGAGGTACACCTGGGGTCGTGGGCGCGTGTACCCGAGGAAGGCAAGCGGCCCCTCACCTACCGCGAGATCGCGCCGAAGCTGGTCCATCACATGCAGCGTTTCGGCTTCACCCATCTCGAGTTGCTGCCCGTCAGCGAGCATCCATTCACGGGTTCCTGGGGCTACCAGGTGAGCGGGTATTTCGCGCCCACATCCCGCTTCGGCTCGCCGGACGACTTTCGCTTCCTCGTCGATCTTTGCCATCAGAACGGGATCGGTGTCATCCTGGACTGGGTGCCGGCCCACTTTCCCAAGGACGACTTCGCGCTGCGTCGCTTCGATGGTACAGCACTGTACGAGCACGAGGATCCGCGCCGCGGCGAGCATCCGGATTGGGGTACTCTCATCTTCAACTTCGGCCGCAGGGAGGTCGCCAACTTCCTCATCGCCAACGCGTTGTACTGGCTGGAGGAGTTCCACATCGACGGCCTCCGCGTGGACGCCGTCGCTTCGATGCTGTACCTGGACTACAGTCGCGACGAGGGAGAGTGGGAGCCAAACGTCTATGGAGGGCGCGAGAACCTGGAGGCCGTGGAGTTTATCAAGACGCTCAATGACGTCATCCATGCCGAGCATCCGGGCTGTGTGATGATCGCGGAGGAGTCGACCGCCTGGCTGGGCGTGTCGCGCCCGACCAGCGACGGTGGGTTGGGGTTCAGCTTCAAGTGGAACATGGGGTGGATGCACGACACACTGGAGTACTTCAAGAAAGACGCCGTGCATCGCAAATGGCACCTCGACCAGCTGTCCTTCGCGATGCTTTATGAATACAGCGAGCGCTTCGTAATGCCGTTGTCGCACGACGAGGTGGTGCACGGCAAGGGCTCGCTGCTCAACAAGATGCCCGGCGACGAATGGCAAAAATTTGCCAGTCTGCGTGCACTTTTTGCATACCAGTACACGCGGCCCGGCAAGATCCTCCTGTTCATGGGCTCCGAATTAGCACCCTATAGCGAGTGGTCACATGAAGTTAGCCTTGACTGGCATCTCGCGATTGAGCCGATGCGCGCCGGGCTCGCCCGCTTCTTGGCCGACTTGGGGCAGCTGTATCAGAGAGTACCCGCGCTATGGCGATACGACCACGAACCCGAAGGATTCGCGTGGATCGATTGTAACGATCGGGACAATAGCATACTCTCCTACGTGCGGCGCGCGGGCAATGACCACGTCGTCGTCGTGCTCAATTTGACGCCCGTACCGCGTGAGAACTACCGCATCGGTGCGCCAACCGCTGCTCGTTACACCGTCAGGCTCTCGAGCGATGCGCGTGAATACGGCGGGAGCGAATACGAGACGCCCTCGTTCTTCGACACGGAACCGGTAGCCTTCCACAGTCATCCGCAATCTCTGCAACTCAGGCTGCCGCCGCTTGGCGCGCTGGTGCTCGAACCGGAAACATGACCCAGTCGGACCGCCCGGCTCTGCATGCCCTGGCGGAGCGGCAGGGCATTTTGTCCTCCTACGTCGACACAAGCGGTATCACCCGCCCAACGAGCGACGAGTCGCGCGTTGCCATCCTAGCGGCCATGGACATCGACGCCTCGAGCGAAGCCGCGGCGATGCAAGCGCTACACGAAGCCGAGCGGCGATCAAAAGAGCGTGCGATCGATCCGGTCATCGTGCAGCGGGCCCGTCGGCATCGCCCTTTGCGCCTACGATACCGCCCGCCGCCGCAGGAAAGAGGTAGACAGATTCCCTATCGGCTGGACCTGGAAGACGAGTCAGGCGAGACATATGGCGTCGACGGGCGGACGCGGTTGCGCCGTGATGCCAACGTCGCCACCCTGCCGCTCCCGGTCGATCCCGCGCCGGGCTATCACCGGCTACGTCTCGAGCTGGGCTCGGGCGCCGAGGCGATCGTCAACCACGCCTCCTTCATCGTTTGTCCGGACTCCTGCGTAACGGCGCGCGAGATCCTGAACGGCCGGCGCCGCTTCGGCATCTGGACGCATCTCTATTCGGCTCGGCGGGCGGACGACTGGGGAGTCGGTGACGTCGGCGTGCTGCAGGCGCTAGCGGACTGGGCCCGTGAAATCGACGCCGCTTTCGTTGGCATCAACCCGCTTCATGCGACACGCAACCTCGGAGCGGACATCAGCCCGTACAGCCCCGTGAGCCGCCTGTTCCGAAACATCGTCTACATCGACATCCAGCAGGTGCCAGAGCTGAAGAAGTGCCCGCAGGCGCGCTCGCTTCTCGATTCAGCAACCCACCGTGACACTCTATCCGCGCTGCGCGGCCGGAGTAATGTGGACTACGAAGGCGTGATGGCGGCGAAACGCCATATACTCAGGGCATTTTACCATACTTTTACCGAGCGGCACCGGGGCCGGGAGACCGACCGCGGCCAGGCCTACGCACGCTTCATCGGCGAAAGAGGCGAACAACTCATCGACTTTGCCACGTTCATCGCGCTCGCGGACCATCTGGACCCCGCGCACGGTCCCGACTGGCGGAACTGGCCCGCAGCGTACCGCGACCCTCGTTCGACAGAAGTGGCAGAGTTTCGCCGCCAGCACCTGGAAGAGATCGACGAGCAATGCTACCTGCAGTTCGAGCTGGACCGGCAACTAGCAGCGGCTTCGTCCGCAGCTAGCGAGCTGGCCATCGGGCTCTACGGCGACCTGGCCATAGGATCCGCCGCAAGCGGCTGCGATCCATGGATGTTCCCGGGACTGTTCGTTCAAGGAGCCACGGTAGGTGCCCCACCAGACGATTATGCGGCGGAAGGACAGGACTGGAGTCTGCCGCCCGTCGACCCAGCCAGACTGAGATCAGATGCCTATCGCTACTGGATCCTCCTCTTGCGAAGCGCTCTCGAGCACATGGGCGCCTTGAGGATTGACCACGTGATGGGTCTTCTACGCCAGTACTGGGTCCCCGCAGGTCGGTTGCCGACGGAGGGCGCCTACGTCCGCTACCCGGCTGACGACCTGTTCGGCATCCTCGCCCTGGAGAGCCGACGACACGGCGCGCTGATCATCGGCGAGGACCTGGGAACCGTCCCTAGGGTTGTGCCAGGCTTACTAAAGCGCTGGGGGATTCTCTCCTCCCGCGTGCTCTACTTCGAGAAGGACCGCCGCGGCAACTATCGGTCCTCGCGCCGCTACTCGCGCCGCGCACTCGTCACCGCCAATACCCACGATCACCCACCGCTGGCCGGTTTCTGGTCAGGCCGCGACCTCGAGCTGCGACGACAGGCCGGCAACATAGGCGACGACGTCGAGGCGACTGCCGCCGCGAAGGAACGGGAGCGCGAGCGCAGCGCGTTGGCCAAGCGCCTTAGACGCGAGGGCTGCCTCCGGGACCCGGAGCTGGCGAGGTCCTACCCGGACCTCTGCGCCGGAGTCCACACCATGCTGTCGAGAACGCCCGCGCCGCTCGTGGGCGTCTGGCTGGACGACCTGGCCGGTGAGACCGACCCGGTTAACTTGCCCGGAATCGGCCTCGATCGGTACCCGAGCTGGTCCCGTCGACTGACCGCAAATCTCGAGGATCTGAGGCAAAATTCCAGCGTCCACGCTGCGCTTGGCGCACTGGCGCACAAGCGACGCTGACCGCCCAGCCCAGCCCGCGCCCAGGAGACCTGCTCCCGACCGGCCTTCGGACGCAAACGCTACTCAAGTCTCGTCGTGGCACCACTTTTGCCCCCATCGTGGCACTACTTTTGCCACATCAGACGCCGGCGCCCCGGCCCAACGGGAGCCTAGCTTGACACTCCGCCCCATCCCCCCGACGTTTCACGACCTTGTCCGGATGGGACGGTAGCTTGCCAACTTGAGGCGCACCGGCCGCATGTTCAGATAGGGAGCACATGGCTTCGAATTTCTTACCGTATAGGCTCGCCGTAGCCTACTTCTCAATGGAAATAGCCCTGGAGCCGGACATTCCGACGTACGCTGGCGGACTCGGAGTGTTGGCGGGGGACATCCTGTGCTCCGCCGCGGACCTCGAAGTTCCCATGGCCGCGGTGACCCTTCTGCACCGCAGGGGATATTTCCAGCAACGACTGGACAAGTCAGGACGTCAAAGCGAGAGGCCGGCCGAATGGTCACCCGAAGACGACTTGATCCCGCTGCCGATCGATGTGACGGTGCAGATAGAGGGGCGGGACGTCAAGGTCAGGCCATGGCTGTATCGCGTGTCCGGGCTCAACGGCCACAAGGTACCCGTCTTCCTCTTGGACACAGCGCTTAACGACAACAGTCCGGAGGATCAAGCGCTGACCGACAGCCTCTACGGAGGCGATGATCGCTACCGGCTGTGCCAGGAAGCGCTGCTCGGCCTGGGCGGTGTCGCGGTGTTGAGAAGGTTTGGCTACGACGCGGATCTCGTCTGCCACATGAACGAGGGACATTCTGCTCTGCTCACCCTCGCCCTGCTGGAAGAGCAGTTGGAGAAGGAGGGGCGGCGGAGTGTCACGGAGGAGGACATCGAGGCGGTGCGGCGACGCTGCGTATTCACGACGCACACGCCCGTACCCGCGGGCCATGACCAGTTCCCAAGGAACCTCGTGTCACGCGTACTGGGCCGGGATCGGGTCGCGACGCTCGACGCCAGCCGCTGCATGCTCGACGGCTCGCTGAACATGACCTACCTGGGCCTTCGGTTTTCGCACTACGTGAACGGCGTCTCGATGCGGCACGGCGAAGTCTCGCTAGGCATGTTTCCCGGTTATCCGGTTCAGGCCATCACGAATGGCGTGCACGCTACCCGCTGGACCGCGGAGCCTTTCGCCGAGCTTTACGACCGCTATATGCCAGGATGGCGTCACGACAACCGCTACCTCCGATACGCCATCAATATTCCACTCGACGAGATACAAGCGGCGCACGACCGTACGAAACATGGGCTGCTGCACGAAGTGAGCGAGCGCAGCGGCGTCCGCCTGAACGACGATGCATTCACCATCGGCTTCGCGCGTCGGGCGACCCCGTACAAACGAGCCGATCTGCTCTTCAGGGATACGGCGCGCCTCAAGCAGATCGCCAAACGCGCAGGGCCCATGCAAGTGCTCTACGCTGGAAAGGCGCATCCTCGCGATGGACACGGCAAGGCGTTGATCGAGCACATCTTCGCCGTAGCGCGCGAGCTTGGGAACGCCGTGAAGGTCGTGTATCTGGAAGACTACGACATGGAGCTGGCCAAGTTGCTCGTGTCGGGAACGGACCTCTGGCTGAATACGCCGAGGCGACCGCGCGAAGCATCAGGAACCAGCGGAATGAAGGCCGCTTGCAATGGAGTCCCTTCCTTCAGCGTGCTGGACGGATGGTGGGTGGAGGGGCACATCGAGGGAGTGACGGGCTGGTCGCTGCTCGACGAGGATAAGGTGCCGCACGACGAAGCGGTCGAGATCTCAGCGTTGTACAAGAAGCTTGAGAAGACGATCCTACCGCTGTATTACAAGAACAGAACCAAGTACGCGGAGGTAATGCGTTCGGCGATTGCTCTCAACGCATCCTTCTTCAACACTCAGCGCGTCGTGTCTCAATACGTAAGAAACGCATACCCGGAGAACGGGGCTTAGGTCTTACTAGCTCACTTCCCTAAGGCCGAGTGACCGGCCGCTTCGTAAGATCGAATTCCTTCGTCTCACCGAGCTTGAACTCGTGGATCTCGCCGTTGACGCCGATCTGCGCGTATGGCTTCCACGCCCCCTCGAACGAGACCCGTAGCCTTTCGTGGTTGGCATCGAGCATGAACCAATGCCCGCGATACTGGATGCGCGAGCGCACCGACTTAAGTTCCTTCGGCAGGCGCGGATTGAGCCAAAGCACGTCCTCCCGTAAAGCGATTCCGCTGTAGCAGCGCTGGATCAGATCCACGGTGCCGGCCATGGCGCCCAGGTGAATGCCCTCCGGTGTCGTGCCGCCCTGCACGTCTCTGATATCGGCCTGGACCGCTGCCTCGAACCACCTCCACGAGCGCTCGCGATCCGAGCGCGCCTGCACCCACGAGTTCACGATGGCGCTCAAGGTCGAACCGTGCGAGGTTCGCCGCAGGTAGTACTCGATGTTCTTCGGGATGTAGGACGGCTTGAACGGATAGCCCATCCACTCGAACAGCTGCATCAGGCGCTCGGTGGTGAACAGGTAGAACAGCATCAGGACATCCGCCTGCTTGCTCACCTTGTAGCGATTGGCCGAGTCACCTTCCGCCTCGAGGATACGGTCTAGGCGATGGATGTCTCCGTACTTCGCCCGGTAGCCTTCCCAATCGAACTCCTCGAGATCCTCGTAGCCTTCGAACTGGCTGATGATACCGCCATCCTGGAAAGGCACGTACATCTTTCGCCCCGTCTCTGCCCAGTCGGCGACTTCTTCCTCGCTCAGCTCGAGGTCCTCGAAGATCTCGTTCTTGCAGTCGTCATCCAGCAACGCGACGACGCGGCCCCCGGCCTGTAGGACCCACGCCGCCATGACGTTCGTGTAGGCGTTGTTGTCAAGACCGGGCCGATCCGAGTCCGGGTATGCCGTGTGGTATTCGTCGGGCCCGACGACACCGCGAATGTCGAAGCGATCGCGGTCCGCATTATACGTGGTCGCGCTGGCACAGAACCGGGCGATCTCCAGCATTATCCGCGAGCCGTACGTGCAGATGAACTCTCGTCGACCCGTGGCCTGATAGTGTCGCCAGACGTTGAAGGCGATCGCGAGATTCACATGCCGCTGCAGGTGCGTATCGTCCGGAATCCAACGCCCCGACTTGGGATTTAAATGCATGACCTGCGATTCCTCGCGGCCATCGCTGCCGCTCTGCCACGGAAACAGAGCGCCTCTGAAGCCCTGTTCTCGGGCGATCCGCCTTGCTTCCGCGAGGCGGCGGAAGCGATACATGATCAGAGCTCTACCGATCTCCGGGACGCGGAACTGGAGGTAGGGAAAGATGTAGAGCTCATCCCAGAAGATGTGGCCGCGGTAGGCTTCGCCGTGGAGGCCGCGCGCCGGCACCCCGACATCCAAGTCGGTCGTGTTCGGCGACACGGTCTGCAGCAGGTGGAAGATGTGAATGCGCAATGCCAGTTGCGCTTCGGGCACGCCTTCCAACTGGATGTCGCACCGATACCAGAGGCGCTCCCAGGCCAACCGGTGAGTACGTAGTAGGTCGGCGAAATCGCCCACCCGCTCGATGGCTCTGGCAGCCTCATTGTCCGCAGAGCTTATCGCCCAGTCACGCGACGTGTAGATCGCCACGACCTTCTCGATGCGGACCGGCTTACCCTTCTTGCACTCGAAGGCCAGGACCTGCTCCACGTAACCCGGCTCCTGCTGCGCCTTCCGCTCAACGAGGAGCGGGGCCGAATCGGTGAAGACGCGCGTACGCGCCGCCTGTGCCATCTCGATACGCGACTGGACCGTCTGGACGAGCAGCGCGATGCCCTCTTCCCCGAGAACGTCGGTCCTAATCGGCTCGAGATGTTGGCTGTTCAGCTGCCGGTAGCGCGCGACCCCAGCGTTCTTGACCCTTCCCTCGAGCGCCGAGCGCACTTCGACTCGGCCGGACCAGTTTTCTGCTGTTAGTGTCCATTCGATCGCCGCGTAGTGCATGCCCGCCATGTGGGCGAAGCGGCGGCTTCGTAAAGACGTCTCCCGACCGTCCTCGTCGCGAAAGCGAATCTCTCGGACCAGCAAGCCGCTCGCCAGGTCGAGCTCCTGCCGATAATCGAGAATCTCGATCCGTTCTAAGTCGAACCATTCGCCGCCCTCGGGTCGGAAGTTCAGGCTCAGCCAGTTCGGCCAATTGACAAGGTCTTCGTTCTCGATGTCGCGCCCCGCGACCCGCGTGACCAGCCGATTGTAGCCGCCGGCGAGATAGGTCCCGGGATAGTGAACTCCACCCGCTTCCAACATCTCGATCGCGCCACGCGTGGCGAAGTACCCGTTGCCCACCGTGCACAACGCCTCACGCAACGGCTCTTCATCCGGGTTCCAGCCCTCGTAGACCAGCTTCCACTCTGTCATCGCTCTAATCCCTCAACAGGTTGACCAGTCCCTGGAGGAATTGCTGCACCTCCGCCGTGTTCTGCAATCCGAACGTCGCGTTCGTCCGATAGGAGGGTCTACCGACCAGCACCCCGATTCCGCGATCCGCCATCTCCCGGAACGCGTCTTCATCCGTTACATCGTCGCCGATGTAAAACGGCACAACATCTTCCCCGTCGAGCTGGAGGGCTTCCAGCAGCCAGACCACCGCTCGCCCCTTGTCCCAGTCGATATCGGGGCGCAACTCGTAGATCTTCTTGCCGCCGGAGATGCGCAGCCGGTCGTGCATGCTCAGCACCTCGCGCACCGCCTGTTCCACACGCGGAACGTCTTCGTCGGCTACGTTGCGGAAGTGATTCGCGATCGCGAAGCGCTTTCGCTCTACACGCGCCCCCGCGATCGGGTCGATACGAGCCTTGAGCTCGCGCTCGGCCTGCTCCAGATCGGACAGGCAGTCCCGGCCTCCATCGTGCTCCATCCGCAGCCCGGCGGGCCCCTTGATGTCGAAACCGTGACTGCCGGCAAACACCAAACCGTCCAACTGCACCATCGGCTCGACATCGGTCCTGTCGCGGCCGCTGACGATGGCCACGGTGCAGAGGTCGGCCAGCTCGCGCAGCACGTCGCGCATTTCCTCTGATAGGATCGCGTCCTCGGGTTGCGAGACGATCGGCGTCAACGTCCCATCGTAGTCGAGGAACATCGCCGGGCGTTTGCCTTCGAGGCGGTCGGCTATTTCTTCCCATGCGTCCAGCGCGGACGGCAACTCGTCGGCCAGACGTGCTCGCTCTGCGTGCCCTTCAGCGGTCATCCTCAGCTCCCAGTTCGCACCTGTCCGAGATCGCTGACAACCGTGTCGGCCCCGTTCTCCAACAGAAGCTCGGGCGCGCCGATCCGATCGACGCCGACAACCCAGCCGAACCCGCCCGCGCGTCCAGCCTGTACCCCGGACACGGCGTCCTCGAAGACGACCGCCCGCTCGGGTTCGACACCGAGAAGCTCCACGGCCTTCAGGAAGATGTCGGGGGCCGGCTTGCCCGCTAGGCCCAAGCGCGCCGAGTCGACGCCGTCCACACGCACATCGAAGAGATCGGTCAGGCCCGCCGCTCTCAAGACGCCTGCGCAGTTTTTGCTCGACGAAACGATAGCCGTCTTGAGGCCCATACGACGCCAGGTACGGGCTTGCCCCACCGTATCATCGAATATCTCAACGCCGCCTTCGCTCAGCTGCTCATTGTACAGCACGTTCTTGCGGTTTCCTAGACCGCAAACCGTCAACTCGTCCGGCCCATCGGACGGGTCGCCTTCGGGGAGCTCGATCGCGCGCGAGGCAAGGAAGCTCCGCACGCCATCGTAGCGCGGCTTGCCATCCACGTACTCGGGGTAATCCGTGCTTATCTCGAACGGCTGGAACGGCGTGCCTCGCTCTTCGGCTAGGCGCTGTAGAAATCCGTCAAATACCTGCTTCCATGCGCGCGCGTGCACCGACGCCGTATGAGTGACGACGCCGTCGAGATCGAAGATGACCGCGTCGAACTCCTCAGTCGTTACCGCCCGCTCGGTTTGGTCAAACGAATCAGATTGATCCACCTTGGGACTCCCTTGCGCTCGATCCGGGTCCCTCCGGATCTAGAAGACCGCGAGAGCGCGAATGCACGCCACGCCTGGATCTTCCCCGGCTCCGCATGACGAGACAAAGGGCCGCGCACCAGGCGGGGTGCCCAGATCTCGAGGCCGGGTGCGCGAAGAATTGGCCGCGGTTACTCCGGCGAGAAACGATCGAGAAAAGCCCGTTCATCCGACGTCAAACTGCCGATGCCCGACGTCTTGATCTTCTCGAGAAGTCTATCCAACTCGTCCCGATTGACCTCATGCATTTGGTCTCGCTGGATTCCTTCCCACCGCTTGAGGTCCGCCTTCTGGGTAACGGGATTGCGGCTGACCGGAGCCTCCAACTTGGCCTTGAAGCGTCTGGCCGGGGATCGGTATTCCATCCACTTGAGATACAGGTAGCCGCCCAGGAAACCGCCCAGATGGGCGAAGTGGGCAATCCCGCCGCCGCCGCGGAAGCCGAAGTAGAGCGACAGTATCGTCATGACTCCGACGAACAGCCGCGCCTCCACCGGCAGAATCGCCCAGATATAGATCTTGTCCCTCGGCCAATAGTAGGCGAACCCAAGCATGACACCGAAAACGGCGCCGGAGGCACCCACGATAAAGGTGTAAGGCGAGCTCAGCGGCGTGAACGCCTCGATGATCGATAGCAGCGCTCCGGCTATCCCGGCAGCGAAGTACAGCCCCAGGAAATGCCCCCCACCGAGACGAGCCTCCAACCGCGGCCCAAAGAAGAACAGGGCCAACATATTGAAGAACAAGTGACCGAACCCGCCGTGGAGAAACATGTACGTGACGATCGTCCACGGCCGAAAGAAGATCGCCGCCGGCATAAGCGCCAGCGTCGTCATAAGCTCGTCCGAGGGCGAGGTGATGAAGAACGCGACCACGTTGGCCAGCAAAAGGGCGGATACTCTACGAGTCATAGTTCGTTCCGGATTCCGGACTCGAATATACTCAGCCGGTCAAGAACCTGCGAGGACTTCCCGCATCGCTTCCGCGAACTCCGCCGGCTGCTCGAAGAACGGGAAATGGGCCGACTCCTCGAACCAGACGATTCGCTTGGCCGGGGCCTGGAGCCGCTCCAGGTATAGCTCTACCAGCTCGAACGGCGTCGTGTAGTCATGTCGCCCCGTGAAGAAGTAGAGGGGCACGTCCACTTTGGTGACGTGCTCGATCAGAGGACCTGGGATGGCGTCATAGCGCATGTGCTGCGAAGAGAAGCTCGAACCCCGGCCAACGTTCATGGCATCGGTCAGGCTGTACTCCGGCGCCTGCAGGCCGGTCCAAAGGAACGGGAGCCAGCTGGTGTGCCGATGCAGCTCGCCGCCGAACTTGAACAGCCACTTTTCGTGCGCCGCTCGGCCTTGCGTCTCGAGTTCCTCCAGAGCTTGCCGCTGGCCCGTCTCGACAGCGCGCCGCCGGATGAACTCATCCTGGATCGCCGCCGCCCTCTGCCCGTCCACGACCTGGCCGATCCCGATGTACGCGTGCAGCAGTTCCGGATGGCGTGAAGCGAACAGCATCCCCAGGTAGCTGCCCCAGGAATGGCCGGCCAGGTAGATCTTTTCGGCTCCGTAGCGCGAGCGGACCAGCTCGATCAGCTCGCGAGCGTCGGACAGGAACTGCTCGACACTCATCGACTCCACCGGCACATCGGGGGCAAACGACTTCCCTGCGCCTCGCTGGTCCCAGTGGATGATCAAGAACTCTCTCTCCAACTCCCTTTGGAACCGGTGGGCTAGGTACATCATCGGCATTCCAGGGCCACCGTGCAGGAACATGAGAACCGGGTTCGACGCGTCGCTGCCGCGGATCAGTATGTACTGTTCCTGCCCACCCAGCGTGACCAGCTCCAGCGACGCAATGCTGCCGGGTATGACGCGACCTTCCGCGTCCCGTATCGGAGGGGTACGTACGCGCATTGCGTAAAACGCGATGGCCACGACCACAACCAACACCGCCGCAGCGATCGCGATCTTTCTCATGCCGATGTCGTCTCCTTTGTAGTCCTCCGGCCGATACCGGACGCTCTCAGCAAGGCCTTCCGCACAGCGGTACTCTTAATCATGAGTGGCCTGGCCTGCACGTGCAAACGGGCGGTTCGGTTGCCCCGCTCTCCCGTTGAGGTTCGCGGATGATCGAGTGGCTCTGATAACTATATACTCAAGGAGGGGATCGCGGCTCTGCCGCTCTCCCCTCCTTGTTGGCTGCGCTGCTTTGGTTTCCCTTTGACGAATCGACGCCGCTGTTGCGAATGCCGATCCGCCGCTCCGATCAATCTATGTTCAACTCACAGGTACTGCTGCTACATCGGAATCGGGAACCCACCTTCACCTAGTTTGGAAGTATCACCGAGTCGATAACGTGGATGACGCCATTGCTGGTCTCGATGTCCGTCTTCACGATCTTGGCGCCGTCAACCATCGCGGAATCGCCCTTCAGCGAGACTTTGATGTTCTGACCCTGGACCGTCTTCAGATACTTCGCTCCGACGACATCCTTGGCCATCAGCCGACCGGGAACGACGTGGTATGTAAGGACTGCGACGAGCTTGTCACGGTTTTCGGGCTTTAGCAAAGACTCGACCGTGCCCGCCGGCAGCTTGGCAAAAGCCTCATCCGTAGGCGCGAAGACCGTAAACGGACCATCTCCCTGAAGCGTCTCGACCAGGCCGGCGGCCTTAACGGCTGCCAAGAGGGTCTCGAAGGAGCCGGCTGCGATTGCGGTCTCGACGATGTCCTTCTCGCTCATCTCGTCCTTCGAGGACGACATGTACTGGGCGGACACCGGTGAGCTCACCGCGAGAACGGCTACGAGAGCGAATACGGGGCGAAGAATGTCACGCAACATTTTGATCCTCCTGTTTTGAACGTAGTGAATTGTGCCCACAGCAAGGCACGCGTTAGAGGGCTAGTACCTCGCCCAATGCAAGGCCCACCGCTTCTGAATCTCTTTCCACGTGAAGGCCTGATACACGGCACATAGGCCGACTAGCGCGTAGATGACTCGGCTGAAGCCACTCATCTCACCTAGTGCCGTCGCAACGAGATCGAATCCAAAGAAGCCCACTAGGCCCCAATTCAGGCCGCCAACGACCAGCAGCACGGCGGCGAAAACGTCGATTGTCTTCATGGCTACCCTCCTCTTTCGAGCCGGAGCCGAGAGGCTAACTCTGGACTCTGGGCCCACAAATGGCATCGTTTGTCCACTTGGTGTCGAGCAATATAATGGGACACATAATATCTGTCAAGGAATGGTCAACGTTGAAAAATTGACAATATATGTACAGAAGATTAGCTTGACTTACCGAGAGGGTGTTTGGCAGAGATCTGAGTTGATCGACACATAGATAGGTGGGGATGTGAAGGCATGAGTCAGCATACCGCAAAAAGGCACCCGATTCGGGTCGTGGCACGTCGAACGGGACTGAGTCGGGATGTCCTCCGCGCCTGGGAGCTTCGATATGACGCCGTGGAGCCGCGGCGGTCGGCCGGTGGCCAACGCCTGTATTCAGACAGGGACATAGAGCGCCTGCAGCTCCTCCGACAGGCGATCGAGGCCGGTCGGCGCATCGGGCAGGTGGCAAAGCTCGATATGAGAGAACTCGAGGCGTTGGTGCAGGAGGACGAGAGGGCGAACTACGGGGCATCACGCCAGGGTGACGCGGAACTCAGGCGCGGCTACCCTACACGGCTCCTGACGAAGGTACGGAATCTGGATCATGAGGAACTGGACGCCGCTCTGTCGCGGGCGGCTCTGACGCTTGAAGCAAGCGAGCTGCTCGACCATGTTATCGTACCGCTGATGATCGAGATCGGAGACCTTTGGTCGCGAGAGGAGCTGAGCCCCGGGCAAGAGCGTCACGCCACGGGCGTTGTCCGACGCACTCTGGACGAGATACGAATCTCGCTGCAAAATCCCGACGGCCCTGCCGTGGTGGTGGCGACACCGAGCGGGCAACATCATGAGATCGGGGCGATGCTGGCCGCCGCGGCTGCGGCGGCGGAGGGTTGGCGAGTGGTCTACCTAGGACCGAACCTGCCGGCCGAGTCGATCGCTACCGCGGCCGAGAAGACGGGAGCGCGAGCGGTTGCCCTCAGCCTGGTCTATCCTCCGGACGATCCGAACGTCGTACGCGAGCTGAGGGCTCTGCGTCGGATGCTCCCCGAGGAGGTCACGATAGTCCTGGGCGGTCAATCGGCCCCAAGCTATCGGGCGGAGCTCGACGGAATCGGGGCGCTTTGGCTACCCGACGCACCGTCATTGAGGTCCGCGCTCGATCTCATCCGCGCCTCGCGCCGGAACGGCAATCGAGCCGGCGCCAGCTAGTCTTTGGCCAGGAGATCGCCATGACTCGCGTCCCGCCTTCGCGAATCTTCGCCTCGAACGAGGCGCCGGTGAATGCAGGCGGGCGCTACGTCGTTTACTGGATGACGGCTTTCCGGCGAATCGGCTGGAACTTCAGTCTGCAGCGCGCCGTGGAATACGCTCACCAGCTGAAGAAGCCTCTGGTCGTGCTAGAGGCGCTGCGGGTCGACTATCCCTGGGCCAGCGATCGGCTGCACCGCTTCATACTCGACGGGATGGCGGACAACGCTCGGCGCCTGGCGGACGGCCCAGCCTACCACTACGCCTACGTCGAGGATCGGCCGGGCGCAGGTAAGGGTCTACTCGAGGCGCTGGGGTCCCAAGCGTGCGTCGTGGTCACCGACGACTATCCGGCGTTCTTTCTACCGCGAATGACGGCGGCTGCGGCGCGCAAGCTGCCGATTCGCCTGGAGAAGGTGGACTCCAACGGGCTTCTGCCGCTACGATCGACGGACCGCGAATTCAACACAGCCTATTCCTTTCGGCGGTTCATCCAGCGCAACGTGGTGCCTTACCTGAGCGAGCTACCGCTTAGCGACCCGCTGGCAGGTCAACGTCTCCCAAGGCTCGACGGCTTGCCGGCCCGCATCGGCGATCACTGGCCGAACTCGGCGCCGGCGCTGTCTTCCGATCACCTCTCCGTCGTACATCTGCCAATCGACCATGACGTGGCGCCGGCGGAGGCACGAGGAGGATCGTCGGCCGCAAGGACTGTCCTGAAGACGTTCTTGGGCGAACGGCTGTCCGCGTACGCGGAAGATCGCAACCACCCGGACAGCGATGCGGCGAGTGGGCTTTCCCCATACCTCCACTTCGGCCATATCTCGAGCCACGAGGTCTTCGACGCGTTGATGTCCGGGGAAGACTGGGACAAAGACCGCCTCGCGACAGATGCGACCGGCCAGCGCAGCGGCTGGTGGGGCGTAGGCGAGAGCGCCGAGGCGTTCTTGGACCAGGTGGTGACCTGGCGCGAACTGGGCCTAAACTTGTGCGCGCGACGTGACGACTACGATAAGTACGATGCGCTTCCCGAGTGGGCGCGCGCGACGCTAGGGGAGCACGCCGATGACGAGCGCCCGTACCTCTACTCGTTGGCTGACTTCGAGCGAGCGCGAACGCATGACCGGATATGGAATGCGGCCCAGAACCAGCTGGTCCGCAAGGGACGGCTTCACAACTATCTGCGGATGCTTTGGGGTAAGAAGATCCTCGAGTGGAGCGCGGCGCCGGAAGAGGCTCTCGAGACCATGATCGAACTCAACAACAAGTACGCGCTCGACGGCCGCGATCCTAACTCTTACAGCGGCATTCTCTGGTGCCTCGGTCGCTACGACCGACCCTGGGGTCCAGAGCGGCCGATATTCGGAAAGATCCGCTACATGAGCTCCCAGAACACGGCGCGCAAACTGCGCCTGTCGGACTACCTCCAACGATACGCGCCATGAGCCTCTCGATCGGGTCGAGCCGATGCCCGAGAACTCGCAGCCAACCATAGGTGCCGCCGATGCCTAGGGCCACGTTCACCGCCGACATCGCCGCGTCCGCTCGAGACGTCTTCGCCTGGTACAGCCGACCAGGAGCTCTGGAGAGACTGGTCCCGCCCTGGGAGGATGTTCGCGTGCTCGAGCGTAGCGGCGGCCTCGAAGACAGAGCACAGACGGTCATCAGCCTGCGCAAGGGCCCGCTGCGCGTGCGCTGGACAGCCTTACATAGCGACTACGTCGAGGGCCGCCAGTTTGTAGATGAGCAGGTCGAAGGTCCGTTCGCCGTCTGGCGCCATATGCATCGTTTCATCCCCACGGCCGAGAGCGAATGCCGGCTGGAGGACGAGATCGACTATGAGCTGCCCTTCGGAGCGCTTGGCCAGCTGCTGGCGGGCGCGCGCGTCGGCTCGGACCTGGAACGAGCTTTCTCTTTCCGTCACCGGCGCACGGCGGACGATCTGGTACGGCATGCCAAGTTCCGGGATCGGCCACCGCTCGCCGTGGCCATCAGCGGTGCCTCGGGGTTGGTTGGCCACAATCTGTCGGCCTTCCTGTCCACCGGGGGGCACCGCGTTCACCGAATCGTAAGGCGGCAAGCCGATTCGGGAGCAGCGGATATCTACTGGAATCCGCGGTTGGGAGACCTGAACTCCGACGACCTGGAGGGCCTCGACGCCGTCGTGCACCTTTCAGGCAGAAGCATCGCCAGCTGGCGCTGGACGGCCAAGGTCAAGCGCGAAATCGAGTACAGCCGCGTGGCCAGCACGCATCTCCTGTGCGAGAACCTCGCTCGGATGGCGAAGCCGCCTCGCACGCTAGTCTGCGCCTCCGCGATCGGCTACTACGGCGATCGAGGCGACGAGCTTGTCGACGAGTCGGGAGCGCCAGGCTTCGGATTCCTCGCCGAACTGTGTGAGAAGTGGGAGGCGGCGACGGAGGCGGCGCGGGAGGCCGGCATACGCGTAGTCAACCTGCGGATTGGCCTGGTGCTGACGAGCGCCGGCGGAGTTCTTCGACAGATGCTGACGCCGTTTCGCCTGGGCTTCGGGGGCGTGCTGGGGACGGGCCGACAATACATGAGCTGGATCAGCCTCGACGATCTGCTAGCCGTCATCCTGTGCGCGCTCTACGATCACGAGCTCGCGGGGCCCGTGAACGCGGTGACACCGGCGCCGGTTACGAATCGCGAGTTCACCAAGACACTTGGGCGAGTACTACGTCGACCCACACTCCTGAGCGTGCCCGGCCCTGTCCTGCGCGGTCTGTCCGGTGAGATGGGGAGCGCGCTGTTCCTCCAAGGCGCCCGGGTGCGGCCGGCCAAGCTGGAGGACGCGGCATTCGACTTCCTGCATCGAGATCTCGATGCCGCGCTGCGCTGGGAACTGGGTCGCTGAGGCTCTGGCGGCTATTCGGCTGTCTGGGCTGTCAGTACGAAGTCGTCAGGATCGTAACCCTGGCTCAGCAGCTGCTCATGGATGTCCTCGAGCGTTTCGGCGGTGAGCTGGGGACTGCGGGCCAGTATCCAGCCGTAGTCGCGCTTGGGATGCCCGACGATGGCATATTCGTAGTTCTCTTCGAGCCCGATGATCCAGTAGTCGCCCCAGAATAGGCGGACCCCCAACACGTTGACGAAGCTGACCTTCAGGCGCGCGTTCGAGGCAGCGTCCATCACCTTCGCCAAGCCGACCGCGCGTACCGTCTTGCCGCTCTCATCCAGACAGCGGTTGACGACGCTGATCTTCCCATCCTCGCGCAGAGAATAGAACGCGGTCGTTCCACGGGCACACTTCTTCTGGAAGCGATTGGGGATCTTGGCAATCTCGTACCACAGACCCGTATAGCGCCGAAGTTCGACGCTCTCCACGGGCGAGGGCGAATCGGCTTCCTGCCCGAGTGGTCGAGACCATCCAACCGCTCCAAGCATTATCAGTGAGAGTCCGATCATAATCCGTACAACGTACTCCATGTATGTCTTCATGATTTTCCACCAAAGCGCTTCAAAGTGAGGCCGTTCGGCTATCCGCTCGGCCGTTTTGGAAACCAAGGAAAGAATGCGTTCGTCCTTTCGACGTAGTCGCGATACGCCGGCTTCACATCTCGCAAGCGCTGTTCCAGCAATGCCACGCCGGATACCCGCATCAGGAAAAAGGTCATCAGCAAGGGACCATAGACCGTCCACAGCGAGCCCGGCGTTGCGGCGGCGATCAGGAACAATCCCCACCACACCATGGAATCGCCGAAGTAGTTGGGGTGGCGCGTATAGCGCCACAGTCCACGATCCAACACGCGGCCC
>JBDHAS010000060.1:0-19708 GCA_039588015.1 Gemmatimonadota bacterium | reverse complement strand
CGCCGGCGACCGCGGCGGGAATATCTCGTCTTCGCCGGCATGGCGTTGGTCGCCGCGGCGGCGATCATGACCGAGGCTGGCACGTATCAGGCGGCCACGGTCGAGCAGTATCGTGCCAGCCTGAAAGTGACGGTCGGGCTGCAGGTACTCTGGTGGTTGGCGCTGGTGTGGTTCGTCGTGTACTACACCGACATTCGAAATCGCAGGGTGCCGTGGTCAGCGACAATCACCCTCTTTGTGGCCGGCGTCGTCCACCTGTTCTCGCCGGCGGGCATCACGCACGAGCAGATCGAGTCCCTGCGTTCCATCGAGCTCCCGTGGGGCGAGCGTATCGTTCTGGGGGCGGGCGCCGGTCATCCGCTGGCTTGGGTGGCCGTCAGTGCCATCGGGGCGCTCACGGTGCTACTCGTTTACAGCGTCGTTGAGTTGCTGCGTCGCGGCGCGCGGCGACAAGCGCTGCGGGTCGGGATCGCCCTCCTGTTGATAACGGTGGCTCAGATTCACGGTTTCCTCGTGGACGCTCTCATAGTCCACTCTCCCTATCTTCTCGCACCGGCGTTCCTCGGGATTCTACTCCTTGTCGGCCTGGATACCACCGACGAAATCGTTCGCGCCTCCATCCTGTCTCGCGAGGTCGAGGCCAACGAGCGGCGCTGGCGTTCGATGCTGGAGAACGTCGAGCTGGCCGTCGTCGGCATAGATCGCGAGGGGCTGATCAACTTCGCCAACCCCTTCATGGAGCGGCTGACGGGGCTAACGCACGACCAAATGCTGGGGAGGCCGAGTGCGGAGCTTGTACCGGCGCGCGATGCGGAGAAACTGCGCCTCCGGTTCCAGGAAGCGATACGAACGGAGCCACGCCCGGTCAGTCAGTGGACGATACTTCGTGCGTCGGGTGAAGAGCGCACGCTGGCCTGGTCGAACGTACGACTCCTGACCTCGGACGGGGACGGTGCCGGCCTGATCTCCATCGACGCCGATATCACCGACCAGCTCCGGGCTCAGGAGGGGCTCGAGCGGGAGAACATCTATTTGCAGGAGGAGGTCCGTTCTGCTTCCGGCTTCCACGAGATCATCGGGACGAGCGACGCCCTGAAGTATGTCTTGCATCGGATCCAGCAGGTCGCGGACGGCGATACGACGGTCTTGATCGAAGGCGAAACGGGTGTCGGCAAAGAGCTGGTCGCTAGGGCGATTCACCAGCGCAGCCCACGCAAAGACCGCCCACTCATAAAGGTGAACTGTGCGGCGTTGCCGCCTTCGCTGATCGAGAGCGAGTTGTTCGGACACCAAAGGGGCGCGTTCACCGGCGCGACGCAGATGCGACGCGGTCGCTTCGAGCTGGCCGACGGCGGGACCCTCTTGCTGGACGAGGTTTCGGAGTTGCCGTTGGAACTGCAGCCCAAGTTGCTGCGCGTACTGGAGGAAGGAGATTTCCAACGCGTGGGTGGAGAGAACACACTGCGCGTGAACGTTCGGGTCATCGCCGCCACGAACGGTAGCCTGGCGGAGGAGGTCAGCGAAGGGCGCTTCCGCGAGGACCTGTACTATCGGCTGAGCGTTTTCCCGCTCACCGTGCCGCCACTGCGCGAGCGAAAGGAAGATATCCCTCTCCTTGTCAACCACTTCGTGCACGCCTTCTCGGCGGCCAAGGGAAGGGGCGTCAATCAGGTCCCTTCGGCGGTCATGGATCGGCTGACGGCGTACGAACTTCACGTTCCAGGATCCCGGGTTGGGCGACGAGGAAGGTCTGCGATTTCGGCTACAGTGGGATATCTCGGTCTAGTGTTTCGTTTTGGAAGAGCCTTCGCTGATAGTTGGAGATCCGATCGATGAACAGAGTCTTCAGGACATCGCTCGTCTGCCTGGCTGCGCTGGGCGTCATTGCTTCCTGGTCGTGTGCCGAGCGTGCCGCGCACGAGGCGGCCGAGAGACGTCCCACGCCCCGCATTGGGGCTACGGGGAGCACGACGGCCCGGAGCACTGGGCCGCCATGAGTCCGGATTTCGCGCCGCTGGTGGAGAACCTCCCGCGCGAGCCGGGCGACAGCCTCCATTTCGAGCACGTGACCCTCCATGTGGACGATCTTCTGCCGCGTGATCGGCGCTACTACCGCTACGAGGGCTCGCTGACGACGCCGCCTTGCTCGGAGGGCGTGCACTGGCTGGTGATGGTCGAGCCGGTCGAACTGTCGCGGCAGCAGATCGAAGCGTTCCGGTCGGTGATGGAGGTCAACAACCGGCCGGTTCAGCCACGCAATGATCGGCGGCTGACGCTCGAGACGGCGGCTGAGTAAGGGCTGCCCGCCTAAGCTCCGCAGAGACAGAGGAGTTCCACGGGGGCACGAGCTGCTCAGCGAGATCGGAGAGGCTTCGCTGGAACGGTTTCTGGGCGGATCTTCGGCCTAGCCGGAGATTTGACTAGTCTGACTAGTCTTGCTATGCTTCTCTCATGGCCCAGTACTCCACGTATGAGGCGAAAGCGAAGTTCTCCGAGATCCTCCGCCTGGTTCGGGAAGGGAAGACCGTCTACATCACCTACCACGGTGAGACGGTGGCCGAGATCCGTCCGACACGTGAGCCCGAGGACCTTTCGCAGCGGCTGCAGCGATTGCGTGAGGAGGGTGTGTTGCAGGGTGCAGCCGAGCGAATCGGCGACCTGGAACTCGTTGCTCGCAAGCCGGGCGCGTTGGATCGCTTTCTCAGCGATCGTGATGAAGAATGAACGTCGCCTACGTCGATACGTCCGCTCTCATCGCCATCGCGTTCGGTGAAGAGGGCGGGTCTGTCATCGCCGACCGACTTCGCGAGTTCGAACAGATTCTCTCGTCGAATCTACTCGAGGCCGAGTTCCGTTCCGCACTGGCTCGTGAACGAGTGTCTGGCGGTCGTGACATGTTGACTTGGATTACGTGGATACTCCCGAGTCGACCGCTCAGCATGGAGATCGGCCGCGTACTCGCCGCGGGAGACCTTCGAGGTGCTGATCTCTGGCACCTCGCCTGCGCCGTCTATGTCTCAGGGAATCCTGAAGAGCTCGCGTTCGTGAGCTTGGACCAGCGTCAACGCGAGGTTGCGAAGGCGCTAGGATTCTCCGTCGTGCGCTTAACCGTCTTCGCCTGCCGCCACTAGGTCCGACAGCGTCACCACCGACAGGCCGCGCAGTCGCAGTTCGGGTAGGATGCGCTCCAGCGCGGCGACCGTGCGCCCTCCCCGAGCGCCTCCGTCGTGCAGTACGATCACGGACCCGGAGCGCGCCTTGCGCAGGATGTGCTGGACGGCGAAGGGGGAGAAGGGGATCGCCGAGTCGTAGGGGTAGACGGAGCCGAGCGCGCAGCGGTGGCCATGTTTCTCGATGATCGACAACATCGCGTCGTCGTACCAGCCGCTGCCCGGCCTGACCCACCGCACCTCGGCGAAGCGCGAGAGCACCGAGTCGGCCTCGAGCAGCGCGGCCTCGAACTCGGCGCTCGACAGCTGGCGGCTGGGCCGGTCTCGCGTCAGGTGATTGCCCAACTCGTGCCCCGCGTCGACCATCTCCTTGACCAGCTCCTCGTTCCCACGCACGCGTTCGCTGATCAGGAAGAACGTGGCCTTCGCCTCGTGCCGTTTCAGCAGGTCGAGGATTGCGGGCGTCGTTTCCTCGTCGGGGCCGTCGTCTATAGTCAGCGCGACGAGCGGCTCGTTCGTCTTGACGAAGTACAAAACCCGCGGCGAGCGGCGCGCCAGAGCGTCCACCAGCCACTGCGGTTGCAGCACGAGGACGGCGGTCGCCGCGGCGGCGGCGGCGGCGAGGCAACCTAGGGTAGTCCATATCGCGATCATCGGCCAAACCCGTTTCACGCCTCACCGTTAGCGCGTTCGCCGACGGCGGTCAACCGTTGACCGGCGGCGGCGCCTGGTCTAACGGCAATAAGACCGCCCTTGTGGCCGTCCTCGCAAGCGGCAATCATTACGTACCCCTTCCTAAGCGTGATGACTCGTGCCGTGCGTTCATCGGTGCCTCGAACGTGATCTGTGCGGTGATGAAGCCGAGCAGAAACCGAGGTACGCGTCCCCGATACGCGGGAGGTCTTCTCATGTGTTGCTGCAAGGAAAGAACGATCCTGTCTCGAGTGGTCCTGGCCGTCTTCTTAGCGCTGCCGTTGTCGCTGATGACGGTCGCTTGCGCGCAGGAACAAGCCGGCCAGGAGGCGCAGGAGGAACTGATGCCGCCGCCGATGGCCAAAGTGGTACCCTACGAGCTGGAGAAGCATGGCGACGTTCGTGTGGACGACTACTACTGGTTGCGCGAGCGAGAGAACCCGGAGGTGATCGCCTACCTCGAGGCGGAGAACGAATACACCCAGGCCGTTATGGCCGGCACGAAGGACCTGCGCGAGAAGCTGTTCGAGGAGATCAAGGGCCGCATCAAGCAGACGGATCTTTCGGTCCCGTTCAAGTTGGACGACTATTTCTATTACACGAAGACCGAAGAAGGAAAAGAGTACCCCATCTACGCGCGCAAGAAAGGATCGCTCGAAGCGGACGAAGAGATCATGATCGACGTGAACGAGGTGGCCGAGGGCCACGGGTTCACGTCGGTGCCGCGGCCGAGGGTCAGCTACGGGCAGGACATCATGGCCTTCGCGGCAGACACGGTAGGCCGTCGGTTCTACACGATACGCTTCCAGAATCTCGATACGGGGCAGCTGCTGGACGATAGAATCGATTCCGTCACGTCGAACATGGCGTGGGCCAACGACAACCGCACGCTGTTCTACACCAAGCAGGATCCGGTCACGCTGCGCAGGTACCAGGTCTACCGCCACGTGCTCGGGACCGACCCGGCGGACGACGAGCTGGTCTACGAGGAACCCGACGAGGAGTTCGGCTGCGGCGTCTGGAAGACGAAATCGAAACGGTACATCATCATCGGCTCCTCCCAGACTCTGAGCAACGAGTACAGGTACCTCGCTGCGGACGACCCTGCCGGTGAGTTCAAGGTCTTCCTACCTCGGGAGCCCGAGCACGAGCACAACATCGACCACTTCGGCGATCACTTCTACATCCGCACCAACGATGGCGGTGCGGAGAACTTCAAGCTGATGAGGACGCCTGTCGAGGCCACCGGCAAGTCGAACTGGGTCGATGTGATCCCCCACAGGGACGACGTTCTGCTCGAGTACGCCGAGATCTTTCGCGATCATCTCGTAATCGCCGAGCGCAAGGAAGGGCTCATGCAGATGCGCATCCGCCCCTGGTCCGGCGAAGACGAGCACTACCTCGATTTCGGCGAGCCGGCGTATCTGGCCTACGTGAGCACGAACCCCGACATCGACACCAACATCCTCCGCTACGGCTACACTTCGATGACCACTCCGAATTCCGTGTTCGACTACAACATGGACACGCGAGAGAAGGAGTTGCTGAAGCAGCAGGAGGTGCTGGGTGGCTTCGACTCCGCCGACTACGTGACCGAGCGGCTATGGGCGCCCGCTCGGGACGGCATCGGCGTTCCGGTCTCCATCGTCTACCGCAAGGGAACGGAGAAGAACGGAGACAACCCGCTGCTGCTGTACGCATACGGCTCCTACGGCTCGAGCATGGATGCCACGTTCAACTCGCCGCGCCTCAGTCTGATCGATCGCGGCTTCGTCTTCGCGATTGCCCACGTCCGCGGCGGCGAGGAGTTGGGCCGCCAGTGGTACGAGGACGGGAAGCTGCTCAACAAGAAGAACACGTTCACCGACTTCATCGACGTGGCCGAGTTCCTGGTCGGCGAAGGTTACACGAATCCGGACAAGCTGTTCGCCCAGGGCGGCAGCGCCGGCGGTCTGTTGATGGGTGCCATCACGAATATGCGGCCGGACCTGTTCAAGGGTGTTCTAGCTCTCGTGCCGTGGGTTGACGTGATCACGACCATGTTGGACGAGACCATCCCGCTGACCACGAGCGAGTACGACGAGTGGGGGGACCCCAACGACGAGGAGTACTATCACTACATGCTCTCGTACTCTCCTTACGATCAAGTGGAGAAGAAGGACTACCCGAACCTGCTGGTCACCACGGGTCTGCACGACTCGCAGGTGCAGTACTTCGAGCCGGCCAAGTGGGTGGCGAAGCTGCGGGCCATGAAGACCGATGACAACCGGCTACTGCTCAAGACGAACATGGAGGCGGGGCACGGCGGTGCATCGGGCCGCTATAAGCGCTACGAGGAGATCGCGTTCCAGTACGCTTTCATGCTCGATCTGCTCGGGATCACGGAGTAGACGCCAAATGTCAAAGCCCGGAGGAAAGTCCTCCGGGCTTTCTCCGTAACGGACTGGCATCCACGCTTTTCATCCATAGCCTAGTGCGACAAAGACGCGTCAGTCGGACGCGTGTTGCCGGCAGCATATGCGCCAGTTGACGAAGGAAGATACCACACATATTATGTGTTCACATAATATGTGGAGATCCGATGAACATCACGCTGGCGATCAATGACGAACTGGTGATGGAGGCGCGCGAAGTTGCCCAGGCGATGGGAAAGAGCCTGAATCAACTGGTGCGCGAGTACCTCGAGCAGATTACGCAGCGGGACCAGCCGGCGTGTGACGTCGCGGAGTTGCGCGATCTGTCCGAGCAGGGCGGAGGGCGATCTAGAGGTTGGCGGTTCGACCGAGACGAGCTTCATGGGCGCCCGTAGCTTCTTCGACACTAACGTCCTGATCTACACCGACGATCACGACGCTCCCGAGAAGCAGGCGAGAGCCCTCGAGCTGGTCGAGGAAGCGCGGCTTGGCGGTTGGGGCGTGCTGTCCACGCAAGTGCTTCAGGAGTACTTTGCCGCCGCCACGCGCAAGCTCGGCGTCAGCGCGGTGATCGCACGCCGCAAGGTGGAGCTTTTCGCGCGTTTCGATCTAGCCATCTTGGATCTCTCCGATATCCTGGGCGCCATCGATCTCCACCGGCTTCACGCCATCAGCTTTTGGGACGGGCTGATCGTCCAGGCCGCGCGGCGCACGGGCTGTGCGGTGTTGCTGAGCGAGAACTTGCAGGCTGGCCGCCGAATCGATGGCCTCGAGGTCCGCAATCCGTTTCTAGAGCAGTGAGCTACGAGTCGAGAACGCACCGGGGGCTACAACGCCTTTTCGAGGAGGTCCACTGGCGTGCACGCGAGCTGGATGTCGAGGCCGATCGCTGGATCATCTTCTCTGACCACCATCGAGGGCAGCGCGACGGCGCCGACGATTTCCAGCGGTGCGAAGCGGCGTACAACGCCGCGTTGGGCTACTACCTCGAGTCGGGGCATCGGCTGGTGTTGCTCGGTGACGTGGAGGAGCTCTGGGAGAATCGTCCCGGCAGCGTACTGGAAGCGTACTCCCACACCTTGGATCTCGAGGCGCAGTTTCTCGAAGACGGTCGCTACGATCGCTATTGGGGAAATCACGACGACGAATGGGAATTCAGCGGTTCCGTTAAGAGACACTTCGAGGATCTCTACCCAGGACTCGAAGTCAGGGAAGGCGACATCTTCCGAGTGACGACGCTCGGCGAGGAGTTGGGCACGCTATTCCTCGCGCACGGTCACCAGGGCTCTCACTTGAGCGATCGCTATCGGCGCCTGAGCAGGTTCGTGATCAGGCACACCTGGAGACCGGTACAGCGGCTGGCGCGGCTGCCTTCCACCACTCCGGCGGGCAGCTTTACGCTCAGGAACCGGCAAGATCGCGCGATCTACGCGTGGGCTGATTCGCAACCGAAGCTGGTGGTGGTTGCCGGCCACACCCATCGCCCCGTCTTCATGGGCAGCTCTCATCAGAGTCGCATGGAGGAAGAGCTCGAGCAGCAGCTCGCTCAGGCGAAGCGGAATATCGATTCGCCGGCCGCCCTGCTGCGAGTGGCCGAGCTGAGGGCGGAGCTCGAGTGGATCAGAGTTCAGGGCGAGGACCCACCGGGGAAGAGTGGGCGGACCGACGGGCCCGCTAAGCCGTGCTACTTCAACACCGGGTGTTGTTCCTTCGGAGACGGCAGCATCACCGGCATCGAGATCAGCGACGGGCTCATCAAGCTGGTTCGCTGGCCGGATGAAGGGGGCGGTCCGAGGCCGCGAGTGCTCGCCTCTGCCAATATCCGCCGTGAGGTCTTCGGGGCGCTGTAGGGCTGGGTTCTCAATCCGCCGGTGACCGGTAGCTCTACATCCCGGCAAAATCATCTAGAGCGAGCGCCCGATCGGGGAACGCGCGCAGGATCTTGGTGTCGGTCGTCACCAAGCGTACGTCCATCGTCTGGGCGAGGGCGACGAACTCGCAATCGTAGGCCGAACAGTTGGAACCGGCTGTCAGGTTTAGAACGGCCGCAGATTCCACAATGTGCTCGCGCCCTGCCAAAAGAGACTCGGCCAACCGGGCGAGGCCTATGGCATCATTGATCTTCAGATCACCGCTTTGGATGTAGAAGCTCAGGACGTTCCGAAACTCGCTACGCCACAGCAGCGGCGCCGACCATTCGGGGTCTCGGCGCAGGGCGGCCCTCGCCGCAGCCGTGCCGCGGCCGGGTAGGTGCAGATACGCTATGACGTTGGTGTCTACTACGATCACGTTCGGCCGTGCTCTTTGGCCGCCGTCAGCATTTCATCCGTCAGCGGGGGAATCGCCAGCCGACGCTGCAGCGCGGCCAGATCGGCCAGGTATGCTTCGGCATCGACGCGGGGTGCCGTCACCGAAACCTGAAGGCGATGGATGATCTCGCTGTTGAGACTTCTCCGACTGGCTGCAGCCTCGCTCTTGAGTTGCTCGAACAGCTCCTCAGGTATCCCTTTCAGGGTCACATTGGCCATCGATTGATTCCGGTAATGTCGCTTCGTGTGCAACCATAATGCAACCATAACACAACCATTTTGGAGTGAAGCTACGTCTTGCGGCTGGGAACGTCAACACGTGAGCGGTGGCAGCCACACGCGGTTCTTGTCTACCTGGATAAAAGCGAGTCGAGGCTGCAGCTGAAGCCGGGAACGACACCTTCCCCGTCCAGCTTTTCGCCCGCCCCGAGGGAGGATTGGCTACCGTCGGCTCGATAGACGCGGGCGGAACGGCGCTGCGGGTCCACGACCCAGACGAGCAGAGTCCCCGCGTCAAGCCACTCTCCGACCTTGGCCAGAACCTCCCCCGGCCGGTCGTCCGGAGAAAGCACTTCGACGACGAGATCAGGAGCCAACGGGGCGTAGCCGGCGGGAGGGGGGTCTGGAAGCCGGTCCTTGCCGACGAACGCGACGTCCGGGGCGCGCACGGTATCGGGATCACTGGCGAGCTTGAACCCGGTCTCCGCCGCGAGAACGAGCCCCAATCCGCTGTCGTCGACGTGGACGCTCAAGAGGCTGGCGAGTTTCGCGGCGACCACGCCATGGAGGAAGCCCGCTGGCTCGCGCACCACGAGCACGCCCCTGACCAGCTCCGTGCGCTTTCCGGCCAAGTTCAGTTGCAGCAGTTCGTCCGCGGTCATGGTTGCGGATGGGCTCATGTCCACAGAATAATCGATGGGGGTAGTCATGGCGAGCAATCTCGAGGAGAGAATCAACTAAAGGTCAACGCGCCACAAAAAATGGCCGCGGCCCGCCATGCGCTGGCCTCGTTAGCCGACGTCAGGACGGCGATCACCGGGGGACGATTCTGCCAATCTCACAGCAACCACCTCGGTGGTGGGATTCGAGCAGGGGCTCGAACAATACCGTAAGCAATAGCCTACCGTCGGGCGTTCGAGGCCGCGGCGGGCCGGGCCGCGGTCTTGCTTCTGGAGCGTCGAGTTGCGAACGCTACCGCTATATAGCGGGACGGCGTTCCCCGGCCGTTTCCCTGGCGTGACCTGACGGGGACGGATTCGACGAGCGGGGGCTTGTGGTCTGACTCACTAACGATAATGATTCAAGCAGCCCCGACCGTCGTGATGAACGGCTCTGCGCCCTGAATCGCGACCCGAGGCCGCCGTCGAGGGCTCGGCGGCCGCAGCAATCGGTAGGGGACTTTGAGCACCGGGACCATCTTCGACATCAAGAAGTTCGCCATCCACGACGGCCCCGGCGTCCGTACGACCGTCTTCCTGAAAGGCTGTCCGCTGGGTTGCTGGCTCTGCCACAACCCCGAGAGCCAGGAGTTCGAGCCCGAGTTGCTGCTGCGGGACGGGCGCTGCAATCTGTGCGGCGACTGCGTAGAGGTCTGCGAGCCGAACGCTATCTCCCTGAACGAGAAGACCGTGCACCTCGATCGCCTGCGCTGCGATCTGTGCGGGGCCTGCGTCGATGCTTGTCTTCCGGGCGCGTTGGAGATCGCCGGGCGGCAGGTGACGGTCGACGAGGTGATGGCGGAGATCGAGAAGGACACCGTCTACTACGACGAGTCTGGCGGTGGCGTCACCGTTTCCGGCGGCGAACCCCTGTCCCAGGCCGAGTTCTTGTGCGACCTGCTGGAGTCGTGCAAGGCGCGGGGGATAAGGACCGCGCTCGACACTTGCGGCCACGCCGCGCCGGCGTTGTTCCAGGAAGTTGCCGAGCATACCGATCTCTACCTCTACGACCTGAAGCTGATTGACGAAGGTCGCCACCTGGAATTCACCGGCGTCAGCAACGCGACTATACACGAGAACCTGCGTTGGCTGTCGGAGCAGGGAAGAGCGGTCGTTGTCCGATTCCCGCTTCTGCCCGGCATCAACGATGATGTGGAGAACGTGAGAGCGTTAGGCGAGTTTCTTGCAGCGCTGGCGACGCGATATCCCGTCGATATCTTGCCGTACCACCGGATGGGCATCGACAAGTACACTCGGCTCGACCGCGAGCATCGGATGCCGGACCTGGAACCGCCGGATGCGGAAGCGGTCGCGAAGGTGGCGAATCAACTGAGAACGTTCGGTCTTCACGTGACGGTGAGGGGCGAGGAGATATGAGTCTGAGCGAGAGAGTGCAGGGTTTGCGGCGGCAGAGCCTCGAGGCACGGCCACGCGTCTCGACGGAGCGGGCGGAACTGATCACCGAGTTCTACGCGAAGGATGTCGGCGCCGTCTCCGCGCCGGTCCGCCGCGCGCTCGCCTTCAAGCATCTGATGGAGAACAAGGCCGTCTGTATCTTACCGGGCGAGCTGATCGTGGGCGAACGCGGGCCGGGCCCCAAAGCGACGCCGACCTATCCCGAGGTCTGCTGCCATTCCCTGCAGGACCTGGAGATCCTCGACTCGCGCGAGAAGGTCTCGTTCGACGCGGACGAGCGGACGCACGAGCTATTCCGCGACCGTTTCATCCCGTTCTGGGAAGGCAAGTCGCTGAGGGACCTGATATTCGCCGCGATGACCGACGAGTGGAAGGACGCCTACGAGGCAGGGATCTTCACCGAGTTCATGGAGCAGCGGGCCCCGGGTCACACGGTGCTCGATGACAAGATCTACAAGAAAGGCTTTCTCGACTTCAAGGCGGACATCAAGCGCGCCCTCGAAGATCTCGATTGGCTGAACGACGCCGAGGCCCACGACAAGCGGGAACAGCTGAAGGCGATGGCCATCTGCTGTGATGCGCTGATAGCCTTTGCGGAGCGACACGCCGCGCACGCGCGCGGGCTCGCGGAACGGGAGGTGGATCCGGAGCGGCAGCGCGAGCTAGAGCGCATCGGCGAGGTCTGCGATCGAGTGCCGGCCTACGCGCCGCGCGACTTCTGGGAGGCTCTCCAAGCTTACTGGTTCGTGCACGTCGGTGTCATCAGCGAGCTGAACACCTGGGACTCTTTCAATCCCGGTCATCTGGACCGGCACCTCTATCCGTTCTACACGCAGGGGCGGGCGGAGGGCACGCTGACGGAAGAGTGGGCGCGCGAGCTGTTGCAGTGCCTCTGGGTCAAGTTCAACAACCAGCCGGCGCCGCCGAAAGTCGGCGTGACGGCCGAGGAGAGCAACACATACACCGACTTCGCGCAGATCAACACCGGCGGCGTGATGGAGGATGGCTCCGACGGCGTGAACGATCTCACTTACGTGATCCTCGATGTGATCGAGGAGATGCGGCTCGTGCAGCCGAGTTCGTCGGTGCAGTTGAGCAAGAAGAACCCGGATCGATTTCTCAAGCGCGCGGCGAAGATCATCCGGAGCGGCTTCGGCCAGCCCTCGATCTTCAACGCCGACCTTATCGTCCAGGAGTTGGTGCGCCAGGGCAAGTCGGTCGAGGACGCTCGGAACGGCGGTTCGAGCGGCTGCGTGGAGGTCGGCGCCTTCGGCAAAGAGAACTACAACCTGACTGGCTACTTCAACATGCCGAAGGTATTCGAGATCACGCTCAACAACGGAGTCGATCCTCGTACCGGGAAGCAGATCGGCATCGAGACGGGAGCGTCGTCCCGGTTCGGGAGCTTCGAAGCGCTGATGGAGGCGTATCGTCGGCAGCTCAGCCACTTCATCGACATCAAGATCCGCGGCAACAACGTGATCGAGCGGCTGTGGGCCAACCATATTCCGACGCCGTTCCTGTCGATCCTGATCGACGACTGCATCGCGAACGGTGCCGATTACCACGATGGCGGCGCTCGCTACAACACCTCATACATCCAGGGCGTCGGGCTCGGCACCCTGACCGATTGCGCCACGGCGATCAAGTACCACGTGTTCGATGAGAAGACGCTTTCCATGGAGGAGTTGCTGGGCGCCCTGGGCGACGACTTCGCGGGCCAGGAGAGGATACAGCAGCTGCTTCTGAACCGGACGCCAAAGTACGGCAACGACGACGACTACGCCGATTCGGTGATGCGCGAGCTGTTCGAGGCCTACTTCGAGACGATCGACGGAAGGCCGAACACGAAGGGCGGCGCGTATCGCATCAATCTGCTTCCCACCACCTGCCACATCTACTTCGGCTCGGTCTGCGGCGCGACGCCGGATGGCCGGAACGCCTGGCAGCCGCTCTCGGAGGGCATATCACCGGTGCAGGGCGCCGATCGCCACGGTCCCACCGCGGTGTTGCGTTCGGCCGCCAAGATGGACCACGCCCGAACCGGCGGCACGCTGCTGAACCAGAAGCTCACGCCGGGGCTCATGGCCGGCGAAGAGGGGCTGGACAAGTTCGTGCACCTCGTCAGGTCATACTTCCGGCTCGATGGCCACCACATTCAGTTCAATGTCGTGGATGCCGAGGCGCTGCGAGCCGCGCAAAGAGAGCCAGAGAAACACCGCGACCTGATCGTGCGCGTGGCGGGCTACAGCGACTATTTCTGCGATCTCGGCAAGGCGCTGCAAGACGAGATCATAGCCCGGACCGAGCACGAAAGTTTTTAGGCTGCCGATCGGGGTTGAATTCGATATTCACTAATCGATAATCGACGGCCGAGTTTCAAGTTCATCTCAATACTCGATTTCCTACGGCCCAGGCACGACACGCCGATGTCCGTGTCAGGGGCGTGAGAATCGGATGTGGAGCGTCGAACGTCGGGTCTTGATAGTTGAGAAGAACTTGAGACTCGATCAGTGGCTAGCGGCTATCGGATATCGAAGAGCAGCAAGCAACCGAGGTGACTTGCACGCACGGCACGTTATGACTATAGTATTATGACCATAGTCATTACGTCCGTTACTATAGAGGATCATGTCTGACGTCGTCTCCAAGTCTCGCTTTAAGGCGCGCGCGCTCGAGTACTTCCGCGAAGTCGAGCGCACCGGCAAAGAGCTGATCATCACCGATCGCGGAAAGCCGGTGCTCATGCTGGTACCGTACCGAGACGACCCGGCCGACGCGCTACGCGCTCTGCGTGACACCGTGGTGCGTTACGAGTCGCCGACCGAACCGGTCGGTGAGGACGACTGGGAGGCGGCAGAATGATCCTGCTCGACACCCACGTCTGGGTCTGGTGGGTCTCGGGTGGGACGGCGCTGTCGGCACGTGCCATTGGGGCGATCGAGAGCGCCGTAGCCGATCGCTCGATCCTCGTCTCTTCGATTAGCGCGTGGGAAGTGGCGACGCTGGTGCAGCGCGGGCGGCTCGAGCTGACGATGGACGTCGGTGACTGGATCGCGCGGTCGGAAGGGCTGCCGTTTCTGAGCTTCATTCCCGTCGATAATCGTATCGCTGTGCGCGCGACCAGACTCGACGAGTATCCTCACAAAGACCCGGCCGATCGAATCATCGTGTCCACCGCCCAGCTACTCGGCGCCAGGCTCGTTAGTCGCGACGAGCGGCTTCGTCGCTATCCTCACGTTGAAACGATCTGGTGATAGGCCCTGGTCTGGGCGTGATCGGGGTGGATCCATCCTAGGTGGGTTCGACTTTAATATTCGCTATTCGAAATTCGACGGCCGAGTTTCAAGTTCTTTCTCAATACTCGATGCCCTATGGCCGACGCTCGAGTGGTCGATGTCCGGACCTTGATGTGAGAGTCGGACGTCGAGCGTCGAATATCGTGCGTCGATAGTCGAGCAAAACTCGAGAATCGATCATCGGCTAGCGAATATCGGCTATTGAAAACACCCCGGCCCTAGCCGGGTATCTCGAACACGCGCCCGACTCCGGACTGCACGAAGTCGTCTCCGTACTCTTCCCGGAATAGATCGATCGCCGCATCTCCGCTGCAGTGGGAAGGCGCGGCTCTTTCCACGCCCAGGCGGCGGAACTCGGCCACGATCTCGGCGATCCTGTCGGCAGATGTGCGTACTAGGTGAAAGCCACCGGTCACCAGGTGCACATTCTTATCGTCGATGCTCTTCGCTTGTGAGACGATATCGACGATGCCCGGGTGTGCACATCCGGTAACGATCACCAACCCGCGCGCGCTCTCGACCACGAGCGCCTGCTCGTTGACCGGTCCGGTCATCTCACCGGTGGTGAACAGGCCGTCGCCGACGACCTGGCCCGGCTCGACCTCGATCACTTCCACGGTCTCGGCGACGTGACGCTTGAAGTCGGCTGGGAAAGACGGCAGAACGTAGACCTTCGGCCGGACGCCGGTCGCCAGCAGCGAGTCCAATCCCAGCGTGTGGTCGCCATGCGCGTGCGAGAGGACGACAGCCTCGATAGTCTGCGGGTCGAAGCCGAAGGCTCTCAGATTGGCCATTAGTGTGGGACCGTCGGCGCCGGTGTCGAAGAGGATGGTCTGGCCACGGAACTCTACGACGGCGGCGTAGCCCCAGCCGGTCCCGAGCCCGGATTCGACCAGGTAGTTGTCGTAGACGACGCTGACCTTGAGAGCATCGCTCGCCGTCTCGGTCTCCTGGGCGCGGCCGGTGATATTGACCATCGCGACGGCGACCAGAGCGAACGCAGCGACGGTGCCGACAGCAGTGCGACCGCGCCGGGACAAGAGCTGGATCAGGTGTGTCATGACTGACTTCTCGGGCTCGAGGGTAGCGGGTCGAGACCTCGGAAAGCGATCGATGCTCAGGACTGGGGCGCTTTCTTCAATTATGGGGTTTGCCGCTGATCTGGGCAATGCGAGCGCTTACCGGTAGTCGCGACCCCGTCCGCCAGCGTGCCTCGGCTCCCGGCAGCACGCCTTGGGGCTGCCTCCTTCGGTCGTTGCTCGCCGCTCGCGAGGGTCACATCTTGAAGCCATTCCCAAGCCCCATGCCTGGACAGTCCCCCTTTCCGAAAGGTGGTCATGATGAAGGTCGGGAAGCGCGCTGCCTCTGATCCTGCCAAAGCAGTACTCGGTCTTCCGATATCGATCCAGCTCGCCACCGCGCGCCTTCTGTGCGCGCTGATGTGCGTGAGCGCCTTGGGCGCGGGCACCAGCATGAACGCGACGGCGCAGCAGGAGCCGCGGCCGATGACGATCGTCGATCTGATCAACATGCGGCCGATTCGTGGGCCACGTCTCTCGCCGGACGGCGGACAACTGCTGTTTGTCAGGGGCGACGTCGACTGGAAGCAGAACCGGACTATAGGCCACATCTGGCGGTTCGATATCGAAAGCGGCGAGACGATGCAGTTGACCTACGGCGAGCGGCCTGAGAGCAGTCCGCTGTGGTCGCCGGACGGCACCCACATCGCCTTCGTAACAAGGCGCGGCGACGACGAACACAACCAGATCTATCTGATGCGAACCGGCGGCGGCGAGGCCCGGCGGCTTACCGACCACGCCACCTCGGTGGGCAGCTTGGAATGGTCGCACGACGGCCAGTACATCTACTTCCTCGCCCGCGACGAGAAGTCGAAAGAGCTGCAGGCGCGAGAGAAGAAGAAGGACGATGTCTACGCCTTCGATGAGAATTTCCAACAGCGACACCTGTGGCGCGTCGCGGTGGAATCGGGAGAAGGAGAGCGGATAACGGAGGGAGACTTCTCGATCAGAGGCTACGTGCTGTCCCGGGACGGCAGCATGATCGTTCTCGCCCGCGCTCCGACCCCGCTGTTCGATGACTCGGACGACTCCGAAATATACGTGATGGACGCCGGTGGTGACGATCTGGTTCGCATCACCGATAACGGCGTCCCGGAAAGCGGCGCCGAGCTTTCGCCTGACGGCAGCCAGGTTCTCTTCGTGACCTCCGCGAACGAGGACTTCGATTTCTACTACAATGACAACCTGTTTGTCGCGCCGGCGGCTGGCGGCCCGTCGAAGCTGTTGATGCCCGACTTTGACTACGAAGTCTTCGGAGCGACCTGGTCGGCCGATGGCCGCTACATCTACTTCTCGGCCAACACGGGCGTGCGCCTGGATCTCTTCCGCGTCGAGGTGGCGTCGGAGCGCTACGAGCGGCTGACCGAAGGCAATCACAGCGTCGTCGGCTGGTCGTACTACCCGAAGCTGGGGCGGCACGTCTTTCAGATCTCGGAACGGACTAACGCCGGGGACGTATGGTTTCTCGAGGAGCGGCGCGGCGCGCGACCGGAGCAGGTCACGCATTTCTTCGACGACCTGGAAGAGAAGTATCTACTGCCGCGGCAGGAGGCTATTCAGTGGACAGGGGCCGACGGCGTGACGGTCGAAGGTCTTCTCTTCTATCCGCTGGACTACGAGGAAGGGAAGCGGTACCCGCTGATCGTGCAGACGCACGGTGGCCCTGCGTCATCCGACAGATTCACGTTCGGCTCGTCGGGCGACTACGTGCAGGTGCTAGCCTCGCTGGGCTACATGGTCTTACAGCCCAACTACCGGGGGAGCACCGGCTACGGCGACGACTTCCTGCGCGATATGGTGGGCCACTACTTCAAGAACGCGCACCTCGATGTGATGGCGGGCGTCGACTACCTGATCGAGCACGGTCTGGTGGATGGCGACCGCATGGGGAAGATGGGCTGGAGCGCCGGCGGCCACATGACCAACAAGATCATCACCCACACCGATCGCTTCAAAGCTGCGTGCTCGGGTGCCGGCGCGGCCAACTGGATCTCGATGTACGGGCAGAGCGACGTGCGAATCTATCGGACACCGTGGTTCGGCGGCACGCCGTGGCAGGAGAACGCGCCGATCGATGTCTACTGGGAGAACTCGCCGCTGAGCGACGTGGCGAAGGTCACGACGCCGACGATCTTCTTGGTCGGCCAGAACGACGCGCGGGTGCCGATGCCGCAGTCGGTCGAGATGCATCGTGCCCTCAAGACGAACGGCGTACCCACGCACCTGTACGTGGCGCCGCGCGCCGGCCACGGATGGGGTGAGCTGCGGCACCGGCTCTACAAGGCGAACGTCGAGCTCGACTGGTTCGAGCGCTGGATCATGGAGCGCGACTACGAGTGGGAGAAGGCGCCAGGTGATGAGGACGAATCAGAGGAAGAAGAGGTGACTAGCGACGCAGACGGCCGTCATCGACCCTGATCCGAGACGGCGAAGAGTACGTGCAGCCGGGTCGGAGGCAATTGGAGGAGTAGTTGAGTTTGGGGCGACGAGGTAGGATGGTAGCCATATTGTTGATCGCGGGCGCTGTCGTTTTGCTGACTACGCCGGTGCTGGTCACGCGTCAGGAGCCGGAGTCCGAGCCGGGCCCGCGCATCGCCATCACCATCGACGACCTGCCGTGGAACGGTCCAGCACCCGCGGAGGGACGTGAGGCGGCGACGGAGCGCTTACTCGACGCTCTGGCGAGCCGCGGCGTCGTCGCGGCAGGATTCGTGCGTTGCGCCGGGATCGGGCCGGGCGCTCCGCTGCTGCGGATGTGGCTCGGGCGCGGTATGCCGCTCGGCAATCACAGCGAGTCGCATCGCGACCTCAACTCGGCGCCGCTCGAACAGTGGCTCGAGGACGTTCGGACGTGTGATTCGCGCTTGCGCGAGATCGCCGGCGAACCGGTTCGCTACTTCCGCTACCCGATGTTGCATCAGGGTCCGACGCCAGGGCGCCAGGGGGCGGCGCTCGAGCTTCTAGCGGAACTCGAGCTCGAAGTCGCTCACGTCTCGGTCGACAACTCGGAGTTCATGCTCTCGCGGCCGTACGAGCGAGCGGTGGCCGCCGGAGATGAGGTCGAAGCGCAACGAATCGGCGGTCTACTCGTCGATCATATTCTGGAGACGGTTCGCCACGCGCAGGATGTGGCACGACGAAAGGTGGGGCGGGACGTTGATCACATCCTGCTGCTCCACGCGACTCTACTGGTCAGCGACCACATGGGCGCGCTGCTCGATGCGCTCGCTGCCGAGGGCTTCCAATTCGTCTCCCTAGACGAGGCGCTGCGGGACCCCGTCTATCGCTTGCCGGACGGTCATACCGGCCGAACCGGCTTGTCCTGGCTCTACCGGATGGAACCGGCGTCACCGGAAGACGGGGAATGGGATAACGAGCAGGCGCGCAGGATTCGGGAAGCGCTGGAACGAGGCGGCTGACAAAGGATCGACCTTGCCGTCAGTGCCCGTCTGCACTCAGCCACACGATGTCACGGGACCCCGGGGCGAGCGCGATCCGGCGGGCGCTCGAACGTCCTATTGTGCTGCTAGGAAGAAAGGGCCAGTGGGCCGGCAGGAGCCGACCGCGCTGGCCAGAGGGCGGCAGGCCTAGCCGAAGCGGCCTTCGGCTAGGAGACGCTGATATACTGATCGGGGCCCGTGCAGTCGTCCTCTTCCTGCTCGAGCTCCCGCAACAGAGCGTTGACCGTGTGCTGGACGAGCTCCTCGACCGACACGCCGCGCCGCTTAGCCTCGGCCTCGTACGCGCGATAGTGCTCGTCTGACAATTCCGCAAAAACGGGGACTTTATGCATGCTTTGTATTCCCCAGAAGAAACGTCGTGCTATTCAAGCTTGTGAATATCGAAGATTGAACATCGAATGTCCAACAGCAGAAGATCCTATCATAGCTTTGGATATTCCCTGATCGATATTCGCTATTCGCTATTCAAAGCCTGCCTTATGCAGGAACTCCTTTGTGCCCGTAACAAAGGATGCCACTCTTCCCTTCTTTCCTGACGAGCCGGAACTCCAGCGCAACCTCCATCCCCGGCAGCACCGATGACGGTTCGCAATCGACCACCTGGGTCATGAAGCGCGCGCCTTCGGGCGTCTCGACGATCGCCATCGCGTAGGGCGCTTCCATCAGGAAGTCGGCCGGCGGTACGTGGATCACGGTCGAGGTGATCACCTTCCCGGTTCGCGACAGGTTGACCGTCTCGAACCGGTCACCGCGGCAGGCAGGACAGATGCTTCGAACCGGGTACACCACCTTGCCGCAGCCTTCGCACTTGCCAGCCTCGAGCCGGTAGCGGTTGGGAATCTCTCGCGTGTATCTCGGACTCGGCATGATCACACCCCCTCGAAGATGTGGACCACGGAGCTGGCTCCCGATCCGCCCATGTTCTGGGC